>DASZOG010000287.1:0-13196 GCA_035550895.1 Acidimicrobiales bacterium
GCGCGCCAGCTGGATCGCAGCGTCGGCGGTCCGCTGGCGGTAGTCGATCAGCTGCGTCCCACGGATCGGGTCGGGTGCGGTGGCCAGGTCGAGGTCGGCGACCATCACTGGGAGGAGGTGCCGTCGCGCGGCGAGGGCGTACTCCAGCTCGGCAAGGCAGGCCGCCGACGCGAGTGAGCTTCGGCTCGCGGCGAGGACGAACACGTCGGCGGTGCGGATCTGGTGCAGGATCTCGTTCCACCACGGCTGGCCGCCCGCGAGCTCGCGGTCGATCCACGGCGGGACCGCGCACAGCTCCTCCAGATCGTGCTGGAGCAGGCGCACCTGCTCCTCGTCCTTGCGGGCGTAGCTGACGAAGGCCTTCATCTCCACCCCCAGGAGCTCCAGCGTAGTGAGCGGCCACGTCGAGGATGATCGCCAGGCGGCCCGCCGGATACATCCGCGCGTGGCGCGCGTTAAGCGCCGGCTATGAGCCGGATTGGCGGGCCCGTGCACCATGCACCCGCCGGTCGGAACCGGCTCCCCCCCATCACGACGAGAGAGAGACACCAATGTCCGCAGAGATCCACATCTTCCCGAACCCCCTGACCTCGAGCGGCACGTTCACCGCCGTCGTGCAGGACAACGCCGGCGTGCCGACCGACGTCATCGAGGCCAGCCTCGAGTTCCGGGTCGACTGCCAGTGGGACATCGACCCGATCACGGCCGGCCTGCTGGGCGGCACGTGGCACGTCGACCTCTACGCCGAGTCCCTCGGCGGAGGCTTCGAGGGTCGGGTCGGTGGCGAGTTCGTCAACGTCACCCCTGGTCAGACGAACTACGCGGCGACGATCATCGTCCCCGCGAACACCTTCCCGAACGACCCGTCGGTGCATCCGCTGAACGACCAGAGCCACGTGTTCAAGATGGTCGTGGTCCTCACTCATCACAACGGCAACGTCACGACGTCGCTGTGCGCGCTGCAAGAAGGCCCCGCCGTCCTGGTGCGCTGACAATGTTCCCCTTGGCTGGAGTGGGGGCGAGGCTGCGGCCTCGCCCCCGCTGCGCGCTCAGTCCTGGGTGACGGACGCGGCGAATCCGACCCCGAAGTCCGCCCATCGGTGGAGCGCGCGGGCGTCGCCCTTGCCGAGCACGACGATCTCGGGTGGGTCGTGGCGGACCACGATCTGCCGGCCGCACCCGTCGAGGCACTCGAAGGCACTCTCGCCGGGAGACTCCGCCGTGCGGACGAGCACGTGATCGGCCGAGGTGGCGTCGGTCATGGCCGAACGGTACCCGTCTGCCCGGCTCGCCAGCCGGACCCACATGTCGGACCGGAGGCGTCAGACGGTGTCAGACGGCGTCTCGGCGGCGGATCGCCTCAGCGAGGGCGACCGTCTCGGGTGCAGCGGTGACGCCGAGCTCCCGGTCGAGGACCTCGACGATCCTGGCGTACCGGCGCAGCGCCATCTGCGGCTGGCCGAGCCGCGCGTACGCGACCATCAACCGGCGGGCGACGCCCTCATGGCACGGCTCCTCGCGCAGCGCCACCGTGCACAGCGTGACGCACTGGCGGAGATCACCCAGCTCGAGGTGCAGCTCGCCGAGGCGCTCGACGCAGGTCAACGCAATCAGGCGTAGCTCCTCGCGCCGCTCGAGCGCCCATTCGAGATACGGGTCGTCGGCGAGAAACGCGCCGCCGTAGAGCGAGCGGGCTGCCTCGTACTCGGCGACCGCCTCCTCCAACCGGCCGGCAGCCGCCGCGCTCGCCGCCAGGTCGCAGCGCCGGGCCAGCTCGCCCACGTCCGTCCACACCTGCACGTCGGCGGAGACCTGGTAGACGTCGCCGCGGCGCTCGATGATCGGCCCCGGCCGCGCGGTCGCCAGCGCCTTGCGGGCCGCACACAGCGCCACATGCAGGCTGTTGCGCGCCGCGGCGGGCGTCGAGTCCGGCCAGAAGACGTCCATCAAGACGTCGCGGGGGACCGGATTGGGGATGTGGTCGAGCACGTACGCCAGGACGGCCCGCGTCCGGCGGCTGCTCCCGAGCGGCACCGGGTGGTGATCGATCGTCACCTGGAAGGAGCCGAGGAAGCGAGCCGAGACCACGGCCCCCGTGGGACCGAGCATCTCCACCGCACCTGCCGTGGTCGGCCGGAGTGCCTCGAGTGTGCTCGTCATGGTCATCCGCAGGACAGAGCGCGCCGCATCTCCTGTGATACGGCTCGACCCGCCCGAAGGTTCTGACGCGCTTTGGGCGCACGTGGTGCGCCCAAAGCGCCAGAAAAGGTCTCACCGGCCACACCGCCTCCGTTTCCTGCCGCTTTGGGCGCACATGGTGCGCCCAAAGCGCGTCAGAAGCCGGGATCACATGATCTCGGCCACGGCGTCCGTGAGCTGGGCCAGGCTGCGCACCTCGAACACCGCCGTGCAGGTCTCCCGGTAGAGCTCCAGGGCCGAGTCGTCCGTGCCCCACTCGGCCGCGGGCTCCGGGTCGAACCAGTACACCCGCCGTGCCCGTCGGCACAGCTCGCGGAACGCCCGCAGACCGGGAGCGCGGTGGTTCGTGCGCGCGTCGCCCGTGACGAGCAGCGTCGTCCCCGGGCCGACCACAACGCCGTGGCGTTCGAGGAACAGGGCGAAGGCCGCCCCGTAGTCGCTGTGACCGTCGCCCGTGACCACCCCCGGCAGCGTGACCAGCAGGCGCGGGTCGAGCGCTCGCTCCGCCCCGAGGAGCGGGGTCACGTCGGCGACCCCGTCGACGAAGACGAACGTTCGCAGCCCGGAGAGCTCCGCCTGGAGCGCGCTGAGCAGCATCAGCGTGAAATGGGCGAACTCGGCGACCGAGCCGGACACGTCGCAGAGCACCACCACGTCCGGCTTGGTCGGGCGGCGGGCGCGGAACGCCGGGTCGAGGGGCACCCCGCCGTGGCCGATCGAGCGGCGCACCGTGCGGCGGACGTCGATCCGGCCGTGCCGATGCCTCCGCCGACGCTCGGTGATCCGGCTCGCCAGCTTCCGGGCAAGTGGGCGCACGGCGGAGCGCAAGGCGCGCAGCTCCGTCGTCGAGGCGCGCAGCACGTCGAGGTCCTCCAGCCGGCGGGGGGCGACGAGCCCGACACCGGGCCGGCCGCCGTCGGCGACGAGCCGGCGGTGGACTTCCTCGGCGACCATCCGCCGCAGGCGTTCGATGCGTGCCGCCAACTCGTCCCGTCGCTGGCGCAGCTCGAACGCGTCGAGGTCCTGCTCCGCACGGACCTGGGCCATCGCCGCGATGAGCAGGTTGGCCAGGTCGAGCGCGCGCAGCACGCGGTAGACGAGCGAGCGTTCGCTGCCGCGCTGCTCCCCGAGGCCGCCGAACGTGTCGACGGCGTCGACGACGAGCAGGCGGAGGCCTTCGTCGTCGCCGCGCTGCAACAGGTCGAGCAGCACATCGGACCACGCCCCGCCCGATGCTGTGGCGACCTCGTCGGGGGCGGGAACTGCTGCGCCGACCGGCGGGGCGGAGCGGTCCCCGCCTGGCGTGCCCGCAGCATCCCCGGCACCCGCTGCGTCCGGCAGGCGCAACGGGAAGCAGCGCTCGAACAACCGCTGGAAGACCTCGCGATCCTCCGGGCGCTTGACGAGCGTCGCCTGGAGGCACTGGCGGAGTAGCGGGCGGTCGCTGAGGTCGAGATGCGTCAGCGCCGTGGCGGCGTCGAGGACCTCCATCATCGAGACGTCCACCCCGGCGGCACGAAGGCCTTCGAAGAGCTGCAGCAGCATCGCCAGCAGGCGGTCGCCGGCCGAGCGCGGACCTCCCGGCGCACGTGGAGCGGGAGGCGGTGCTGTCACCGCTTGGCGAGCGCCGCGCTGACACCGGCGGCAGCGTCCAGCAGCGCCGGGAGGAAATCGGACCGCAGCTCCCGCAGGCCGACGCGCCCGGCGTGCGTCGACACGTTGATCGCCGCCACCGTCCGTCCGGCGCGGTCGCGCACGGGCGCAGCGACGGAGCGCACGCCGTCCTCGAGCTCTTCGTCGACGAGCGCCCACCCCTGGCGCCGGACCTCCTCGATGACGCCGCGCAGCCGGTCCGGGTCGACGATGGTCCGATGCGTACGTGCGACGAGTGGGGCGGTGGCGAGGAAGTGGTCGAGCTCTTCGTCGCACAGCCCGGCGAGCAGGACGCGTCCCATCGATGTGGACGCCGCCGGCAGGCGCGAGCCGAGCGACAGCGAGATCGCCATGATCCGCTTGGTGGGCACACGGGCGACGTACACGATCTCGAAGCCGTCGAGGACCGAGGCCGACACGGACTCGTGGACCTGCTCCGAGAGCGATTCCATGAACGGCTGCGCGACCTGCGGCAGCTGGACCGACGAGAGGTAGGCGTACCCGAGGTCGAGGACGCTCGGGGTCAGCTCGAAGTGACGGCTGTCCGTTCGCATGTAGCCGAGGCGCTCGAACGTGAGGAGCAGGCGCCGGGCCGTGGCGCGGGTGAGTCCCGTGAGGCGGGCCACGTCGGAGAGCGTCAGGCGGGCATGCTCGGCGTCGAACACGCGCAGCACGGAGAGCCCACGTTGGAGGGACTGGACGAAGTCGGCGTCACGCTCGACGCTCCTGGACGCCGTGCTTGACACTTCGTCCGCAGCCGTGCTGGTATTGTTCAGTATTCGCACAATCGTACGCTATGCGTACAAGACGGTCAATGACGCGGTCGACGACCCGGCGACGAGGGGGTAGGACGTGGAGTACAAGACGGTCTTCGGATCGCTCAGCGGCTACCGCAAGGGCAGCGTCGACATCATCGACGACGACCCGAAGCACTACGCCTTCTCGAACATGTTCGAGGTGGCGAGCTCGTCCAAGCCGTACGAGAAGGTCGCCGTCGGCAAGAACATGCAGTACGTGCTCGAGGTGCTCCGGGCGGAAGGGACGTCCGAGTGGCGCACGGCGGCGCACGACGAGTTCGCCCTCGTCGTCGACGGCACGGTCACCGTCGAGCTGGTCAAGCTCGACGAGCCGGCGGTTGCCGCGGACAAGAGCGGGTCCGTGCGCATCGACGGCGAGCCGGTCGGCCGGAAGATGGGGCGCGTCATCGCCAGCCGTGGGCACATGACGCTGCTTCCGGCGAACGCCGCGTACCGGTTCCACGCCGACACGCCCGGCGTGATCCTGCTGCAGACGATCCTCGGCGACGACACCGTGGAGCGGTGGGCCGAGATCTGCCTGTCCTGAGCGAATCCTGACGAGCCGAGAGGAGACGACCCATGTCTGTTGTGGAGAGTGACCAGGTCGAAGCCGGCGAGCCCGGTCCCGAGGGGTACCGCGAGTTCCGTCTCGGCGGCTTCACGTTCCGCCGCGACGAGTTCTTCGCCCACATCAGCTGGCCCACCGGCTCCCACGTGATGTCGATCGACGACTTCCTGCGGGCGCTGCAGCGCGACGTGGCGTGGGACTTCTTCTACGGCACGGTCAACTTCGACCACGTGCTCGGGACCGTGAACCACTACGGGAACGTCGACCTCTTCGCGGGCCGCTACAACGACGCGTACCGCAAGGCGGAGCTCGACCACCTCGAGAACTTCGACTCGCCGCTCATCCGCGAGACGTTCAAGGCGATGCTCGACGACTGGACGAACGGCAGCTTCGATCCATTCGCCAGCCCGGCGGAGACCGACAAGCCGTTCGGGGTGAAGCAGGGCAGCAACACCGCGGCCGTCACCCGCCGCCGTGTCGCCGCGCAGCGGATGGTCGGCGTTCCCGGCGACGAGCAGATCCGCAGCGATGCCGATGGGTTCCCGATCAACCGGATGTTCGCCGACGTGCCGCAGGACGAGCCGATCGTCGAGGCCGAGCCGGGCTTCGAGGACGAGGTCGCCGCGTTCAGCCTGTTCGCCTACCTCTCCCGCTCGAACGTGACGTGGAATCCGTCCGTCGTCAGCGTGTGCAAAGCGAGCCTGTACTGCCCGACGACCGAGGAGTACATCCTCCCCGTCATCCACGGCAACGCCCGGGTGGAGTGGTTCGTCCAGCTGTCCGACGAGATCATCTGGGACGTGCAGGACCGCGACACGGGCGCGGCCCGGGCGCGGGTCACGATGCGCGCCGGCGACGTGGCGGCGATGCCGGCGGACATCCGCCACCAGGGCTACTCGCCGAAGCGTTCGATGCTCCTCGTGTGGGAGAACGCCTCGCCGGAGCTCCCGGAGCTGATCGCCAGCGGGAAGGCGCCGCAGTACCCGATCGACTTCTGACGCCACGGGCGAACCCGCGATGACCTGTCTGTTCGATCCGTGCGAACCGGGTCGCACGCATCGCGCAAACAAGGGGACGGGGTGGGGCGATGGCTGAGATCGTCACGCTGCGCGAGGCGGTCGCGGAGCTGATCCGCGACGGCGACACCGTCGCGTTCGAGGGGTTCACCCACCTCATCCCGCACGCCGCAGGGCACGAGGTGATCCGCCAGGGCAAGGCCGGACTGACCGTCACGCGGCTCACTCCCGACGTGATCTACGACCAGCTCATCGGGGCCGGTTGCGTCGACCGGCTCGTCTTCTCGTGGGGCGGCAACCCGGGTGTCGGCTCGCTGCACCGCTTCCGGGACGCCGTCGAGCACGACTGGCCGCGACCGCTGGCGCTCGAGGAGCACAGCCACGCGGGCATGGCGGCGCGCTACGTCGCCGGCGCGTCGGGCCTGCCGTTCGGCGTCCTGCGCGGCTACGTCGGCACCGACCTCGCGGAACGCAACGGCGCGATCGCCCCGATCGCCTGCCCGTTCACGGGTGAGCTCCTCACCGCCGTGCCCGCGCTGAACCCGGACGTGGCGGTGATCCACGCCCAGCAGGCGGACCGCGCCGGGAACGTCCACCTGTGGGGGATCGTCGGCGTGCAGAAGGAGGCCGTGCTCGCCTCCGGGCGTGCCATCGTCACCGTCGAGGAGGTCGTCGACGAGCTGGAGGTCCGCCCGAACGGCGTGGTGCTGCCGAGCTGGGCGCTGTCGGCGGTGTGCGCCGTACCGGGTGGCGCCCACCCGAGCTTCGCGATGGGCTACTCCGAGCGGGACAACGACTTCTACCGCGAGTGGGACCAGATCTCGCGCGACCGCGACGCGTTCACCGAGTGGATCGACCGCCACCTCCGCGCCACGCCCGACTTCGACGCGTTCCGGCGCAGCGCGGGGCTCGACCGCACCTTGGCCACCCGAACCTGACAGAGGAGGACCACCGATGGCGATCGCAAAGCAGACGATGACAGACGAGCAGCGCAAGTCCGTCGCCCTCGAGTACCTGAAGGCGTTCGACAATGGCGGCGTCACGTCGACCGGGGGAAGCATCCTCGATCTGTTCGCCGACGACGCGCAGGTCTACTTCGCCAAGTGGGGCCTGGCGACGGGCAAGGAGCAGATCGGGAAGCTGTTCGGCGACGTCGGCGGGACGCTGAAGGGCATCACCCACCACTTCTCGCACTTCAACTGGATCATGACCGGCACCGACACGTTCGCCGTCGAGGGCACGAGCCACGGCGAGCACCAGGACGGGCCGTGGCGCGCCGGCGTGCCCGAGCACGGCGCCGGCCGGTGGTGCGACGTGTTCGAGGTGCGCGACTTCCTCATCCAGCGCTGCTTCATCTACCTCGATCCCGACTACGCCGGGAAGGACACGGCGCGGTACCCATGGCTCTCGTAGAGGAACGCCGGGTGACGGCCGACGACGTGATGATCGTCAACGCGGCGCGCCAGCTGCGCGACGGCATGGTCTGCTTCGTCGGCATCGGGCTGCCGTCGACCGCGGCGAACCTCGCGCGGCGGACGCACGCGCCCGGGGTCGTCCTCGTGTACGAGTCCGGCTGCATCGGTGCGAAGCCGTCGCGCCTCCCGCTGTCCATCGGCGACGGGGAGCTCGCCGAGACCGCCGACGCGGTGGTGTCGGTGCCGGAGATCTTCACCTATTGGTTGCAGGCGGGGCGGATCGACGTCGGCTTCCTCGGTGCAGCGCAGCTCGACCGGCGGGGCAACATCAACTCGACGGTGATCGGGGACTACGACCACCCCCGGACGCGTCTGCCCGGCGCCGGTGGCGCACCGGAGATCGCTGCCTCCGCCCGGGAGGTGATCGTCATCCTCCGCCAGACGCCCCGCGCGTTCGTCGAGCGGTGCGACTTCCGGACGTCAGTCGGCCACGGCGACATCGCCGGCGACCGCGAGCGCCTCGGGCTGCGCGGGCAGGGCCCGCAGATCGTGATCACCGACCTGGGCATTCTCCGGCCGGACGACACGGGCGAGCTCGTGCTCACCGCGACCCATCCCGGCGTGAACGTCGACGACGTCGTGTCGGCGACCGGCTGGCCGTTGCGCGTCGCCGACCCCGTGTCGACGACCGACCCGCTCACCGCGGCCGAGCTGTCGGCCCTCGCCGAGCTCCGCGCCGCGTGACGAGGACCTGGTGACGACGGCCGCGTTCACGTACGACGCGCTTCCGGGCCGGGTCGTGTTCGGGCCCGGCCGGCGGCGGGAGATCGCGGACGAGGTCGATCGGGTCGGCGCGGCGCGCGTCGTGCTCGTCGCCGACGCACAGGCGAAGCCGACCGGCGACGAGCTCGCGGCGACGCTCGGCAGCCGCGTCGCACGGCGGTGGGACGAGGTCGCCCAGCACGTTCCCGTCGATCTCGCCGAACGGGCGCGGTCGGCGGCGACCGAGGCGGGCGCCGACGGGGTCGTGTGCATCGGCGGGGGCTCGTCCACCGGCCTGGCGAAGGCGCTCGCCCTGAGCCACGAGATCCCGATCGTCGCCGTGCCGACGACGTACGCGGGCAGCGAGATGACACCGATCTACGGCCTCACCGGCGGGCGGCACAAGCAGACCGGTCGCGACCTGCGCGTGCTGCCGAAGGTCGTCGTCTACGACCCGGAGCTGACGCTGGGGCTGCCCCCGTCCGTCACCGGGCCGAGCGCGTGCAACGCGTTGGCCCACTGCGTCGAAGCGCTGTACGCGTCCGGCGCGAACCCGGTCACGTCGGCGATGGCGCTGGAAGGCGTGCGGGCCATCCACCGTGCGCTGCCGACCGTGATGGCGACGCCGGACGACCTCGCTGCCCGATCGGAGCTGCTCTACGGCGCGTACCTCGCCGGGGTCTCGCTCGGGACGACGAGCACCGGGTTGCACCACAAGCTGTGCCACGTGCTCGGTGGGATGTTCGGCCTCGTGCACGCCGACACGCACTCCGTCGTGCTGCCCCACGCGGTCGCGTTCAACGCACCGGCGCTGCCGGACGAGATGCGCCGCCTCGCCACGGCGCTCGGCGCCAATCCGGGCGACGCGGCGGGCGCGCTGTGGGACCTGGCCGTGGCCAGCCGGGTGCCGACGAGCCTGGCGGAGCTGGGCCTGACCGAGGACGACCTCGCGCCCGCGGCGGAGCGGGCCGCTGGCGAGATCACCGACAACCCCGTCCCGGTCGACGCCGCCGGACTGGTCGGCATCCTTCGCCGCGCGTACGCCGGGGCACGGCCGGAGGCAGTGGGTCGCGCCGGCTGAGGTCTCTGGTACCGTTCGGATGACGAGACGTGCTGATCCATAGAGTGGGACAGGCCCACACCGCTCGAGCAGTCGGACAGGCGCGACGGGGGATGCGAACCGTGGTCATGGGGAAGCGAGCGGCATGACGGCGGTGATCGAGGTCGACCGGGTGACGAAGTCGTTCCTCGGGGCGCCCGTGATCGCCGACCTCTCGTTCTCCGTGCAGGAGGGCGAGGCCGTCGGCATCGTCGGCCCCAACGGCGCGGGGAAGACGACGCTGCTCAACCTGATCGCCGGCGATCTCGCGCCGGAGCGGGGCACGATCCACTTCGACGGCCGCGACGTCACACGCCTCCGGCCGGACAAGCGGTGCCATGCCGGCCTGGCGCGCACCGCGCAGGTGCCGCGACCGTTCGACGGCCTGTCCGTGTTCGAGAACGTGCTCGTCGGCGCGACGTTCGGGACGCATGAACGCGCGTCCGGCCCGGCGAAGGATCTCGCCGCGCAAGCGCTGGCCCAGGCGGACATGCTGGACAAGGCGAACGTGCTCGCCGGCACGCTCGGCCTGCTCGACCGGAAGCGGCTCGAGCTCGCCCGCGCCCTGGCCACCGAGCCGAAGGTGCTCCTGCTCGACGAGATCGCCGGCGGGCTGACCGAGGCCGAGGTCCACCTTCTCGTGGAGAAGATCCGCCAGCTCGCCGCCGGGGGAGTGACGATCGTCTGGATCGAGCACATCGTCCACGCCCTGCTGGCGATGGTCGACCGGATCATGGCGATGAGCTTCGGACGCAAGATCGCCGAAGGCGATCCACACGAGGTGATGGGCAGCCCCGCCGTGCGTGAGGTCTACCTCGGGGTCGGTGAGGCATGACGGCCCTGTTGGAGGTCGACACGCTCGACGCCGGGTACGGCGACTTCCAGGCGCTGTTCGGCGTGTCCATCGACGTCGCCGAAGGCGAGACAGTGGCGATCATCGGGGCCAACGGCGCCGGCAAGACGACGTTGCTGCGGGCCGTGATGGGACAGGTGCGGGTGACCAGCGGGCAGATCCGGTACGCGGGGACCGACCTGGCGGGCGTCCCCACGCACCGGCGGGTCGAGCGTGGGCTGGCGCTCGTCCCCGAGGGCCGGCGGCTGTTCCCCAGCCTGACGGTCGAGGAGAACCTGCTCGTCGGCGCGCACAATGGCCGTCCCGGCACGTGGACCGTCCGCAAGGTGGTCGAGGTCTTCCCGCTGCTCGAACGGCTGCTCCGGCGGAGCGCGGCGAAGCTCTCCGGTGGCGAGCAGCAGGCGGTCGCCATCGGCCGGGCGCTGATGACGAACCCGGACCTCGTCCTGCTCGACGAGGTCTCGCTCGGTCTGGCCCCCGTCGTCGTGCGCAACCTCTACGCCGCACTGCCGAGCGTCATCTCCAGCGGGACGACGGTGATCCTCGTCGAGCAGGACATCACGCTCGCGCTCGACGTCGCCGACCGCGCCTACTGCCTGCTCGAGGGCCGCGTCTCCCTCGCCGGCCCGCCCGCCGACCTCAGCCGCGAGGCGATCACGACCGCGTACTTCGGGATGTAGCGGCATGGAATGGGTCAACGCGATCATCCAGGGCATCCTCCTCGGAGGGCTCTACGCGCTGTTCGCCACCGGGCTGTCGCTGGCGTTCGGGGTGATGCGCTTCGTCAACCTGGCGCACGGCGACCTCGCCGTGCTCGCCGCGTACCTCGTGCTGTCGACGAGCTCGACGCTCGGGCTCGGCGTGTGGTGGTCGATGGGCCTCGTGGTCCTCGTGATGGCGGTCGTCGGGTTCCTCAGCCAGGTGGGGATCTTCAACTTCACGCTCGGCGACGACCCGCTGCCGAGCATCCTCGTCACGTTCGGTATCGGCATCGTCATCCAGAACGCGCTCCTGGAGCACTACAGCGCCACCGATGAACGGATCGACGTCGGTCCGATCGTCACGAAGTCGATCCGGATCAACGACCAGGTCTCGATCGGGTGGTTCCCCCTGTTGATCCTGGGAGTGGCCGTGGTCCTGCTCGGCGGCCTGCAGCTGTTCCTCTCCCACACCCGCCTCGGGCGCGCGTTCCGGGCCACGTCCGACGACCCGGCGACAGCGGAGCTGATGGGCATCGACGACCGCCGGTTGTACGGCGTGGCGATGGCGATCTCGTTCGGCGCCGTGGCCCTGGCGGGGTTCTTCCGGGGCTCGGCGACGACGTTCACGCCGACCTCGGGCAGCGACCTGCTCCTCTTCGGGTTCGAGGCGGTGGTCATCGGTGGCCTCGGCTCGCTCTGGGGGACGCTCGTCGGTGGCATCGTGCTCGGCGTCGCGCAGACGCTCGGGGACCAGTGGTCGATCGGCTGGAACCTGCTCACGGGCCACCTCGTGTTTCTCGCCATCCTCGCCGTGCGGCCGCGCGGCATCCTCGGGCCGGGGGTGCGCACGTGACACAGGTGTTGGACCCGAGGGCCACGCCGGTGCCGGACACGCACATCACCCGCACGTCGCCGGCATCGATCGCCGGCACAGGCGCGTTCCTCCTCGCCACGATAGCGCTCGCGCTCGCCCCGTTCTGGGGGAGCGACAGCCTGCAGCTGACGCTGATCGAGATCCTCTACTACCTGTCCCTGGCGCAGATGTGGAACCTGCTCGCGGGCTACGCCGGGTTGATCTCGGTCGGGCAGCAGGCGTTCGTCGGCATCGCCGCCTACACGCTGTTCGTCCTCGCCGAGCGAAACGGCGTCGATCCGTTCCTCTCCATCGTGCTCGCAGGGCTGTTCGTCGCCGCCGTGTCCATCCCGGTCGCCCTGTTCGCGTTCCGTCTCAAGGGCGGCTACTTCGCGATCGGCACGTGGGTCATCGCCGAGGTGTTCCGCCTGGCGACGCTCGAGATCGACTCGCTCGGCGCGGGCAACGTGCAGTCGTTCACCGTGAAGAACACCTTCGCCGGCTACGACCTCGAGACGCGCAAGGACCTGATCTACTGGTTCGCGCTCGCGCTCGCCGTGGGCGCGACGCTGATCCTCGTCGCCGTTCTGCGCTCGCGCCTCGGGCTGGCGTTGCGGGCGGTGCGCGACAGCGACATCGGCGCGCAGGGCCTCGGCGTGCGGGTGACGCGCACGAAGCTGATCGTGTGGGTCGTCGCCGCTGGATGGACCGGCGCGACCGGCGCGCTGATCCACCTGCAGAGCTCCACCGTCACGAACCGCGACGCGTTCAGCGTGCTGACGTGGACCGCGCTCGTCATCTTCATCGTCGTCATCGGTGGCGTCGGCAGCACGATCGGACCGATCATCGGCGTCGTCGTCTACTGGTTCATCACCGAGCGGTTCGAGGATTCGGACACGTGGCGGTTCATCATCCTCGGGACGGTCGCGGCGGTGATGGCCGTCGTCGCCCGCGGCGGGATCAACGGCCTGCTGCAGAAGATCCGCCCGTTCGAGCTGTTCCCCGTGCAGCGCCGCCTGCAGGTGCGCCAACATCCCGACGGAGGAGGTGCCTCGTGACCGAGCGACGCGAGGTCCAGCAAGCACGGTCGATTGTCGCCACGCAGTGGCGACCCGGTCACCCATCCACCCGAAGGGTGGACCCGTGACCGAGCGAAGCGAGGTCCAGCAAGCACGGTCGATTGTCGCCACGCAGTGGCGACACCGTCACCCATCCACCCGAAGGGTGGACCCGTGACCGACGCCGTGTTCGTTGTGGACGGGGTCCGGACACCGATCGGC
>DASZOG010000288.1:0-5229 GCA_035550895.1 Acidimicrobiales bacterium
AGCGCGCCCTCCTCGCGGAGCGCGTCGCAACGCGCCGCGGTGCGCCGGTCCTGCCACACGATGGCCCGTCCGAAGGGGCGACCGCTCGTCCGGTCCCAGGCGACGACCGTCTCGCGCTGGTTCGTGATCCCGATCGCCGCGATCGGCTCATCGAGCTGCCCGCACACCTCGGCGAGCGTCTCCCGCACTACGCCCCAGATCTCGTCCGGATCGTGCTCCACCCACCCCGGCTGGGGGAAGTGCTGCGTGAACTCGCGGTAGGCGGAGATCGATGGCCGGCCGTCTGCGCGCACGGCGCGGGACCGGACGCCGGTCGTGCCGGCGTCGATGGCGACGACGACGCTCATCCCCGATCCACCACCGCCGTGACGGACAAGCGCGTCAGCGCCGCCGGACCGGGCGCTTCTTCGTGGCCGACGCGGTGCGCGGGCCGACGCTGGTGCGGCTCGTCCGCGCCGGCCTCGCACGCGGCGCATCACCGCCGGCGTCCGTCGCCCCTCCGGCCGACGACGCCGCCTTCGCCTGCCTCGCGTCCGCCCGTGCTTGTGCCCGGTCCGATGCACGAGTGAACGGATCCCAGCCGAACTTGACGAGGATCGTCGCCAACCCGACGTACATCAGCCCGCCGATGGCGAGACCGATCACGGAACCGCCGTCCAGCCCGCCGGTGAACGAGAACACGACGACGGCGACCGCGGCGTAGATGCCGAACAGGCCGAGCATCTTCTTCCACGGCACCGGCCGGGTCGCGTCCCACGCCACGGCCCTTCTGTAGCACGTCCACCGGATGACGCCTGCTCGGCACCTACCCTGGACACCCATGAGGGTCGGCGTCCTGACCGGGGGTGGGGACTGCCCGGGCCTCAACGCGGTCATCCGGGCCATCGTGCGCAAGGGCGAGGCGCGCTACGGCGACGAGATCGTCGGGTTCCTCGACGCGTGGGACGGCGTGCTCAACGACCGGACGATGCCGCTGCACATCAGCTCGCTGCGCGGCATGCTGCCCCGCGGCGGGACGCTGCTCGGCACGCGCCGCGGCAGCCCCTTCGACCTCGAGGACGGCCCCGAGATCGTGCGCGCGGCGTTCGACCATCACGGACTCGACGGGCTGATCGTCATCGGCGGGAACGGCACGCTCACCGTCTCGTGCCGGTTGCACGACCTCCTCGACCTGCCGATCGTCGGCGTGCCGAAGACGATCGACAACGACATCGTCGGCACCGAGGTCACGTTCGGCTTCCACACTGCCGTGCAGATCGCCACTGACGCGATCGACAGGCTGCACACGACGGCGGAGTCGCACAACCGGGTCATGCTCGTGGAGGTGATGGGCCGTCACGCCGGATGGATCGCCACCTACGCGGGCATCGCCGGGGGAGCGACGGCAATCCTCATCCCCGAGCTGCCGTTCGACCTCGACGAGGTGTGCGCGCTGCTCAAGCAGCGCCACGAGCGCGGGCGCTACGCGTCGATCGTCGTCGTCGCCGAGGGCGCGACGCCCCACCCGGACACGATCGACGCGCCGCCCGAGCAGCGCGACGTCTACGGCCACGTGCGCCTCGGCGGCGTGGCGCACATGATCGCTCCGGAGATCGAGCGGCGCACCGGCTTCGAGACGCGGGTCGTGCTGCTCGGACACGTCCAGCGCGGTGGGACGCCGAACGCGTACGACCGCGTGCTGTCGACCCGCTACGGCCTCGCCGCCATCGACGCCGTCCACGACAAGGCGTGGGGGGAGATGGTCGTCTACCGCGCGGCGCGCATCGAGCGGGCGCCGATGCGGGTGGCGATGGGCCGCACGCGCACGATCGACCTCGCCATGTACCACGACGTGGCCGAGGTGTTCTTCGGCTGAGCGGAGCGCCCCGCGCTCACGTCGCCCCTACGTCGCCGGCGTGGACGACGGCGAGGGGACCGGCGGGAACACGGGACGGGTCGAACCGGCGAAGCCGGGATACATGAACCGCGTCAGCGTGCCCGAGACGAGCGACCCGTCCCCGACGAGCCAGTCGCGCGGTTCCCCCTCGACGAGCAGGCGGACCCGCTCGACGTCCTGCAGCGCAGTCGCGGTGTAGACGATCTGGGCGACCGCCTCGATCTGCGCCTCGCTCTCGGCGTCGAAGATCTGCTCGCTGACGTCCACCTGCAGCGTCCGCTGGGCGACGATCCGGGCGCCGAGCAGCTCGGTGCCGGTCGGGATCGACGTGCGCAGGCCGTCTTCGGTCTCCACGTCCGTCCGGCCGTCGAACAGCGCGGAGAGCACGGCTTCGGGCGTGCTGTCCACGCTGCGGCTGACGGGAATGGTCTGGCTGGCGCCGGTCTCGGGATCGTCGCGCAGGAAGTAGACTCGCGGGCCGAACGCCTCGGCGCTCGCCGGCTCTGGCGTTTTTGTCTCTCCGAGCGGCAGCTCGCGGGGGATCGGTCGCGGCGCCGAGTCGCGCGGGATCCCGCAGGCCGCGCAGATGCTCAGCGCCAGCCCGAGCGCGACGAGGCCCGATCGCCGACGGCGGGTCACGGGATCTCCTCCGGGATCATCTCCTCCTCGGCCACGACAGGCAGCTCGATGACGAACCGGGCGCCCTCCTCACCGTCCAGGCGATCAGTGACCCATACCCGTCCACCGTGCAGGCGGACGTGCTCGTCGACGAGCGCCAGCCCCAGCCCGGCGCCTTCACCGGCACCGCGGCGCCCAGCGCTCACACCGCGCGCGAAGCGCTCGAAGACGAGTGTGCGCTCCTCCGGTGGCACGCCCGGGCCGTGGTCCTCGACCGCGATCTGCACGTTCGTCACCGGTTCGTCCGGCGGCGTCGCCGGGATCACCTCGACCGTCACGTCACCCGCGCCGTAGTGCCGCGCGTTCTCGAGCAGGTTCGCCAGCACGCGCAGCATCCGCCGCTTGTCGAGGCGGGCGACGAGGTGCTCGGCGCGCGGGTCGACGACGATCTTCACAGTGCTGTCGCTCGGTGGCTCGACGCCGTTGCCCGACGGAACGGCGGACGCAGCCACCGCCTGGCGGACGAACTCGGCGAGCACGAGCTCGTCGAGGGTCAGCTTGACGGCGCCGGCATCGAAGCGGGAGATCTCGAGCAGGTCTTCGACGAGGCCCTGGAAGCGGCCGACGTCGGCCACCAGCAGGTCGACCGCGGCGGCGGCCCGCTCCGGCAGCTCGTCACGCCGGGAGTGGAGGAACTGCGCGGAGTTCGACAGCGTCGTCAGCGGGGAGCGCAACTCGTGGCTGACGTCGCTGGCGAAGCGGGCGTCCTGCTCCACGCGGCGCTGGAGCGTGGAGACCATGTCGTTGAACGAGTCGGCGAGCACCTTCAGGTCCGGGTCGTCCACCGCCTCGAGCCGGGTGTCGAGCCCGCCGCCGGCGATCGCCCGTGCGGCTTGTGCCGCCGCACCGAGCGGCCGCGTCGCCCGACGCGCCGCCCACGCGCCCGCCGCCACGCCGAGCGCGGTCGTGATCGCCGAGGCGCCGATCGCCGAAACACCGACACTGCCCAACGTGTCGCCGAGCTCGTCGAGCGAGGAGATCTCGAAGTACGCCGCGCTCGACTGCGGGATCGGCACACCGACGGCCAGCGTGCGCTTACCGGCCCGGTCGTAGATCATCCGCGCTGGCGTGCCGCCGATCACCGTGTCGCGCAGCGACGCCGGGAGGCTGGTCGGCCCGAAGTCGGCGTTGCGCGACGCCCACGCGCTCCGGTACCACACGAGCGGCTGCGACGTGCCGGGCAGGTCGGCCAGGATCGGCTGGAGGTTCGTCGGGTTCGACCGCAGGTCCTCCTCCACGCGCCGGGCGTTGGCGTACGCCTGGTCGATCGCCGCGTCGTCCCGCTGGCGGAGCAGGGTCGAGCGGGTCAGTCCGTATGTCACGGCGGCGAGGAACGCGGCAAGGGCGAACGCCCCGAGCGTGAAGACGATCAGGATCCGGGCGCGCAGTCCGAACCGGCGAGGTCGCAGGCGCCAGCCGAGTCGGGCCAGGCGCCCGGCCGGTGCGGCGACCTCGTTCACCCCTGAAGGCGGTAGCCGAGCCCGCGCACGGTGACGACGTGGCGGGGGTTCGCCGGGTCCGCCTCGACCTTGGTGCGCAAGCGGTGGACGTGCACGTCGACCAGGCGACCGTCCCCGAAGTACCCGTATCCCCAGACCCGATCGAGCAGGGTCTCGCGCGACAGGACCTTGCCCGGGTCCGCCGCCAGCTCGCACAGCAGGCGGAACTCCGTCTTCGTCAGGTGCATCTCCTGGCCGCCCTTGAGCACCTTGCCCTCGTCGGGCACGACCTCCAGGTCGCCGAACGTGAGGCGGGCGTGGCCGGGCTTGGTCGGACGGACGCGGCGCAGCAGAGCGCGGATGCGGGCCGACAGCTCCTTCGGGACGAACGGCTTGGTCAGATAGTCGTCTGCCCCGGCCTCCAAACCCGCCACGACGTCGTGGGTGTCGTTGCGGGCCGTGACCATGATGATCGGGACGTCGCTCGTGCGCCGCAGCGACCGGCACAGCTCGAAGCCGTCCATGCCCGGGAGCATGATGTCGATGAGCACGATGTCCGGGGGCGAGGCGTGGAAGGCGTCGATCGCGTCTTCGCCGTTGCTCGTCTCGACGACCGTCCAGCCCTCGTCCTCGAGCGCCAGCTTCACCGCGGCGCGGATGCGCTCGTCGTCCTCGACGGTCAGGATCCGTGTGGCCACGGCCAAATCATGCCCTACTCAGGCGTCGGTTCCGCTTCGCAGGAGGCCCAGGAGCGCTCCGTGGAGGCCAGGTGGGGCGGCGACCACGTCGCCGGCGACGGCGGGACCCCCGGCGAAGTCGGTCGTGACCACCCCGGACTCCCGGGCGATCAGTTCCCCGGCGGCCAGGTCCCATGGGTTGAGGCCACGCTCGAAGTAGGCGTCGAGGTGTCCTGCGGCCACGAGGCAGAGGTCGAGGGCGGCCGAGCCGAAGCGGCGGATGTCCCGCACCTGGGGGAGGATCCGGGCGACGAGCTCGCCCTGCCGACCGCGCTGCGCGGCGTGGTACGAGAAGCCCGTGGCGACGAGAGCCGTGGCCAGGTCCGTCCCGCCGGAGCAGCGCAGCGGCTCGCCGTTGCAGGAGGCACCGTGCCCGGCGGCCGCCCGGTAGAGCACTCCCAGCCCGGGGACGTACACCACGCCGGCGAGCGTCCCCCCGTGCTGGCGCGACGCGATGGACACCGCCCACGTGGGCAGGCCGTAGAGCAGGTTCGTCGTC
>DASZOG010000289.1:0-12509 GCA_035550895.1 Acidimicrobiales bacterium
GACCGTGGCGCGAGGAGCGACCGGCGTGGCGCCACCGGCCGGGGGCGCGGATCAGATCGCGACCGGCGAGAACAGGACGGCGACCGTCGCGCGAGGAGCGACCGGCGTGGACAGGACGGTGACCGTGGCGCGAGGAGCGACCGGCGTGGACGGGACGGCGACGGTGGCGCGAGGAGCGACCGGCGTGGACAGGACGGCGATGGCCGTCGACGGGCCGGGCCGGCCTCACGTCCCAGTTCAGAGCCGGCGGGCAGGTCGGCGCGCCGTAGCTCGGATCCTGGTGACGGACCGCGTGCTGGAATGCGGCCACGTTCGGGCGATCGGCGGGGGCCGACAGCAGATCGGGCGCGCCGCTCGAGTGGCGCGCGGCGCTCCGAGTCGGCCGATGGACCGCGCCCGCGGAGCAATCGCAAAGATCCTGCGGCTCGAGTAGGCGGTGGCCGGGCCAGAGGGCGCGACGTGCCGGACGGAGAGCGCCGGCCGCGGCGTGACAGCAGAGGTCCCCGGCGCCGGCGTGCGACGGGTGGGGAGCGGGGGCCGGGCTCGGGTGACGGAGATCGGCGGTGGTCGAGCTCGCGCACCGGCGAACGGCGGATCTCGGATGACCGGCGCCAGCGGGCGGCGGGTGGGGAGCGGGGGTCGGACGTTGGGGGCGATCGGCGGTGGTCCGGTTCGGGTACCGGTCAGCGACGGGCCGGGGTCGACGGGGGGGAGCGGGCGACCTCGGGTGAGCGGCGCCAGCGGTCCTCGTCCGATCGAGAGCGCACAGGGCGCACCGGCCGGGCGACCGAGAGGTCACCGGCCCGTTCCACGAATCCGCGTCGGGATCGCGCTCCGCGAACGGGGCAGAGGCGACCGGCGCAGAGACGACCGGCGCGCACGGCAGGTCCTGCGACCCCGCCCGTGGTGCCCCAGCCCGAGCTGTGGATCGACGAGGGACCTGTGCATGATGCGGGGCCGGTGCGTGATGCGGCGTCGGAGGCGGTGGCGAGAGGCAATGCTGCAGGGCGCCCGCGGCGGAGCACGCCGGCGGCGAGCGGGACCCAGCGCGCCGGCGCAGCGCCGCTGCCTGACGAGGTGCGCCGCGAGCTCGAAACTGCCGGCGGCGCGGCACGGGCGCCTCGACTCGAGGAGCGGCTGGCTTCCGCCCGCAGCGCCTTCCAGGGAGACCGCTACGGCGATGCTCGGCGCATCCTCACCCAGCTCGCTCGTGAGGCGCCGGGCGCGCCGTCGGTGCGCGAGCTGCTCGGCCTGACGAACTACCGGTTGGCGCGGTGGCGGGACGCCGCCCGCGAGCTCGAGGCCTTCCGCCTGCTGACGGGATCAGTGGCGCAGCACCCCGTGCTCGCCGACTGCTACCGCGCCCTGCGCCGGTACACGGAAGCGGAAGCGCTGTGGGAGGAGCTGAAGGCGGCGTCGCCGTCCGCGGAGCTCGTCGCCGAAGGCCGCATCGTCGCTGCGGGGACCCGAGCCGATCGCGACGACGTGGAGGGCGCGATCGCACTCATGGCGTCGACGGATCGGGTGCCGGCCCGCGTGCGCGACCACCACCTGCGGTCCTGGTACGTGCTGGCTGACCTGCACGAGCGCTCCGGCGATCTGCCGCGGGCGCGGTCGTTGTTCGGGCGGATCGCCCGCTACGACGAAGATTTCGCCGATGTGGCTGCCCGGCTCGCCGCGCTCGGCTGACCCGAGATCCGAACCCTGTCCCACCCCTCTCCTAGCGTCGGATGCTGCTTCCCCCGCACACGCCCGACGCCACCTCAGGAGGTGGAGATGAACGTCGTGTTCGTCCGCGGGGTTGTCGCCCGCGATCCCGACATCCGCACCCTCGCCGACGGCGCCACGCTGGCGTCGTTCGACCTCACCGTCGACGCGGAAGGCTCACCGCGCGCCTCGGTGCCCGTCGCCCTCCCGCTCGGCCCGAAGCCTCTCGATCCGCCGCTCGTCGGCGACGAGGTGGTGGTGCTCGGCGAGGTCCGCCGCCGGTTCTTCCGGGCGGGCGGCTCCACGCAGTCCCGGACCGAGGTGATGGCGGAACAGCTTGTGCCGGCGAGCGACCGGCGGCGCGTCCGCCGGCTCCTCACCAGCGTCTCCGAGCGCCTCGCCGAGTAGAGTTCTGGCCGGAAGCCGCGGGTCGCCCGGCGCGGGACGGCTGCCCGTCGGCGACCTGGCTCGATCACATCGAACCCCGAACCACCCCGAGACCACGAGGAGCGGTTGTGGACATCGCTGCGCTGCTCGGCGACGACGCCGAATCCCTGCTGACGCACACCTGCAAGGGGATCCCCAAGGAAGATCTGTACCTACCCGGCCCGAGCTTCGTCGACGACGTCTGGGTACAGGCCGACCGCTCGCCCGCGGTACTGCGCAACCTCGCCGCGCTGTACGGCACCGGGCGCCTCGCCGGTACCGGCTACGTCTCGATCCTCCCTGTCGACCAAGGGATCGAGCACTCGGGCGCGGCGTCGTTCGCCCCCAACCCGGCGTACTTCGACCCGGCGAGGATCGTCGAGCTCGCTCTCGAGGGCGGCTGCAACGCCGTCGCCTCCACGTTCGGCGTCCTCGGGGCGGTGAGCCGCCGCTACGCCCACCGCATCCCGTTCATCGTCAAGCTGAACCACAACGAGCTGCTCACGTACCCGAACCAGTTCGACCAGATCATGTTCGGCTCCGTCCGCGAGGCGTTCGATCTCGGCGCGGCCGGAGTCGGGGCGACGATCTACTTCGGCTCCGCCGAGTCGACGCGCCAGATCCAAGAGGTCGCGGCGGCGTTCAAGGAAGCACATGACCTCGGCATGTACACCGTCCTCTGGTGCTACCTGCGCAACAGCGGGTTCAAGAAGGACGGGGTCGACTACCACGCGGCGGCCGACCTCACCGCCCAGGCGAACCACATCGGGGTGACGATCGAGGCCGACATCATCAAGCAGAAGCTGCCCGAGACGAACGGCGGCTACCAGGCGCTGGAGGGGTACGGGAAGACCTCACCGCTCGTCTACGACCAGCTGACCACCGACCATCCGATCGACCTCACCCGTTGGCAGGTGGCGAACTGCTACCTCGGCCGGGTGGGGCTGATCAACAGCGGCGGCGAGTCGAAGGGCGCCGGTGACCTGGCGGTCGCGGTGCGCACCGCGGTGATCAACAAGCGGGCCGCCGGGCAGGGCCTGATCTCCGGGCGGAAGGCGTTCCAGCGGCCGATGGCGGAGGGCGTCGAGCTGCTCCACGCCATCCAGGACGTCTATCTCGACTCCTCGATCACGATCGCCTGACCGCCCCCGGCGGCGGGTCGCCCACACCGGCCACGCTCGCCGGACGACCGACCGCGGCGAACCGGCCGTTCTCGCCCCGCTGGGGCCCCGATGCAGGCGATTCGTCCACCGTTTTGGTGAACCGCGGGTGTAGGTTCGATGACAGATTCCACAACACCGAATCGACGACAAGCACGGTCGCGCGGCTCAAGGGGGAGATGCGAATGACCGACGAGAACGACCTCCCACACGCCCGGCTGATCGGCGCCAACCAGCGACCCGGTCGCCGGTCCCGCACCCCGAGTGTGCCCCGATGACCGATATCGCCGAACGTCGCCAGGCGGAGGCGCTCGGCCGGGTCGTGATCCGCTTCGCCGGGGACTCCGGCGACGGCATGCAGCTCACGGGGGACCGGTTCACCTCGGTGAGCGCCCTGTTCGGCAACGACCTGTCGACGTTGCCCGAGTACCCCGCCGAGATCCGGGCCCCTGCCGGCACAGTGCACGGCGTCTCCAGCTTCCAGGTCCACATCTCGGACCACGACATCACCACGCCCGGGGACGCGCCGAACGTGCTCGTGGCGATGAACCCGGCTGCGCTGCGCGCCGACCTGCCCCGCCTCGAACCCGGCGGCACGCTGATCGTCAACAGCGACACCTTTGAGACGCGCAGCCTGGACAAGGCCGGCTACACGGCCGACCCCCTGACCGACGGCAGCCTCGCCGGTTACACGGTGATCGAGGTCCCGATGACGTCCCTCACGAAGGACGCCACGATCCCGCTCGGCGTGAAGCCGCGTGACGCCGAACGGTCGAAGAACTTCTTCGCGCTCGGGTTGATCTGCTGGCTGTACTCCCGCCCGATCGACCCCACCCTCGCCTGGATCGAGGAGCGTTTCGCCGGCAAGGACCTCGTCTGCGCCGCGAACCGCACCGCCCTCCTCGCGGGTTACCACTTCGGCGAGACGACCGAGCTGTTCGACCACCCGTACGAGGTACGTCCCGCGGCGCTGCCTTCCGGCGAGTACACGAACATCACCGGCAACACGGCGCTGGCCTGGGGCATCGTCGCTGCCGGCCAGCTCGCCCGGCTCCCGGTGCTGCTCGGCAGCTACCCGATCACCCCTGCGTCCGACATCCTCCACGAGCTGTCGAAGCACAAGAACTTCGGCGTCCGCACGCTGCAGGCCGAGGACGAGATCGCCGCCGCGGGCCTCGCGCTCGGTGCGGCATACGCCGGCCATCTCGGCGTCACCACCACGTCCGGGCCTGGCATGGCCCTGAAGAGCGAGACCGTCAGCCTGGCGATCAGCCTCGAGCTGCCGATGCTCATCGTCGACATCCAGCGCGGCGGGCCCTCGACCGGTCTGCCGACGAAGACGGAGGCTGCCGACCTGAACATCGCCTTGTTCGGCCGGCACGCCGAGGCCCCGCTGCCCGTCGTTGCCGCGTCGAGCCCGGCGAACTGCTTCGACACGGCGATCGAGGCGGCGCGACTGGCGTTGAAGTACCGCACGCCGGTAGTGCTGCTCTCCGACGGCTACCTCGCCAACGGCGCCGAGACGTGGCGCCTGCCGGACGTCGACGACCTGCCCGACATCTCCGTGCCGTTCGCCACCGAGCACAACCACACCCGTGACGACGGGACGAGCGAGTTCTGGCCGTATCTCCGGGACCCGCAGACCCTCGCCCGGCCGTGGGCGATCCCTGGCACGCCCGGGATGATGCACCGGGTGGGCGGGCTGGAGAAGCAGGACGGCTCCGGCAACATCGACTACACGCCGGAGAACCACGAGCGGATGGTCCACCTCCGCGCCGAGAAGATCGCCCGCATCGCGTCCGACGTCCCCGCGGCCACGGTCGTCGGCGACGAGGACGCGACGTTGTGCGTCCTCGGCTGGGGCTCCACGTGGGCGGCGATCGACGCTGCCGTCCAGCGCGCCCGGCGCGGCGGCGCGAAGGTGGCCTGGATCCACCTCACGCACCTGAACCCGCTGCCGGCGAACCTCGGCGACCTGCTCCGCCGGTACCGCCACGTCGTCGTGCCGGAGCTGAACCTCGGGCAGCTGGCGCGGGTCGTGCGTGCCGAGTACCTCGTCGACGCGCAGTCGCTGAGCAAGGTGCAGGGGCTGCCGTTCACCGCCCACGAGATCGAAGACGCCATCCACGGCGCGTTGAGCACCGGAGCCTGACCGTGACCGACACGACCGTGCCCCTCACGACGAAGAAGGACTGGTCGAGCGACCAGGAGGTCCGCTGGTGCCCCGGCTGCGGCGACTACGGCATCCTCCTCGCCGTGCAGCAGCTGATGCCCGAGCTCGGCGTGCGCCCGGAGCAGACCGTGTTCGTGTCCGGCATCGGCTGTTCCAGCCGCTTCCCGTACTACATGAACACCTACGGCATCCACGGCATCCACGGCCGGGCACCGGCCATCGCCACCGGCCTCGCCGTGGCCCGTCCCGACCTCGACGTATGGGTCATCACCGGCGACGGCGACGGGCTCTCGATCGGGGGCAACCACCTGATCCACGCCCTGCGGCGGAACGTGAACCTGACGATCCTGCTGTTCAACAACCGGATCTACGGGCTGACCAAGGGCCAGTTCTCGCCGACGTCCGAGCTCGGCAAGGTGACAAAGTCGACGCCGTTCGGGTCGGTCGACCCGCCGTTCAACCCGCTGGCCGTGGCGCTCGGCGCCGAGTCGAGCTTCGTCGCCCGCACGCACGACCTGGACCGGAAGCACATGATGGAGGTGTTCCGCGCCGCCCACGCGCACCGCGGGGCCTCGTTCGTGGAGATCTTCCAGAACTGCAACGTGTTCAACGACGGCACGTTCGACGAGGTCACCGGGCGGGAAGCGCGGGAGGAGATGCTCATCGACCTGCGCCACGGCGAGCCGATCCGCTTCGGCAAGGACGGCCATCGCGGCGTGGTGATGGGCACGGACGGCCAGCTGCGTATCGTCGAGGTCGCCGACGTCGGCGAGGACGCGATCCTCGTCCACGACGCCCAGCGCGCGGATCCGAGCCTGGCGTTCGCTCTCGCCCGTCTGTCGCACGACGACCACTCCCCGACTCCGTTCGGTGTCTTCCGCGCGGTCGAGCGGCCGGAGTACGCCGCGGGAGTGGGCCACCAACTCGTGCAGGCCGCCGAAGCGAAGGGGCCCGGCGACCTCGCTGCGCTGCTGCGCTCGAACGGCACCTGGTCCGTGTAGCGGGAGGGGGGCGGGCCTTCTCCCGAGCCCTCCCCCTGCGGGCGCCAGGGTCGGATCGGGTTCAGGCCGGCGGAGCCGGCCTCTGCGGCTGACCGTTGTGCGGCTCAGTCCGCCACTGGGCGGATGACGAGACCGGTGCGGAGCTTCGGCGTGAAGAACGTGGACTTCGGCGGCATCAGGGAGCGGACGGCCGCCAAGTGCTGGATCGCCTCGACGCCGACGGGCCGCACGAACACCGCGGCGCCGGCTCGGCCGGCGGCCACGTCGGTGAGCACGACGTCGAGATCGGCTTCGTAGCGCACCTCGTACGGCACATCGCGCAGCGCATGTGCCAGGCGCGCCGTGTCGAGGTCGTCCACGCCGTCGAACATCCCCACACGCGGCACGAGGAGCTCGGTGGTCCCGTCGCCCCGCACGAGGGCCAGCGCGCCGGCCGCCGCCATCGCGTTCAGCGTGCCTGGGCCGGCCGGTTCGGTCGGCGCGCGTTCGAAGTAGGCGTCGAGGTGCGACTCCCATCCCGCCGGCAGCCCGCTGAGGAGCCGGTGGATGGGCGCCACGGTGAGCTGATCCTCGGCGAGCTCGACCACGAACGCGAGGGTGAGGTCCCACGGACCAGCGCCTGCGTTCACGCGGCGCTCGTCACGGTAGGCACGCGCCACCTCGTAGCGGTGGTGCCCGTCGGCGATGACGGCGGTCGCTGCGCCGATGCGATCGCGGATCGCGCCGATCCGCTGCGGATCGTCGATCCGCTCCACGGAGTGCTCCACGCCGGTTTCGTCGACGAATGCCCCGAGCGGTGCGCCGGGCGCATGGAGCAGCCCGGTCACGCCTTCGGCGAGCGACAGGGCCCAGACCGGCGAGAGGTTCGCCTCCGTCGCTCGGGTCAGCTCGAGGCGGTCGGCCCGATCCTTCGGTGTCGTCCGCTCGTGCGGGAGGACGTCGCCCGCCCCTTCGTCGACGACCTCCAGCCCGCCGAGCACCCCGGCGGAGTTGCGTTCGCGCCCCGCCGCGTCGGTGAACCGGATCCGGTAGATCGTGTACGAGGGTCGTTCGTCCTGCACGAGCACGCCTTCGTCCAACCATTGGCGGTAGAGGTCGCCGGCGAGCTTGTAGTCCGGTGCACCGGACGGATCGCGGGGCATGTCGATGTGCACGACGTTGTGCGGGTCGCGGGTCGCGTACTCCGCGCGCTGCGCCTCGCTGAGCACGTCGTAGGGCGGCGCGGTGACGTCGGCGAGGCCGTGCGCAGCCGCGTAGCGCACCCCCGCGAACGGTTCGAAGCGAGGCACGCCGTGAAGGGTACGAGGCGGCGGCGACGGCCCGCCCGCGAGCGGTCGTCGCCGAGCACGATGTGAGACGGCGCTCGCGGCGGCCGGCCGGGGCCTGGACCTCCACGGAGAACGCTGGCGCGGTCTGCCACGATCACGCCCGTGCCGACCCTGATCTGCGACCTCGACGGCGTCGTGTGGCTGGCCCGGCGGGCGATCCCCGGGGCGCCGGAGGCCATCGCCCGCATGCGTGAGGGCGGGTGGCGGGTGCTCTTCGTGACGAACAACTCGTTCGCCCCGCCCGCCGAGGTGGAGGGGTGGCTGGAGGAGATCGGCGTGCCGGCGGCCGGCGACGTGCGGACGTCGGCGATGGCTGCGGCGCAGCTGCTCCGGCCCGGCGAGCGGGTGCTGGCCATTGCCGGGCCAGGCGTGCGTGAGGCGGTTGCCATCGCTGGAGCGCATGTCGTCGACGACGGGCCGGCGGACGCCGTCGTGGTCGGGTTCGATCGTGACTTCGCCTACGAGGCACTGCGCCGGGCGACCTCGGCGGTGTTCGGCGGCGCGCGTCTGATCGGCACGAACGACGACCCGACCTACCCGACGCCTGATGGCCCGATCCCCGGCGGTGGGGCGATCCTCGCCGCCGTCTCGACTGCCAGCGGCGTCGCCGCGGTTGTCGCCGGCAAGCCGAACGAGCCGATGGTCGAGCTCGTCCGCCGCGACCTCGCCGGTGGCGAGCGAGCCCTCGTCGTCGGCGATCGCCCGTCCACCGACGGACGGTTCGCGCGCGCGCTCGGCGTGCCATTCGCGCTCGTCCTGAGCGGTGTCACCCGTCCGGGCGAGGCCGTGGATCCCGCCCCGGACGTGCAGGCGCGCGATCTGGCAGAGCTCGGCGCGCTGCTCCTCGAGTCTTGAATCTCACGGCCCCGTACCAGCACCGGTGGTGGGTCCGGTAGCGTCGCAGCGTGACCAACAGCGATGTCATCAAGCGGTACCTCGATGCCGGCGTGTCGTTCACCCAGATGACGCGCGACCGCGCGGAGAAGCTGGTGCGTGAGCTCGTCCAGCTCGGCGACGTGCGCGCCGACGAGGCCCAGCAGGCGGTCCAGGAACTGGTCGATCGGGCCCGCGAGACCACCGATCAGATCACGTCCTGGATCTCGTCAGAGGTCCGCAAGCAGATGGAGGCAATGGCGACCCGGATGGACGGGCTGGAGAACCGCGTGGAGGACGTCACCCGCACGCTCCGCCAGCGGGCGTCGAAGGCGACGACCAAGAAGGCGCCGACCAAGAAGGCCACGACCAAGAAGGCCAC
Organism: Acidimicrobiales bacterium; assembly: GCA_035550895.1. Classification (GTDB taxonomy): domain Bacteria; phylum Actinomycetota; class Acidimicrobiia; order Acidimicrobiales; family Ilumatobacteraceae; genus DASZOG01. Next base: position 9,051 of record DASZOG010000289.1, read on the forward strand.
GACCAAGAAGTCAGCGGCGAAGAAGTCAGCGGCGAAGAAGTCGGCGCCGAGCACGTCGCGCAAGAAGGCAGCCACCAAGAGGGCAACGACCAAGAAGGCGCCGGCGAAGAAGTCGACGACGAGGAAGTCCGCCAAGAAGGCGACCAAGGCGACGCGCAAGGCGCCCGCGAGGAAGGCGGCGAAGAAGGCCGCCGGCTGAGGTCGATGCCGGCCCGCCGGCGCCTCGACGCGGAGCTCGTGCGCCGTGGGCTGGTGGAGTCCCGGACGGAAGCCAGGGAGGCGATCGCCGCGCAGCGCGTGACGGTGTCCGGCGCGATCGCCGCCAAGGCGGCCCACCTCGTCAGCCCGAGCGAGCCGGTCGAGCTGCGCGGCGCGCCGCGCCGGTTCGTCGGTCGCGGCGGCGACAAGCTCGACGCTGCGCTCACCGGCTTCGCCGTCGACGTGCATGGGATGCGCGCGCTCGACGCCGGTGCGTCCACGGGTGGCTTCACGGATTGCCTGCTGCAGCGAGGCGCGCGCCAGGTCGTCGCACTCGACGTCGGCTACGGCCAGCTCCACGAGAGACTGCGGGCCGACACTCGGGTCGTCGTGCGCGAACGCGTGAACGTCCGCCACGTCGAGCCCGACGACCTCGGCGGCCTCGTCGACCTCGTCGTCGCCGATCTCTCGTTCATCTCCCTCCGGACGGTGCTGCCGAGCCTGCTGCGCGTCGCCCGCCCGGGCGCACACCTGGTGCTCCTCGTCAAGCCCCAGTTCGAGGCGGGGCGGGCCGAGGTCAGCCGCGGCCGGGGCGTCATCCGCGACCCGCAGGTCCGCGAGCGCGTGCGTGATCAGATCGATGCCGCTCTCCGCGACGCTGGGACGGCGATCATGGGCTGGATGGAATCGCCCCTTCCCGGTGCGGACGGGAACGTCGAGCTGTTCGTCCACGCCATCGCGCCTCCTGCGCCGACGCTCGAGGAGCTGCCGTGAAGGCGGCGATGATCGTCGCCCACCACGAGCGTCCGGAGGCGGCGAGGCTCGCGCAGCGGGCGGCGGCGTGGTTCCAGGAACACCACGTCGAGGTGTGGATGCCGATCCAGGACGCCAAGGCTGTCGGCCTCGACGAGCTCGCCGCGGATCGCCCGCCGTCCGGCGCGTCGCTCGTGGTCAGCCTCGGCGGCGACGGCACGATGCTGCGCACGGTCGAGCTGCTCGACGGTGAGCCGGTGCCGATCCTGGGCGTGAACGTCGGTCTGCTCGGCTATCTCTCCGAGGTGGAGCCGGAGGCGATGACCACGTCGCTCGAGCGCATCGCCGAGGGCGACTACCGCATCGACGAACGGATGCTCCTCGACGTCAGCTGCACCCCGGGCGCCGCGCACGCCCCTGCGACGTGGCGGGCGCTGAACGAGGCCGTGATCGAGAAGCTCGAGCCGGGCCACACCGTCCGGCTGTTCGTCTCGATCGACGGCGCGCCGTTCACCACCTATGCCGCCGACGGCATGATCGTGGCGACGCCGACCGGATCCACCGCGTACTCCCTGTCTGCGCGCGGTCCGGTGCTCTCACCGAATCAACGTGCGTTGCTGCTCACCCCGGTCTCTCCGCACATGCTCTTCGACCGGTCGCTCGTCCTCGCCCCGTCGGAGTTCGTCGAGATCGAGGTCATCGGACATCGCCCGGCGCACCTGTCGATCGACGGCCACCGCTCGTCGACCCTGGAACCGGGGGCTCGCGTCGTGTGCCGTCCGTCGGAGGCCGTGGCCCGCCTGGTGCGGTTCGGGCCCGTGCGGTTCCACGAGATCCTGAAGACGAAGTTCGGCCTGTCGGACCGCTGATGCTGACGGAGTTGCACATCCGCGACCTCGGCGTGATCGAGGAGGCCCGGCTCGTGCTCGGGCCCGGGTTGACTGCGCTGACCGGCGAGACCGGTGCGGGCAAGACGATGATCGTCGAGGCGATCGAGTTGCTGGTGGGGAGCCGGGCCGACGCGCTGCTCGTCCGTCCCGGCGGCACCGAAGCCGTCGTCGAAGGCCGGTTCGTCACCGGCGACGAGGAGCTGGTGCTCGCCCGCGTCGTCCCCCGGGATGGCCGGAGCCGGGCGTACTGCGACGCCCGCTTGGCGACCGCCGGCACCTTGGCCGACGCGGGCGCGCGGCTGGTCGACCTGCACGGGCAGCATGCCCACCAGAGCCTGCTCGCGCCGGCGACGCAGCGCGCCGCGCTCGACCGCTACGGCGGGATCGACCATGCGCCGCTGGTCTCGGCACGGCTCCGCCTGCGCGACGTCGACGAGGAGCTGGCTGCGCTCGGCGGCGACGAGCGGGCTCGCGCGCGGGAGATCGATCTGCTCCGCTTCCAGGTCGCCGAGATCGACGCCGCCGGGCTGCAGGATCCGGACGAGGACTCGACGCTCGATGCCGAGGAGAACGTCCTCGGCGACGCGCTCGCGCATCGGGAAGCGGGGGAGCGGGCACTCGCGCTCCTCGCCGAGGACGGCGCCCGCGACGCGGTGGGGCTCGCCGCGGCGGCATTGGCCGGGCGCGCCCCGTTCGGTGAGACGGCGGCCCGACTCGACGCCGCGCTGGCGGAACTGGACGACGTCGTCGCCACGTTGCGCGCCGTGACGGAACGCGTCGAGGAGGACCCTGAGCGGCTGGCCGCCGTCCACCGGCGCCGGCAGCTGCTGCGCGACCTGCGCCGGAAGTACGGCGACACGCTCGGCGACGTGATGGGGTATGCCGCCGAAGCGCGCCTCCGGCTCGACGACCTCGAGCGGCACGAGGAGCGGGCCACGGCACTCGAACACGAGCGCTCGGTCGCGCTGGGCGACCTGGCCGCAGCGGCAGCGGAGGTCGCCCGGCGACGCCGGCGGAGCGCGCCGCAGCTGGCCGCCGCCGTGGAGGAGCGGCTGCACGCGCTGGGCATGCCGAAGGCCCGGTTCGCGCTCGACGTGGCCGGCGAGCCTCCCGCCGACGACGTGCAGTTCCTGCTCGCGGCGAACGTCGGCGAGCCGGCACTGCCGTTGGCGCGCGTCGCGTCGGGCGGGGAACTGGCGCGGGCGATGCTCGCCGTGCGGCTGGTGCTCAGCGAGGCACCCGACACGCTCGTCTTCGACGAGGTCGACGCCGGTGTGGGCGGGGCCGCAGCCTTGGCCGTCGGTCAGGCACTCGCCGAGCTCGGCCGGCGCCACCAGGTGCTCGTCGTCACCCACCTGCCGCAGGTCGCCGCGTTCGCCGACCGGCAGGTCGTCGTGCGCAAGTACGAGCGCGGCGGGCGCACGTTCGCCGACGCCGAGGAAGTCCTGGGTGACGCCCGCGTCGCCGAGCTGGCGCGCATGCTGTCGGGCATGCCGGACAGCGATCGCGCCCGCGACCACGCCCGCGAGTTGCTGGCGAGTGCGCTGGAGGCGCACTGATGAGCGAGCGAAGCGAGCTCCTTGGAACGGTGCGTCGCCCGCCGCAGAGCGGCGGACGG
>DASZOG010000290.1:0-4177 GCA_035550895.1 Acidimicrobiales bacterium
GGAGATCTACGGCACCGCCACGCTCGACGACGTGGTCGGGATCGCCCGCGGCGCGGCCGCGCGGGCCGGTCTGGAGCTGGAGGCGTTCCAGACGAACCACGAGGGTGGACTGGTCGACACGATCCACGCCGCGCGGGGGCGCGCCGCGGCGATCGTGATCAACCCCGGGGCGTTCACGCACTACGCGTGGAGCCTGCAGGACGCGCTCGCAACGTTCGCCGGACCGGTGATCGAGGTGCACCTCTCGAACCCGAACGCCCGCGAGCCGTGGCGGCACACGAGCGTCATCGCTCCGGTGTCCAAGGGCAGCATCCTCGGCTTCGGGACGCACGGCTACGAGCTCGCCATCGATGCGGTGGCGCGCCTGCTCGGGAGCCGCGCGTGATCGACGTCGCGTCGCTGCCGCCGCTCGAGACCGCCGGGCGGGCCGCTGCAGTGCGGGCGGTACTCGCCGAGCGGGCCGGTGACGCCGAGTGCGACGCTCTCGTCGTCACGGACCTGACGAACGTGCGCTGGCTGACGGGGTTCACGGGCTCCGCTGGCCGGGCCGTCGTCCTCCCCGACGAGGTCGTGCTCGTCACGGACGGGCGCTACGGGGACCAGGCGACGGCCCAGCTCGCCGCGGCAGGCGTCGACGCCAGCGTGATGGTCGGGCAGACGCAGGCGGAGCTGCGCGACCACCTCGCTGCCGCGACGGCTGGCGTCGCCCGACTCGGCTTCGAGGCCGAGCACCTCACCGTCGCCGAGCACGGCCGCCTCGGCGGAGCGCTGGCCAGCACGCTGGTGCCGACGAGCGGCGTCGTCGAGAGCCGGCGGCGGACGAAGGACGCGGGCGAGGTTTCCCGCATCGAGGCGGCCTGCGCCATAGCCAGCGAGGCCTTGACGGATGTCCTGGATCTGCTGGCCGCCGAGCCGACGGAGGCGGAGTTCGCCCTCGCGCTCGACCGGCGGATGGAGGACCTCGGCGCGCAGGGGCCGAGCTTCCCGACGATCGTCGCCAGCGGGTCGAACGCGGCCCGGCCCCACCATCGGGCAGGCCCCCGCAGGGTCGCTGCCGGCGACACCGTGGTGATCGATTTCGGCGCGCTCGTCGACGGTTACCACTCGGACATGACGCGCACCGTGATCCTCGGCGGGGCGGATCCGCTCCAGGCAGAGGTGTTCGAAGTCGTCCGCGCCGCACAGGCCGCGGGTGTCGCCGCCGTTGCCGCCGGCGTGCCCACCCAGGAGGTCGATCGCACGTGCCGTGACGCCATCGCCACGGCCGGCTGGGGCGAGTGGTTCACACACGGGACGGGGCACGGCGTCGGGCTGCTGATCCACGAGACACCGTGGCTGACCCGCAGCGTGGAGGACGTCCTGCAGGTCGCGGACGTCGTGACCGTCGAGCCCGGCGTCTATCGTGGCGACTTCGGCGGCGTCCGCATCGAGGACACCGTGGTCGTCACGACCGACGGGTGCCGCCCGCTGACGTTGACCCCGAAGGACCTCTGATGCCTGCGATCACGACGAACGACCTGAAGACCGGGATCACGCTCGAGCTCGACAACGGCCTGTTCTCCGTCGTCGACTTCCAGCACGTGAAGCCGGGCAAGGGTGGCGCGTTCGTGCGGACGAAGCTGCGCAACGTGCGCACGGGCGCGGTGCTCGAGCGGACGTTCAACGCGGGGGTGCGCGTCGAGCAGGCGATCGTCGACAAGCGCGACATGCAGTTCCTCTACCGCGACGGCGACGACTACGTGTTCATGGACACCGAGTCGTACGACCAGCTCCATGTGCCTCCGGCGGCACTCGGTGGCGCTGCCGACTACCTCGTCGAGCAGATGACGGCCAACCTGCAGCTGTACGGCAGCGAGATCGTCGGCGTCGAGCTGCCGGCGTCGGTCGAGCTGGCGATTGCGGACACCGAGCCCGGTGTGCAGGGCGATCGGGTCTCCGGGGCGAAGAAGCCGGCCACGTTGGAGACGGGGAAGGTGATCCAGGTGCCGCTGTTCGTCGGGCCGGGCGAGCGCGTCCGCGTCGATACCCGCACGGGCGACTACATCACGCGCGTGTCGTGACCGCGGGCGAGGATCGCCGCACCGAAGCGAGGGAGCGGGCGCTGGCCCTGCTGTACGAGGCTGAGTCGAAGGGACTGTCGCCGCGGGAGGTGCTCGCCGCGCTTCCGGCGCCTGCCGACCACCTGGCGGTGCTGCTCATCGAAGGTGTCGAGGACCGCCGGGCCGAGCTCGACGAGCTGATCACGTCCCACGCCCGCGGGTGGACGCTGGAGCGGATGCCGGTCGTCGACCGCAACGTGCTCCGCGTCGCCCTCTTCGAGCTGCTCTCGCGGCCGGAGGTGCCCACTGCCGTGATCATCGACGAGGCTGTCGAGCTGGCGAAGCGCTTCTCGACGGACGACTCCGGCCGCTTCGTCAACGGCATGCTCTCGGCCATCGCGCCCAAGCTCCGCGACGAACCTCGGTAGGAACTGGCGGAATATCGACCGAGATCTCCCGCAGAACGGGCGACGCGGTCGACGCGGCGTGGGGATCACGCCCGATGAGCAACCTCGCGGCTATCGTGAGTCGTGCCGTGAAACGGGTCCGGTGAGGCCCGTACGGGAGGACAGCACGAACGTGAACGCCGAGCCGGCACCAGCGCGCACGCCGTCGGTCGGCGGTGCGTTCACTGCCCGGAGCCAGGTGCTCGATGCGCACGACGTACGCCGGGCGCTGACCCGGATCGCACACGAGATCGCCGAGCGCAACCGCGGCCTGCAGGGCGTCGTCCTCATCGGGCTGCCCCGTGGCGGGGTGTGGATCGCCGAGCGGCTGGCCGAGACGCTGGCCACGATCGAGCCGGCCGCGAGGGTGCCGGTCGGGCGGCTCGACGTCTCGCTGCACCGCGACGACATCGGGATCCGGCCCGTCACGCCGGGAGCGGCGAGCGACATCCCCGTGCCCCTCGACGGCGCGACCGTGGTCGTCGTCGACGACGTGCTCTACACCGGACGCACGGTCCGGGCGGCGCTCGACGCGCTGAACGACTACGGCCGTCCCCGCGCCGTGCAGCTCGCCGTCCTTGTCGACCGCGGTCATCGGGAGCTGCCGATCCGTCCCGACTTCGTCGGCAAGAACCTGCCCACCCGCGGCGACGAGGAGGTCCGTGTGACTCCGGACGGCGTCGAGATCGGCGAGCGGCAGTGACGCCGGAGACCACGCCGCCGACGACGCCGGCGACAAGCCCGGCGAGGACGCCGGGAGCCTCGGGAGAGATGCGGCACCTGCGGTCGATCGACGAGCTCGGCGCGGACGGCGTGCGGGCGCTGCTCGACCTGACGGACCACATGGCCGAGATCAACCGCCGCCCGGTGCCGAAGGTCCCCGCGCTGCGCGGCCGCACCGTGGCCAGCCTGTTCTTCGAGGACTCGACGCGCACGCGGCTCAGCTTCGAGACGGCCGCCAAGCGCCTGTCGGCCGACACGATGACGTTCACCGCGTCGACGTCGAGCCTGAACAAGGGCGAGAGCCTGCGCGACACCGTCGAAACTGTGGCGGCGATGGGTGTCGACGCGTTCGTCGTCCGCCACCGCTCCTCGGGCGTGCCGTGGCAGGTCAGCCGGTGGACCACGGCGTCGGTGATCAACGCCGGTGACGGCTGGCACGAGCATCCCACGCAGGCGCTGCTCGACGCCTACACGATCCGCACGGCGCTGAACCGGCCGGGTGACCTCGACGGGCTGCACGTCGCCATCGTCGGTGACATCAAGCATTCACGCGTCGCCCGCAGCGACGTGGCCGCGTTCACGATGCTCGGGGCGCACGTGACGCTCGTCGCTCCACCGACGCTGCTGCCGCCGTCGCTCGAGCCGTGGCCGGTGGCGGTGAGCAACGCGCTCGATCCCCTTCTCGCCGACGTCGACGTGCTCTACCTGCTGCGCATGCAGCGCGAGCGAATGGACGACGCGCTGCTACCGTCGCTGCGCGAGTACACCGCGCGCTTCGGGCTGACGAAGGAGCGGGCCGCGCTCCTCCCGAAGCACGCACTGGTGATGCACCCGGGTCCGATGAACCGCGGCATCGAGATCGCCGTCGACCCAGCCGAGGTCCCCGGCTCGGTCATCACGCAGCAGGTGACGAACGGCGTCGCCGTGCGGATGGCCGTGCTGTTCCACCTCCTCGGCAGCGGCGCCTCG
>DASZOG010000291.1:0-5971 GCA_035550895.1 Acidimicrobiales bacterium
GCCGGGCGACGTGCGCGTCGACCGCGACGTCCCCTGGATCCAGGTTCCCCGGAACTAGTCGCGTCCCAGGGTCAGGCACGGAGGCCGGCGAGGACGTCGCTGGCCGCCACCGCCCGATCGTCCACGGCTTGGCGCGAGGCGAGCGCGCCGCCGACCATGACCGTCAGCGCCGTCTCGATCGCCGCCTGCAGCTCGCGGATGTTGCGTGGCGGTGGGAAGTATTCGTCCTCGTCGGTGACGCGCACCTCCTCGACGCCGTGGCGCGGGGCCAGGCGGGCGATCACCGCCTCGACCAACTCCTCGGGCGCGGAGGCGCCGGCGGTGACACCGACGACCCCGGCGAGATCCTCGGGCAGCTCGGCCTCGTGGTTGACCCTGGCGACCCGCAGGCAGCCCGCTTCGTGGGCGAGCTTCTCCAGCGCCCGCGTGTTCGACGAGTTCGCCGAGCCGATGACCACGATCGCGTCGCAGCGTGACGCCAGCGCCATCAACGCCGACTGCCGGTTCGTCGTCGCGAAGCACAGGTCCGAGCGCCCGGGTGTCCACAGCTCGGGGAAGCGGGCGCGGGTGGCATCCGCGACATCGGCCCAGTCGCGGTGGGAGAGGGTCGTCTGCGCCAGCAGCGCGACGGGCTGGTCGAACTGGGGGAGCGCGGTCACCTCGTCGACCGACTCGACGCGGTGGATCGCGTCCGGCGCGACGGCCATCGTCCCGACCGCCTCCTCGTGCCCTTCGTGGCCGACGTACACGATGCGGTAGCCCTTCCCGGCGCGCACCTTGACCTCGTGATGGACCTTCGTCACGAGCGGGCAGACGGAGTCGACCACGTAGCTGCCCCGGGCCCGCGCCGCCTGGACGACCTCGGGCGCCGAGCCGTGCGCCGAGAGCATGATCGGCGCTCCCTCCGGTACGTCGGCGATGTCGTCGACGAACACGACGCCGAGCGCCTCGAAGCGGTCGACGACGAGCTTGTTGTGGACGATCTCGTGGTAGCAGTACACCGGCGGGTCGAACGTGCGGACCATCCACGCGAGCGCCTTGATCGCCATCTCGACGCCAGCACAGAACCCGCGCGGCGCGGCGAGCAGGACGCGGTCGACGTTCACGAGCGGTTCACCACTGGCGAGGCTACCGACGCGGTTCCCGGCGCCCGCCGGCGCGTCCGGATGCGCGTCCGGATGCACGCCCGGTGCGGGCCGGAGGGCTCCTCCGAATCCACGCCGGTAGCGTGGATGAGCGTGTCCCACCCGCAGGTCGTCGCCGTCGCGCCGGCGTCGCCGGCCGAGCGGGCAGGGCTGCGCCGCGGCGACGAGGTGCTCCGTCTCAACGGGCGCGTGCCGCGGGACGTGATCGAGTGGCGGTTCCTCGCCGACGAGGCCGAGCTCGAGCTCGACATCCGCCGTGGTGGGCTGGAGCTGTCGGTCGAGGTCCACAAGCGCGCCGGCCAGCCGCTCGGTGCCGAGGTCCACTCCGCGGTGTTCGACCGGGTCCAGACCTGCGACAACCACTGCGCGTTCTGCTTCATCTACCAGCTGCCCCCGAGGATGCGCCGCAGCCTCTACCTGAAGGACGACGACTACCGGTTGTCGTTCCTGTACGGGAACTTCACGACGCTGACGCGGTTCACCGAGGCCGACCTGGAGCGGGTCGTCACCGAACGGCTGTCGCCACTGCACGTCAGCATCCATGCCACCGACCCGGACGTGCGGGCGGCGATGCTGCGCAACCGGCGTGGCGCGACGAGCCTGCGCTGGCTGCGGGCGCTGCTCGACCACGGGATCGAGGTCCGCGGCCAGGTCGTCGTCTGCCCAGGAGTCAACGACGGTGCCGTGCTCGAGGACACGTTCGCCGGCATCCTCGACCGCTTCCCGGAGCTGAGCCATGTCGCGGTGGTGCCGCTCGGCGTGTCGCGGTTCAATCCCGAGCCGGCGATGCGGCCCCACACCCGTGCCGAAGCGGACGCCGTCGTCGATCTCGTCGACGAGTGGCAGGGCGTGTACCTCGACGTGCTCGGACGACGCCTTGCCTTCGCCGCGGACGAGTACTACCTCCTCGCCGGCCGCCCGTTCCCGGCCACCGAGACGTACGACGATTTCCCGATGCACGAGGACGGCGTCGGCATGGCCCGGGCGTTCGAGCGGGAGTTCACCGCGGGGCGCGAGCTGGGCGCCGATCCGGTGTCGGCGACGCGGAGCGGCTTCTTCGCCTGGGTCGACGGTGCGCCGGCCGAGGGGTACCGCGCCCCACGCAACCCCGCGGCAGCGACCGGCCTGCGGGCGAACCACGAGGCGTCCTGCGCCTCGGCGGCGACGACCGGGCGGCGACCGAGGCACGACCAGGCCGCCACGTCGGCGGCGACCGGGCTGCCGGCGAGCCGCGACCAGACTTCCTCCACCGCGACAGCGACCGGGCGGCGACCGAGGCACGATCAGGCCGCCACCTCGACGGTTACCGGCCTGCGGCCGAGCCACGATCGGGCCTCCTCCACGCCGGTCGCCCTGTTGCCACGACGCCGGGCACCGATCGGCGTGCTCACGGGCCGCTACGGCGCCCAGGTCCTCGCGCCGCTCCTTGCCGCGCTCGACCGCCCCGACGTGCGGCTCGTCCCGGTCGAGAACACGTTCTTCGGCGGGAACACCGGAGTCACCGGGCTCCTGGTAGGCGCGGACCTCGCTCGGACGCTGGCCGAGGAACCGGATGGCCACCGCTATCTCCTGCCCGACGTGTGCCTGTCAGAGGGGCGGTTCCTCGACGGCACGGCACCGGCCGATCTGCCGCGGCCCGTCGACGTCGTGCCGACGAACGGCGCGGCGCTGCGCGCCGCGCTCGAGGACGCGTGATGCCGGCCGACGCCGGCCGAGCCGCCGCCGAGCCGCCGAGCCGCCGCCCGACGAGGTCCGACGTGGTCGACGTACCGATCGTCGCCGTGGTCGGCCGGCCGAACGTCGGCAAGTCCACGTTCGTCAACCGCGTGCTCGGCCGCCAGATGGCGATCGTCCAGGACGAGCCCGGCGTCACTCGGGACCGCAAGTCGTTCGCCGCCGAGTGGCTCGGTGTGCCGTTCACGATCGTCGACACGGGCGGGTGGCTGCCCGGCGGCAACACCCTCGACGCCAAGGTCAGCCGCCAGGTCGAGCAGGCAGTGCGCGACGCGGACGTCGTCGTCTTCCTCGTCGACGGTGCCGTCGGTGTCACCGAGGAGGACGAAGCGGTCGCTCGCTGGCTGCGACGCATCGACCAGCCGGTGCTGCTCGTCGTGAACAAGGCGGACAACAACCAGCGTGAGGACGAACGGTGGGCGTTCCTGCAGCTCGGCGTCGGCGACCCGTTCCCGATCAGTGCGTTGCACGGACGCCGGGTCGGCGACCTCCTCGACGAGGTCGTCGCGCTCCTCCGGGTGCGCCCGCCTCGCGAACACGACGCCGGTGAAGGCACCGGGCTGGAAGGCGTCGGGCGGAACGGCGTCGAGCTGGACCTTGACGCCGAGGGTGACGCCGAGGTCGACGCCGCTGGCGAAGACGGGGACGTCCACGACTCCGGCGACGGTCCGCGCATTCCCGCGGTGGCGATCGTCGGCCGGCCGAACGTGGGCAAGTCGACGCTGTTCAACCGCTTGACCGGGGACGAACGCTCCGTCGTCCACGACCTCCCCGGCACGACGCGCGATGCGGTCGACACCGTCGTCCAGACGCGCCAGGGCGACGTCCGCTTCGTCGACACCGCCGGCATGCGGCGCAAGAGCCGCATCGACGACCACACGGAGTACTACTCGCTGGTTCGGGCCCTGCGGGCAGTCGACGAGGCCGACGTGGCGATCCTCGTGATCGACGCGACGGAAGGCGTCACCGGCCAGGACCAGCGGCTCGCGGAGCGCGTCGACGCCTCCGGGTGCCCGATCGTCGTCGTGCTGAACAAGTGGGATCTGATCGACGATCCCGACCGACGCGTCGAGCTCGCGGCGCAGGTCGGGCGGAAGCTGCAGTTCATCGGCGATGCGCCGGTGGTCAAGGCGTCGGCGAAGACCGGGCGCGGTGTGGGCAAGCTGCTCCCCGTGCTCGCCGACGCGATCGAGCGCTATCACCGCCGGGTGCCGACCCGCGACGTGAACAAGGTGCTCGCCGCGGCGCAGCAGCGTCACCCGGCACCGCACGGGGCGCGAGTTCTGTACGCCCTGCAGGGAGCGGCCGAGCCGCCGACGTTCACCCTGTTCGTCAACAAGGAGCTGCCGCAGACGTACCTGCGGTACCTGGAGCGCTCACTCCGCGAGGGTTTCGAGCTCGGCGCCGTCCCGGTCAAGCTCCGCGTCCGGCGCCGCGGCGGGTGACGACCGTGGGTCGACGAGCGAGCCGGACGGGCTGGCGGGAGGATCGGCAACGTGCCACGGGCTCGCGGACGCGACAAGTACTCGCACGGGAGGATCGGCGACGTGCCGTGGTGTGACACGTGCGCGCGGTTCTGGACGCCGACGTCGGTCGACGCCGACGGGGCGTGCCCCACCTGCGGCCGATCCCTGGCGCCCAAGGCCGCACATGAGAAGCCGGGGGAGCCGGTGACGGTGACCGCTGCCGATCTCGACCTGAAGGAGCTCGCCGGCGAGGACGCCAAGGCCCCGTGGCACTTCAAGCTGCTGGTCGTTCTCGTCGTGTTGTACCTGGCGTGGCGGATCGTCGACCTGATCTTCGGGATCGTCTGACACGATCGCGATGACGGACGCGACGCTCCGTGACTGTCGCGATGTCGGCCGCGTGGTCGGGGAAGCTCCCGATGTCGGATGCGATGGTCGGAGACGGTCGCGATGACGAATGCCATGGTCCGAGGCGGTCGCGATGACGACGCCGAACCTCCGTGACCGGCGCGACGCTCCGTGACGGCGCGCGGATCACGTTGCTGGCGGCCGTGGTTGTCGCCGGCGTGGGCAGCCTTCTCCCGTTCGCGACGTCCGGCGAACGGTCGCGGTCGAGCTATGAGCTGGTCTCGCTTGCCCGCCGCCTCGAGGTTGTGCCCGAGGGCTGGCCGGGCGCCGCCACGCGCCTGTGGTTCGCCGTGCCGCTCGTGCTCGTGGCTTGCTGGCTGCTCGTGCTGATCGGCCAGACGCCTGCCGCGGCGTGGTGCGCGCTCGCCGCGGCCGCGGTCCTCACGGCCGGCTTGGTCGCCGTGTGGCGCAGCCCGCTCGACGTGTCGACCGGATGGACAGTCACCTCGAGCGGTACGGTGGGCATCGTCGCCTCGGCGGCGGTGCTGCTCGCCACTGCACGCCGACCGTGAACGAGGCGGAGGCGAGGGCGGACGATGAGCGACCAGCACACCAGTGACACCACTGGTACGAACGGCACCGGCGTACCAGGCGCCGCCACGGGCGGGACGTTGCCCCCGCCCGTCCCGGGCCCGCGAGCTGGCGAGACGCAGCCGTCGACCCCGCAGCCGCCCGTCCCGGGCACGCGGGCTGGCGACACGCAGACGTCGAGCCCGCAGCCGCAGCCGCGCGTCCCGGGCACGCGGGCTGGCGACGCGCAGACGTCGTCGGCGACTGGCACGCTCGCCGACTACGGCAGCACTGCGACCGGCGCTGGCCTCGCCGCGGATCCGGGGACGCGCGACGTGGAGGACCGCGGCCGTCGCCGGCGGCGTCGGATCGTCGTGGCGAGCGCGATCGGCGTCGGGGTACTTGTCCTGCCATTCGCCGGTTACCTCGCCATCGACGCGGCGACGAGCGACGGTGGCGCGGACAGCCCCGAAGCCGCCGTGCAGGCGATGTTCGACGCGATCGGCGACGAGGACGTCCTCGGCGTGATGGACACCGTGCTGCCCGGCGAGCGGCGCAGCCTCGGTGAGCCCGTCCAGGACATCGTCGACGAGCTGCGCCGTCTCGAGGTCCTGTCCGATGACGCCGACCTCGGTGACGTGGAGGGGATCGATCTCGAGTTCACCGACCTGACGTACTCCACGGAGGACATCGCCGAGGGCATCGCCG
>DASZOG010000292.1:0-6972 GCA_035550895.1 Acidimicrobiales bacterium
GCGGGAAGGTCGGCGACTTCTCCTGCCGCCACCATCGGCGCGCACTGGCGTTCTTCCTCCGCACCGGGATGACTCCTTGCGCGGCCCGCAGTCAGCCGGTACTGTATCGAACATATGTTCGCTAACGATCACGCCTGCTTCGCGTTCCCCGGTTGGAACGAACAGCTGCGGCGCGACGTCGAGGCGTGGTCGGCTGACGAGCTGGCAGCCGGGTTGCGCCAGCTCTCTGGGCTGCGCGCCGCGCTCGACGCCTGCGAGGCTCGCCTGCTGTCCCGCTTCGACGAGCTGCAGGGGTGGAAGGCGACCGGTGCGGTCGACGCGGCGTCGTGGTTGCGGGATCAGACCGGCACCTCGGCCCGCCAGGCGGCCGGGCGGGCCGGCCACCGCGACGGGCCTCGCGGTGCTGCCGGAGGCGGCCGGCGCGCTGGCCGACGGGAGGATCACCCACGACCACGCGGCGACCCTGGCCCGGGCGGCAACCCGCACTCCGGCGGTGCTCGACGACGAAGCTGAGCTGGTGCAGCGCGCGGCCGGCCAATCGGCTGACGCGTTCGAGCGCACCGTGCAGGCCTGGGAGCGGCGACGGGCCGCCGACAGCGGCGCCACGCGGTTCGAGCGCCAGTGGTCCCGCCGCTCGGTCACGGTCACGACAGGCATCGACGACGGCATGACGTTGCTCCAGGGCCGGTTGGACCCTGTCTCCGGCGCAACCGTCACGGCGGCGTTGGATCGCCTCGCCGAGGAGCTGTGGCGCGCCGACACCTCTGGGCAAGGCGCCCGGGTGGTCGACCTCCATGTGCGCCGCGCCGACGCGCTGGTGGAGATGGCCCGCCGTGCGATGGCCGTCGATCCGGCCAGGGGGAAGCGGCCCGACCCGGCAGTCATGGTCCTCATCGACCATCGCACGTTGCTCGGTGAGCTGGCCGAGACCGGGGTGTGCCAGCTGGTCGACGGCAGCCCGCTGGCCCCGGCCACGGCGCGGCGCCTGGCCTGCTCGGCGGGGATCCTGCCTGTGGTGCTCGACGGCAGGAGCCGCCCGCTGGATCTGGGTACCAGCCAGCGCTACGCGTCCGCCGCGCAGCGGCTGGCCTTGATCGCTCGCGACGCTGGCTGCGTGTTCCCCGGCTGCGACCGTCCTCATCCCTGGTGCGACGCGCACCACCTCGACGAGTTCCCCCGCGGACCGACGGACCTGGAGAACCTGGCGCTCGTCTGCGAGGCACACCACCACACCGTCCACGAAGGCCGCTGGACGCTCGCACCCACCGCCGACGGCGGCTGGCGGGCGCGAAGTCCCGCCGGCCAGGAGCTCATCCGACGACCACGGTGCGCAGCACCTCCGTCGGCAGGCCGAGAATCCTTGCCGGACCCACCGGCAGGGCGAGAACCGTTGCCGGACCGACCGGCCGCGCCCGCCCAACTCGACCTGCTCGCCGGCTGACGGCCTCGCGTGCCCTCACTCACGACCCCAAGCAGGCGGCGACGAAGCGATCGAACTCGGCCGGATCGCTGGCGATGCGCAGGCGACCGCCATCTCGGCTGATGTCCAGTGACGGGCAGAACCAGCTGTCCTCGCCGACGAAGAAGTGGGGCGAGCCGATCACGCCCCGACGCTGGCCCTCCCGCCAGTCCGCGAGCACGTCCTCGTCGGTGGCGGCGGATACCGGCGCGGTGACGGACGCTGTGTCGGGCACGCCTGCCTCCGCCCCGACCTCCCTGAGGACCGCCGGATCGGTGATGTCCCGTCCTTCCTCGAACAGCGCCCGGCGCAGGGCGAGGCTCACCCGCTCGCCCGGCTCCAGGCCGAGCGCGTAGGCACCGGCGACGAGCCGCAGGCCAGGCAGCGAGGTGGAGGAGAAGCGGTCAGGCGAGAAGCCGGAGAAGAGGTCGGGGGCGACCTGGTGGCGCAGAGCGTCCACCTCCTCGGCGATCGCTGCTGGGTCGAGTGGGGCGGCGTTGACGAGCTCGAGCGGCCAGGCGCGAACGACGAGGGCGACGTGGTCGCGACCGAGTGCGTGGCGACGCTCGACGAGGCGGTGCAGGCCCACGTGGGTGAACGGGCAGCGGAGATCGGCGAACACCTCGATCGTCCGTGGTGCGGTCGGTGACGTGCTCGGCGGTGCGCTCACGCCGATACCTCCTGTGCTGTCCGGGGCCGTCACGGCAGGTCCTGCCGTCACCGGCCATGATCGCCGTCCGTGGTGAGGTCTGCCCAACCCAGCGCGCCAAGCTGGATCGACCGCGCCGCGCCCGGACTCGCCCGCCTGCTCAGCTACGAGAGGAGCTGGCTCCGCCCAGACGTGCTGGCCGGGCTGACCGTCGGGGCGATGCTCGTACCGCAGTGCATGGCCTACGCCGAGCTCGCCGGCCTCCCGCCCGAGCGGGGCTTCTACGCCGCACTCCTGGCGCTCCCGGTGTACGCGCTCGTCGGCACGTCGCGACATCTCGGCATCGGGCCGGAGCCGGGCACGGCGATTCTGGCGGCGACCGGGGTCAGCGCCATCGCGGCCGGCGATCCGGACCGCTACCTGGTCCTCATGGCGGCGCTCGCCCTGCTCGTCGGAATCGTCTGCCTGGTCGCCGCCCTGGCCCGGCTCGGCTTCCTCGCCGCGCTCCTCTCGAAGCCGGTCCTCGTCGGGTACATCACGGGCGTCGGCCTGACGCTGCTCTCCAGCCAGCTCGCCAAGCTCACGGGCGCGGCGATCGACGCCGACACGTTCTTCCCCCGATTCGGACAACTCCTCCGCCGGCTCGACCAGGTCGAACTGGCCACCCTCGCCATGGGCTCCGCGACGCTCGCGCTGATCCTGCTCCTGCGGTGGAAGGCGCCCCGCGTTCCCGGAGGCCTGCTCGCGGTCGTCGTCGCGACGGCCGTGACGATCGCCTTCTCGCTCGACGAGCACGGCATCGCCGTCGTCGGTGACATCCCCGCCGGCCTGCCGTCCCTCGCGTGGCCCGACGTCGCCGCCGACGATGTCGGGCGCCTACTGCCCGTCGCGCTCGGCATCGCGCTGGTCGGCTACAGCGACAACATCCTCACCAGCCGGTCGATCGCTGCCCGCCTCGGCTATCGGATCGACGCCAACCAGGAGCTCGTCGGGCTGGGCATGGCCAACCTGGCTGCCGGGTTCGCCCAGGGCTTCCCGATCTCGTCGAGTGCCAGCCGCACGGCAGTGCCGGCATCCCTCGGGAGCCGGACGCAGCTCGTCGGGATCGTCGCGGCGGTGTTCCTCGGCACAGCGCTGCTCTTCGCCCGCTCCCTCCTCGGCGACATCCCCCAGGCGGCGCTGGCCGCGGTCATCGTCGCCGCTGCGCTGTCGATCATCGACATCGCCGGGTTCCGGTGGCTCGCCCGGTACAGCCGGGCCGAGCTGCTGCTCGCCGTCGGCGCCGCGCTCGGTGTGATGGTCTTCGACGTGCTGACCGGCGTGCTCATCGCCGTCGCGCTCTCGCTGCTCGTCGCTCTCGGGCACATCGCCCGCCCGCACGACGCGGTGCTCGGCGAGGGACCGGGGCTCGAGGGCTGGGTCGACGTCGACGCGCACGAAGGTGCCACGACGCTCGAGGGTCTGCTCGTGTACCGGTTCGACGCGCCGCTCTTCTTTGCCAACGTCGCCTGGTTCCACCAGCGGCTGCTGGCGGCGATGGAGCGCAACCCGGGCGAGGAGCGCTGGGTGGTGGTCGACTTCGAGGGCATCGGCTCGGTCGACGCGACGGCCGTGGAGGCGCTGTGTGAGCTCGTCGACGAGCTGCACGAGCAAGGGGTCGTGGTCGGCACGGCCCGGGCGAACGACATCGTGCTCGGTCAGCTGGAGCGGGGCGGTGTCCTGGCCCGGATCGGTGGCGAGAACGTCCACGCCACGATCAACCGCGCCGTGCGCGCGTTCCGCGAACGCGGTCAGCCCGGCAACTGACGCGCGGTGACACCCTTGCGCTGGCGGCCCATGGCCCGCGCCGCCTCGCGCTCGGCTTCCCGCTCGGCCAGCGCTTGGCGCTTGTCGGCCTTGCGGTGAGCGCGGGCGAGACCGAGCTCGACCTTCGCTCTGCCGTCACGGAAGTAGAGCCGCAGCGGCACGACCGTCAGCCGTTCCCGGGCCACCCGATCCGCCCACCGGTCGATCTCGTCCGCGTGCAGCAGCAGCTTTCGCCTGCGGTCGGGGTCCTGCGCCCCGAACCCGGCGGCGTTGGAGTACGGCGCGATGTGCACGCCCTCCAGCCACGCCTCGCCGTCGTGGAACCGGGCGAACCCGTCACCCACCTGCACATGGCCGTCGCGCAGGCTCTTGACCTCGGCGCCGCGCAGCACCAGCCCGGCTTCGACCACGTCGATGATCGAGTAGTCGCGCCGGGCGCGCCGGTTGGAGGCGATCGTCTTCGTGCCGTCACGCGCCGTGTCTCGGGCCATAGGGGTCAACGACGATAACCACTACCGTCGCCGGCCATGCTGGTGTTCGACCGGGCGCCGTACACCGAGATGCTCGGCCACACCTACGACGGCTATCCGCTCGAGGCCTGCGGACTGCTCGCCGGCGACGCGGAGGACGGGACGATCGTCGCCTGCTACCCGTGCCGCAACGCGGCAGCGTCCTCGCGCGTCTTCCGCATCGACGACGACGACTACCGCCGTGCGGAGGACGACGCCGACCGGCGCCAGCTCGCGCTGCTGGCGATCTTCCACAGCCACACGCACACCGAGCCGTACCCCAGCCCGACCGACGTCGAGGTCGCCGAGGGGCTCGGCCCGTGGTTCCGGTGGGTCATCGTCGGCCTGAAGCGCAACGGCCCCGAGGTCCGCGCCTACCGGATCGCCGACGGCGCGATCACCGAAGAGCGCGTCGCGTTGCGGTGACACGCGTCACCGCGCGAACGGGCGAGACCCGCGCGCCTGCGTCGATAGCGTGATTTCGCCCCTCGCGCTCCCCCGACCGCGAGGCGGCGCCTCCCGAGCACACGACAGGAGATGCCCATGCCGGTCGTCGAAGCAGTCGCGCTCGAGAAGAGCTTCGGAGACACGCGTGCGCTGTGTGGTCTCGATCTCGAGGTCGAGGCGGGCACCGTGCTCGGTGTGCTCGGCCCGAACGGGGCCGGCAAGACCACTGCCGTACGGGTGCTCACCACGCTGCTCCAGCCCGACGGCGGGCGGGCGTTCATCGACGGCGTCGACGTGATCGCCGAGCCGCACCGCGTCCGCGCCCGGATCGGCCTGACCGGGCAGTACGCCGCGGTCGACGAGCGGCTCACGGCCCGCGAGAACCTGGACATGGTCGGGCGCTTCTTCCGCCTGCCTCCGCGCCGGTCTCGTGAGCGTGCCGGCGAGCTGCTCGACACGTTCGACCTCGCCGACGCCGGCGACCGGCCGGTGAAGGGGTTCTCCGGCGGCATGCGCCGCCGGCTCGACATCGCGATGAGCCTCGTCGCCCGGCCGAAGGTCCTGTTCCTCGACGAGCCGACGACGGGTCTCGATCCGCGCAGCCGGCTGGCGATGTGGGACCTGATCGACGAGCTCGTCGCCGCCGGGACGACGACCGTCCTGACCACGCAGTACCTCGACGAGGCCGACCGCCTCGCGCACTCGATCATCGTCGTCGACCACGGCACCGGGATCGCCAGGGGCACCGCCGACGAGCTGAAGACGGAGGTCGGCGGCGACCGGGCCATCATCTTGCTCGAGCGCGAGGAAGACGCCGCGGCGGTCGCTTCCGCCCTTGCCGCCCATTGCGCGCCGGCGAGCACGCCCAGCCGCGAGGGGCTCGACCTGACCGTCCGGCTGCACCCGGACACCACGACGCCGGACATCGTCCACGACCTGGACGCGGCCGGCGTGACGGTGCGCGACGTGTCCGTTCACCGCCCGACGCTGGACGACGTCTTCCTGACGCTGACCGGACATTCGGCCGAAGAGCAGGCCCGAGACCAGGAGGAGGTCGCGTGAGCGAGCGCAGCGAGCTCCATGCCACGGTGCGTTGTCCGCCCCGAAGCGGCGGACGGCTCACTGGTGCCCCCGACACGAGACAACTGGGGCGTCGAGTTCACCGCAAGCGGGTGCACCAGTGAGCGTGGCCACGGTCGCCGGGGCCGATCACACCCGGTTCGTCGAGCCGCCCTCGAACATCACGTGGGCCGTGCGCGACTCGCTGAACGAGGCGCGCCGGCACCTGATCGCCATGCCGCGCAACGTGGACATGCTCGTCTTCTCGCTGCTGCAGCCGATCATGTTCGTGCTGCTCTTCAACTACGTGTTCGGCGGCTCGGTGGTCGTGCCGGGCGGCGACTACACGCAGTTCCTGATGCCGGGCATCTTCGCCCAGACGGTGGTGTTCGGTTCGATCTACACCAGCATCGGCCTCGCCGAGGACATGCAGAAGGGCTTCATCGACCGGCTCCGGTCGCTGCCGATCTCCCGTTCCGCCGTGCTCGTCGGCCGCACGATGAGCGACCTCGTGCGCAACGTGATCTCGTTCGTCGTGATGGTCGGCGTGGCGTTCGCTGTCGGGTTCCGGTTCGAAGGCGGCCTGCTCGATGGCATCGCGGCGACGCTGCTGCTCCTCTTGTTCAGCTACTCGATCAGCTGGATCCAGGTGCCGATCGGGCTCGGCGTGAAGTCGGTCGAGGCGGCGAACTCCGCAGGGTTCATCTGGATGTTCCCGGTCACGTTCGTCTCGTCGGCGTTCGTCGACCCGAGCAACATGACGCCCTGGCTCCGGCGGATCGCCGAGGCCAACCCGTTCACGATCGTGACCGACGCTGCTCGGGCGCTGTACAACGGCCAGGACCCCGGTGACGCCGTCTGGCAATCCGTGGCCTGGGCGGTCGGGATCATCGTCGTCTTCTCGGTGGTCGGCGTGCGCCAGTTCACCCGGATGAGCCGCTGACCCGCTGAACCGGCGGCTGCTGGCTCTCCCGCCGCCGCTGGTGGTGCCCGGCATGGGTTGGGAACCCGCGCTGAACGGTTACAATCCCGATCAGAAACGT
>DASZOG010000293.1:0-6837 GCA_035550895.1 Acidimicrobiales bacterium
CGGCGCTACCTCGACCTGGCGTCGCAGCTGATGAACGTCAACCTCGGCCACCAGCACCCGCGCCTCGTCGCCGCGATCCAGGAACAGGCCGGCCGGTTGTGCACCATCGCCCCGTCGTTCGCCAACGACGCGCGCAGCGAGGCGGCCCGGCTGATCACCGAGCTCGCTCCGGGCGACCTCGACATGGTGTTCTTCACCAACGGCGGCGCGGACGCCAACGAGCACGCGGTGCGCATGGCTCGCCTCCACACCGGACGGCACAAGGTGCTCACGATGTACCGCAGCTACCACGGCGCGACCGGCGGGACGATCACGATGACCGGCGACCCCCGCCGGTGGGCGAGCGACTCGTTCGCCATGCCCGGCGTCGTGCACTTCTGGGGTCCTTATGCGTACCGGTCGGCGTTCCACGCCACGTCCGAGGCCGAGGAGTGCGAGCGCGCGCTCGCCCACCTCCGGGACGTGCTGATGGTCGAGGGACCGGCCACCGTCGCGGCGATCGTGCTCGAGACGGTCGTCGGCACGAACGGCATCCTCGTCCCGCCCGACGGCTACCTCGCCGGCGTGCGCCAGCTGTGCGACGAGGCCGGCATCGCGCTGATCTGCGACGAGGTGATGTGCGGGTTCGCCCGCTGCGGCGAGTGGTTCGCCGTCGACCACTGGCAGGTCGCCCCCGACATGATCACGTTCGCCAAGGGCGTCAACTCCGGCTACGTCCCGCTCGGCGGGGTGATCATCAGCCGCCGCATCGCCGACACGTTCCGGGAGCGCGTCTACCCCGGCGGCCTGACCTACTCCGGGCACCCCCTCGCCACCGCCTCGGCCGTGGCGAGCATCGGCATCATGCGCGACGAGCAGGTCGTCGAGCGCGCCAGGCGCCTCGGCTCGGATGTGCTCGGCCCGGGCCTGCGGGCGCTGCAGGAGCGGCATCCCTCGGTCGGCGAGGTGCGCGGCATGGGCTGTTTCTGGGCCGTGGAGCTCGTCGCCGACCGCTCGACGCGCGAGCCGCTGGTGCCGTACAACGCGGCGGGCCCCGCCGCGGCACCGATGGCGAAGCTCCTCGCGGCGTGCAAGGAGCGCGGCGTGTGGCCGTTCACCCACTTCAACCGGCTGCACGTCGTGCCGCCGTGCTCGACGAGCGACGACGACGCCCGTCTCGGCATCGACGCGCTCGACGAGGCGCTCGCCGTCGCCGACCGCTACGTCACCGGCAGCTGAGCCCGGACGAGGTCACGGGGGGAGGAGGGCGCGGACCGTGTCGATGGTGTCCGCGTCCGCGGGGCCCTTGTCCGGCCGGTAGCCGCGGACCCGGGCGAAGCGCAGAGCGACGCCGCCCGGATAGCGCGGCGACGCCTGCACACCGTCGAGCGCGATCTCGACGACGAGCTCCGGGCGCACCCGCACCACGTGCCCGTCGTCGTGCTCGGCGAGCTCCTGGAGGCGGGCGGTCTGCCAGCGGAGCAGCTCGTCGGTCAGGCCCTTGAACGTCTTGCCGACCATGACGAACCCGCCGGCCGGGTCACGCGCCCCGAGCCACAGGTTCGACAGCCAGCCCCGCCGGCGACCGTGGCCCCACTCGACGCCGATCACGACGAGGTCCAGCGTCTGCACCGGCTTGACCTTCCGCCACGAACCACCGCGCCGGCCCGCCGCGTACACCGAGTCGAGCGCCTTGACCATGACGCCCTCGTGGCCGGTGGCGAGGGCCTGACCGGCGAACTCGTCCCCGGCGGCGGAGTCGTCGGTCTCGATCGCCGGCACGACCAGCTGCGGCGCCAGCCGTTCGATCTCGGCGCGGCGCTCACGCAACGGGCGGTCGAGGAGGTCGCTGCCGTCGAGGTGGAGCACGTCGAAGAACAGCGCCTGCAGCGAGGCGCCCGCCTGCCCGAGCTCGTCCGAGAACGCGCTCATCGTCTCCTGGAACCGCCGTGGGCGGCCGGCGTCGTCGAGACCGATCGCCTCGCCGTCGAGGACGAGGCTGCGCACGGGCAGCGCGGCGACGACCGCGGCGACGCCCGGCAAGCGATCGGTGACCTCGTTCAGGTTTCGGGTGTAGACGCGTACCTCGGAGCCGAGCCGGTGGACCTGGATCCGGGCCCCGTCGAGCTTCCACTCGATCGAGGCCGGACCCGTCTCGGCGAGCGCGTCGGCGACGGTCGGCGAGCTCGCCGCGAGCATCGGCTGAACCGGGCGGAGCACCTGGAGGCCGATCGCCCCGAGCCCGGCAGCACCGGCGGCGCGCGCCGTCGAGGCGACGTGCGCAAGCTCGCCGGCGAGCATCGCTGCCCGGCGGACGAGCGCGGCCGGCACGTCGTACGCGAGCGCGATCGCTTCCGCCATCACTCCCGCCAGCGCACCCTGGCGGAGCTCGCCGGTGAGCAGCCGGAAGACGAACGTCGCCTCCTCCGCCGTCAACCGGGCGAACAGGGCGCGCAGCGTTGCGTCACGGCGGGCCACCGAGCCGGCTCCGCTGGTGGCGGCGAGCTGCGTGAGAACGGCGTCCAGCTCGAGGACACCGACCGTCGCCGTGCCGGCGGGCGGTACGTCGACGGAGGCCAGCGTGCGCCAGCCGACACCGATCCGGCCCTGGCGGGGAACGCCGGTGAGCATGCCGACAGCGGGTCCGACCTCGGCGTCGTCGAGCCCGCGCAGCAGCCGCGCCAGCGAGGCCACCTTGGCGGTGCGGGCGGAGTTCGCCGCGACCTCGGCCGACGTGGCGACGAGGTCGGCGAGTGCGGTGGCCACGAGCGGCGCCGGCCGTGACCTACTTGGGCTGCATCCGGATCGCGCCGTCGAGCCGGATGACCTCCCCGTTCAGGTAGTCGTTGTCGACGATGGCCAGGGCCAGCCTGGCGAACTCGTCCGGGTCGCCGAGGCGCTTCGGGTTGACGACCGACGCGCCGAGGGAGCGCTTCGCCTCCTCCGGCAGCATGCCGAGCAACGGCGTGTCCATCAGGCCCGGGGCGATCGTGCAGACGCGGATGCCGACGACCGACAGGTCGCGCGCCGCGGGCAGCGTCATCGCCACCACCGCACCCTTGGAGGCGGAGTAGGCCAATTGGCCGATCTGCCCGTCGAACGCCGCGACCGACGCCGTGTTGACGATCACACCGCGCTGGCCGTCCTCCAGCGGCTCGGTCCGGGAGATGTGTGACGCCTCGTGCGTCATCGTCAGGAACGTGCCGAGCAGGTTGATGCCGACGACCCGGTCCCACTCGCTGCGGATGTGCGGGGCACCGTCCTTCGAGATCGTGCGCACGGCGGTGCCGGTGCCGGCGCAGTTGACCGCGATGCGCAGCGGTGCGTCCTGCGCCGCGGCCTCGACGCTCTCGGCCACCTGCGCGGCGTCGGTCACGTCGCAGCGCAGGAACCGCACGCCGAGCTCACCGGCGAGCGCTTCGCCCTTCTCGGCGTTGAAGTCGACGATCGCCACCATCGCTCCCGCTGCGACGAGGCGTCGCACCGTGGCCTCCCCGAGACCCGATGCTCCACCGGTGACGACCGCGCCCACACCCTGTGCGTCCATCGCCGGGAGGATAGAGAGTCAGCGCGCGGGAGGGCGTGGACCGCCGCCGACCTTGGCCCCTGGCGCGGGACCCTTCGGCGGGGGCTTCAACTGCGACGCCGGCTTCGAGGAGAAGTAGCCGCCGCGGAGGTCGACCCGATCGTCCTTCATCGGCTCTCCATCACACATCGATGAGCTCAAGATACTCCACCTCGTCCCAACTCACGAGGAGGCCGCTGGGGAGGAGCTCGATCTCCCCGTCGGGTGTCTCGACGAACTCGCCCGTGTCCGGGTCGACCCGCACCGCCGCGGCGAGGTACAGGTCAGGAGGCTCCGGGAAGCTCGCCGCGTACGAGCGGCGCCCGTTGGCGTCGGCGAAGGCACCACCGATCCACTCCCCCGACTTCAGGCGGAGGCGGATCCAACCGTCGACCTGCTGGTGGAAGAGGTAGTCCCACGCCCGCGGCGCCGGCTGCGGGCCGGTGAGGTACCGGCTCCACCAGACGCCGCGTTGGACGCGCGAGCCGACGAAGGAGCCGGCGAGGGTCGGCACGGCGACGTACGCCAGTGCGAGCAGCCACGCCGCCCACGGCAGCGCCCGCCCTTCTCGCGCCCGCGGCCACAGCTCGCTCCACACCCAGTACGTCAACGGGGCGAACAGCGCGTGGAAGATCGCCGAACCACCGACGAAGCGGAACACCCGGTCACTCATGCGGACGGTCTTGCCGCCCGCCTGGCGCTCGTAGGCCCACACGTAGAGCGCCCCAGGAACGAGGGCCAGGGCCAGTGCCAGGAGTGCACCTGCTCCGTCGAACATGCGACCATCGTGACCCATGGGTGCGACAGGGATGGGTGGCCGGCCGCCGGCCACGAGCTGGTGGAGGGCGCAGCTCACCCTTCCCTGGCGGTGGGTGCTCGGCGTCGCCTGGGGCGCGCTCTGCGCCGGCTACGGCGCGTTGATCGACCTCAGCGACTACCTCGGGAAGCTCCCGGCGTGGTGGGACTGGCGGGTCGCCGTCGCCGTGCTGCCGCTGGCCACGATCGTCACCGTCGTCCTCGACCGCGGTGGCGCGCTCGCGCTGTCGCTGGCCTCCAGCATCCTCGTCGTCGTGCTGGCCGTGATCGACCTCGCCGCCGAGCGGACCGGCCTCGCCGTGGTCGAAGGCGTGTTGGCGGTCGCCGCGTTCCTCGTGACCGGCGCCGCGTTCGCCGGGCGGCGCCGCGCCGGGTCGCCGGCGGCCTTGCCCCCACCCCGGCCAGAGGACCTCGTCCCGGCGAGCGCGCCCTCTCAGGTCGTGTAGTCGGCGTTGATCCGCACGTAGCCGGCGGACAGGTCGCAGCCGTAGACCGTGAACGCTGCCGCGCCCGTGCCCAGGCTGACGTGGACGCGCACCTCGTCCGCCTTCATCGACCGGGCGACGTCGGCCAGATCCTCGGCGCCGAGCTGTGCCGGGTAGACCTGGCGATCGCCGAACCGGATCACGACCCGTTCCTGGTCGATGTCCGTGTCGTCGCTGCACTTGCCGACGGCCATCGCGACGCGGCCCCAGTTCGGATCGGCCCCGTGGACGGCCGTCTTGACGAGCGGCGAGTTGACGATCGCCTTCGCGACGCGCTTCGCCTGTGACTCGGAGCGCGCCCGGTCCACGACGACCTCGAGCAGCTTCGTCGCGCCTTCACCGTCGCGGGCGATCAGGCGTGTGAGCGAGCGGCAGACGTCCTCCAGCGCGGCGCGCAGCTCACCGGTCGCGACCGGACCGGCCGCCCCGCTGGCGAGCGCGACGACCGTGTCGCTCGTCGACGTGTCGGTGTCGATGCTCAGCGCGTTGAACGTGCCTCCGACCACCTGCCGCAGCGCGCCGTCGAGCGCCGCGGCGTCCACCGCCGCATCGGTGAGCAGCACGGCGATCATCGTCGCCATGTCCGGCTCGATCATCCCGACGCCCTTGGCGATCCCGACGACCGTCGCCGGGCCGGTGCCGACCACCGCGCGCGCCGTCTTCGGCACCGTGTCGGTCGTCATGATCCCGCGCGCCGCGGCGACGGCGTCCCGGCCGGTGATCGGCACAGGCAGCGCGTCGAGATGGGCGACCAGGCGCTCCATCGGGTAGCGCCGGCCGATCACACCGGTGGAGGCGAGCAGCACGTCGCTTGGCTGCACACCGAGACGCGCCGCCACCCGCTCCACCACGGTGTGCGCGTCCGCCGTGCCGACCGGCCCGTTGGCGACGTTGGCGTTCTTCGAG
Source organism: Acidimicrobiales bacterium (assembly GCA_035550895.1). GTDB lineage: Bacteria > Actinomycetota > Acidimicrobiia > Acidimicrobiales > Ilumatobacteraceae > DASZOG01. The sequence continues at coordinate 5,752 of DASZOG010000293.1, forward strand.
ATCACGACCATCGCCCGCGCCGAGCCGTCGGCGACGTGCGCGCGGCTGATGTCGACGCTGGGCCCGGCGAAGCGGGAACGGGTGAACATCCCCGCCGCCGTCGCCGGCCGGTCGGCGAACAGGATCACGACGTCGTCCGAGCCGTCCTTGATCCCGGCGTTGCCCACGTGGCACGTGAACCCAGCGGGCAGGAGGACCGGATCCCGGTCCGGCGGCACGGCCATCCGCGCCACCGTACCGAGCGGCTGTGGCACCCGGATCAGCCGAGGCCGGCGAACGAGGCGAGGGCGAGCAAGGCGAACACGACCGCGGCGACCCGGCGGACGACGCGGATCGGCAGGTGGGCGAGCACGGCCCTCCCGGCGGTGACGGCGATCGCCGCGACGGTGGCGAGCGCCAGCCAGGCACCGACTGCCACCGGAAGCGGATCACCCGTCCGGGCGGCGACCCCGGCGGTGGCCAGCTGCGTCAGGTCACCGAACTCGGCGACGAGGATCACGGACCCGGCCGCAGCGGCAACTCGAACGGCGGAGCGGCTCTCCACGACTGCCAGCTTGTTCTCGTCCGGCACGTCGTCCTCGCGCCACAGCACGATCGCGCCGACCGCGAACAGCACGCCGGCGACGACGTCCACGACGCGGGCCGGCAGCCGGGCGAGCAACGACCCGGCGAGCACGGCCAAGGTGACGTGGACCGCGAACGCGCTCACCGCGCCGCACCACACCGCCAGCGGCCGCCGGTAGCGCGTCGTGAGCACCAGCGTGGCGACCATCGTCTTGTCGGGAAGCTCTGCGGGGAACACGACGACGAACGCCGTCACCGCGCTCCCCCAGTCCATCGCCGGGAGGCTATGAGCGCGCTGCGAAATCGGCGTGCTCCTGCGGGCCACTCACGCCCGTGGCCCCGGTGTCAGGTAACGGTCTCGCCGTGGTCGTCGCGCAGCTCCACCGGGGCGGCTCCGTGGGACCGCAGGACGTCGGCCGCGGCGCCCACCGCGTCGCGGTCGTCCGTCAGTACCGCGACCAGGCTCACCGGTGGGTCGTCCGGCTGGAACGTCTGCCGCCACGCGTCGCTCGCGCCGAACTT
>DASZOG010000294.1:0-2936 GCA_035550895.1 Acidimicrobiales bacterium
TCGCTGCAGTCGGTGCCCTGTGCGTCGCGCTGTTCGCCGTTGCCCGCTCGTCGCCCGGCAGCATCACCCGCGTCGCCGTGGGCGTCCTGATCGGGGTCGCCCTCAACCCGGTCGTGGCCGCACTCCAGCGGCGGGGCCTGCGCAGGGGCGCGGCGGTGGCGATCGTGGCCTGTGGCGTGATCCTCGCCTTTGCCGCCGTCCTGACCCTCCTCGCGCCGAAGGCGATCCAGCAGGCGCGGGACTTCCGGGACGAGCTCCCGAGCACCGTGGAGGAGATGTACAGCTGGCCCATCGTGGGCGGCCGGCTGGAGCGGGCCGACGCCGCGCAGCGGGTCGAGGAATGGGTGAACGACCTCCCGGCCCGCCTGGACGAGCGCACGTTGGAGAACGTCGCCGAGGCGGTGTTGGGCGGGGCGTTGGCGACGATCATCATCGTGGTCACCGCGATCGCGATCCTCCTCGACGCCGAGCACATGGTCCGCCGTGTGTCGAACGTGGTCGATCCGGCACGGCGGGAGGGGGCCAGCCGCGTCGGCCGAGTCCTCTACCGCACGTTGGGGAACTACTTCGCCGGATCGCTGCTGCTCGCCGTGTTGAACGGTCTGGTCATCCTCACCACCGGGTTGGTCCTCGGTGTGCCGCTGGCTCCACTCGCGGGGATCTGGTCGATGCTGACGAACCTCATCCCTCAGGTCGGTGGGTTCCTCGGCGGATCGTTCTTCGTGCTCCTGGCGCTGACCAAGAGCCCAGCGACGGCGGCCATCGCCGCGGCCGTGTTCCTCGGATACCAGAACCTGGAGAACCACGTCATCCAGCCCGCCGTCGTCGGCCAGGCGGTCAACCTCACACCGCCGACCACGATGCTCGCCGCGCTGGTCGGTGGCGCTGCCGCCGGCGTGCCGGGCGCGCTGGTCGCCACGCCTCTCGTCGGCGCGGCGAAGGCGCTGTTCCTGGAGCAACGCGGGATCGCGCCCACGGAGCAGGGGGAACCGCTGGTCCGCCGTGTCCGCGACATCCTCCGCCGCCGGACTCACCGCGGAGGTGAAGAACCGCCACCCGCGTGACGGGCCTCAGCCCGTCAGCACGGGGAAGCGGGCGTCGTCGAGCGGACCACCCTCGACGAGGTCGCGCTGCTCGAACGGCGGCGAGTGCAGCCATGGGCGGAGCGTGAACACCGCGTCGTCCCCCACGAAGCGGGCCGAGAACGCCCGCCGGCGACCATTCAGCTCCTCCGTTCCCGGTGCGTCGTGGACGGTGCGGAAGTGGAAGGCGATCGCGTCGCCCGGCTCGACGTCGAACCTGGCGAGGTCGAGTTCGTCGCGCTCGGCGTCGAAATCGGGGATCAGCTCGAACCGATCGTCGCCGGGAGCGTACGGCGTGTGGTCGACGAACTTGCGCGGCACGAACCAGCGGCCCCAGCGGTGCGAGCCGCGGATGAACTCGACGCCGGCGGCGGCGGGAACGGCGTCGAGCGGGATCCACAGGCTGACGCTCTGGTCCCCGTCGAGGCAGTAGTAGGGCTGGTCGTGGTGCCAGGGCGTGACCTCCCGCGTTCCCGGCTCCTTGACCAGCACGTGTTCGTGGAAGAACCGCGCCTGCCGGCTGCCCATCAGCTCGCGGGCGACCTCGGCGATGCCGGACTCGGTGACGAACCGCGCGTACTCCGGGATCCGCTGCCAGTTGCAGTAGTCGCCGAAGAAGCGGCCCGGCGCTCCGGCGGGCGTGTAGTCGTTGGCCCAGACGCCGGGCTCGGCGAGGTTCCGCTCGACTCCCGCGGCGAGCAGGTCGAGCCAATTCAGGGTGATGATCGCCCGGAGCGCGACGACGCCGTTTCGTTGGTACGCCTCGACGGTGTCGTCACCGATCGCGGTCATCGACCGGAGCGTACGCTGCCCGCCGTGCTGGACCTCGACGTACACCTCGGAGCCGCGCGGCCTGCGGGATATGGGTACTGGCCGCTCCCCGAGGACGAACCGGGCGTCGAGGTGCCGCGCGAGTCGATCCGCCTCGTCAGCCCGGACGGGGCGCTCGTCCGCGGCCTGCTGTGGCTGCCCCCGGACGGCCGGCCGTGGCGGACGGCGGTCATCCTTTCCCATCCGCGTGGTGACTTCAGCGTGCACTACGCCTGCCCGCTGCTCGCCGCCGCCGGGTACGCGGTGTGCGGCTTCGGTACCCGCTACATGGGGAACGACATCGACTGCCTGCACGAGAACTGCATCGTCGACGTGCACACGGTCGCGCAGGAGATGCGCCGGCGCGGTGCGGAGGCGGTCGTCCTGCTCGGCAACTCCGGCGGCGGTTCGTTGATGGCGCTCGCGCAGGCCGAGACCGGCTGCGGCGACGGCTGGATAGGCCTCGCCGCCCACCCGGGCGAGGGCGTCTTCATGCTGCAGGTCATCGATCCCTCTGTCGCCGACGAGCACGATCCGTTCTCCCGTGTGGCGGAGCTCGACATGTACGAGCCGGGCAACGGGTGGCGGCCGTGGCCGCAACCGTGCCGGTACGACCGGGACTGGTTGGCGCGGTACCGAGAGGCACAGCGGGAACGGGTGGCCCGGATCGACGCCGTCGCCCGCCAGTCCCTGGCCGACGCCCAGGACGCACGAGCCCGCCTGGCGGACGTCGACGCCGGGCGGGAACCTTCCACGTGGCGGCACCTCCGGGCGCGCACGGTGTTCACTCGCTACCTGACGATCTACCGGACCCTGGCCGACCCGGCCTACCTCGACCCGACGATCGACCCAGACGACCGCCCGCTCGGCAGCCTCTTCGCCTTCCCCGACCCGCTCGACGCGAACTACGGCCGGGGCGGTCTCGCCCGCACGATGACGGCCCGCGGCTGGCTCTCCACCTGGTCCGGGCTGTCGAGCCACGCCAACCTGGCGGACACGATGCCCCGGGTAACGGTGCCGACGCTCCTCGTCCACCCGACGGCG
>DASZOG010000295.1:0-4456 GCA_035550895.1 Acidimicrobiales bacterium
CGGCGACGCGCAGGACGCGCGTCGCCATGGCCATGATCTGCTCGGGGATGCGATACCCGATCGTCAGCTCCACCGTGCGCGGCGGGCGCCGGTCGGGAAGGAGCCCGAGAACGTCGCCCCAGTCGTCCGGCGCGAACGGCCCCGTCGCCTGGGCAATGTCGCCGACGACCGTCAGCGAACCGTTCAGCGAGCGGCGGGCCACCATCCGCAGCTCCATCGGCGTCAGATCCTGCACCTCGTCGACGACGATGTGCCCGTACGTGCGGATCTCCTCGTCGATCGCCCGCCCGCTGCGGGTGGTGCGCGGTCCGAGCAACTCGCGGGCCTCGTCGAGGAGCGGCGCGTCGGCGGCCGACCAGACCACCTCGGCGACGTCGCTCTGGCGCTCCCGGTGCAGGGCGGCGAGCTCCTCCTCGGACAACCACTTCGAGCCGGCGAGGCGGAGCAGAGCGTGGGAGCCGAACAGGTCGTGGAGGAGCTGCGCCGGGGTGAGGACGGGCCACATCCGCTCGAGCGCCTCACGCACCTCCTCGGCGTGACGGGTGCGGTCGCGGACCTCGTCGGCCGTGGTCTCGATGCGGGAGGAGGCGGCCAGCGCGGCGAACAGCTCCGCCTCGACGTAACGGCGCGCCGGGTTGTGTCGGCGGTACCGGCGCCGGGCGGCGCGCACGATCTGCTCGGTCGTGGCGGCGCTCAGACGCAGGTTCGTCACCCCGTACGGGACGACGAGGTCGTCCTTCAGCGGGCGACCGCGGTCCCGGGTGGCCTTCGCCAGCACGTCGGCCATCCGGGCGTCGCCCTTGACCCGCGCTCCGAGCGGCGTCTCGACACCACCGAACGTCACGTCGGGCACGAGGTCGGCCAGGATCGCCAGCTCCACGCCGGCCTCACCGAGCGAGGGCAGCACCCGGTCGATGTAGCGGAGGAAGACGCGGTTCGGGCCGACGACGAGGACGCCCTGGTCCTCCAGGGGAAACCGGTGCGTGTAGAGCAGGTAGGCCGCCCGGTGGAGGGCGACGACGGTCTTGCCGGTCCCCGGCCCGCCCTGCACGACCAGCACGCCGGCCTGCGGCGAACGGATGATCTCGTCCTGTTCGGCCTGGATCGTGGCGACGATGTCGCCGAGCTGGCCCGTACGGCGGGACTCGAGCGCGGCGATCAGCGTGGAGTATCCCGACAGGCGCTGGCTGACGCCGTCCTCGCCGGCCACGCCGAGGTGCCCCTCGCCGAACAGCTCGTCCTCGATGCCGAGCAGTTCGCGCGCCTTGACGACGAAGTGGCGGCGGCGCACGAGACCCATCGGCTGGCGACCGGTGGCCCGGTAGAACGGCTCGGCGACCGGCGCCCGCCAGTCGATGACGACCGGCTCCCGCTCGCCGTCGGCGACGGCGATGCGCCCGATGTGGAACGACTCCGGCTCGCCACTGCCGCCGTCGTGGTCCGTGCTCGGCGACTCGCGGTCGATCCGCCCGAACACCAGCGCGGCGCTGCCCAGTTCGAGCTCGGTCAGCCGGTTGACCAGGGCCTCGTCGAACACGTTCCGCTCGTAGCGGGCCTGGTGCGTGCCGCCCAGGTCGGCTTCGGTCAGATTTCGCAGCCGCCAGGCGTCCGACCGAGTGCGCTCCAGGCACTCGTAGGCGAAGTCGATGTACGCCTGCTCTGCCGCCAGATCGGGGTGCTGGGTCATGGTTGGGGAGTCCGCGCCCGGCCGGGAGCCCCGGAACCGGGAGTGGACAGCCTACCGGGTGGCCGTCACCATCGCAGGTAGGTTGCCGCCGGTGACCAGCCCGCTGGACCACCCGTTCCTGGCTGCCTGCCGGGGCGACGAGGTGCCGTACACCCCGGTCTGGTTCATGCGCCAGGCCGGTCGCTCGCTCCCGGAGTACCGCGCCCTGCGCGGCGAGGGCAGCATCCTCGAGGCGATCAAGCGACCGGAGCTCGCCACCGAGCTCACGCTCCAACCACTCCGCCGCCACGGCGTCGACGCCGCGATCCTGTACAGCGACATCGTCGTGCCTGTCCACGCCGTCGGGTTCGGCGTGGACGTGGCACCGGGGACCGGGCCGGTGGTGGCCGAGCCGTTTGCCGGCGCCAAGGACCTGGCGCGCCTGCGCCCGCTCGATCCCGAAGCGGACACCACATACGTCGTCGAGACGGTGCGCCTGCTCGTCAAGGAGCTCACCGTCCCGCTCATCGCGTTCGCCGGGGCGCCGTTCACCGTCGCCAGCTACCTGATCGAGGGCGGCCCCTCCCGGACCTATCCGCGGACGAAGGCCCTGATGTACGGCGACGAGCCGCTGTGGCACCGGCTGCTGGAGCGGCTGACCGACCTCGCCGTGGCGTCGTTGCGCAGCCAGCTGGCGAACGGCGCGCAGGCCTTCCAGCTGTTCGACTCGTGGGCCGGCGCCCTGTCGGCCGGCGACTACCGCCGATTCGTCCTGCCACACAGCAGCCGCGTGTTCGGCGAGCTGGCCGAGCTCGGCGCCCCCGGCATCCACTTCGGCGTGAACACCGGGGAGCTGCTCGGCGCGATGGCGGATGCCGGACCGGCGGTGGTCGGCGTGGACTGGCGGGTCCCGCTCGACGAGGCCCGTCGCCGGATCGACGGGGCGCGAGGCGGGGTCGGGGTGCAGGGCAACCTCGATCCGGCGGTGTGCCTCTGCCCGTGGGACGTCGTCGAAGCGAAGGTGCACGAGGTGCTGGCCGCGAACGGGGGTCGGGCCGGGCACGTCTTCAACCTCGGCCACGGCGTGCTGCCCGAGACGGACCCTTCGGTGCTCGGCCACATCGTGGCGCTCGTCCACGAGACGACCGCTGCGGATCGCGGATGACGACGATCGGCGTCGTTCTGATGGCGTACGGCTCGCCGGGCAGCCGGGACGGCGTCGAGGCGTTCTACACGGACATCCGGCGCGGCCACCCGCCGTCTCCCTCGCAGCTGGCGGACCTGCTCCGGCGGTACGACGCGATCGGTGGCGTCTCGCCGCTGACCGCCCGCACGGAGGCGCAGCGCGACGGCCTCCAGGCCGCGCTCGACGCGCGCCAGGCGGGGAGGTACCGCGTGGTCCTCGGCTACAAGCACACGGATCCGCGGATCGAGGACGCAGTCGCCGATCTCGCCGCGACCGGCGTCACGCGGGCCGTCGGCCTCGTGCTCGCGCCGCACCACTCGGCATTGTCCACCGGGCTGTATCTCGACCGGTTCCGGGACGCGGCCGCTGCCCACGGCCTCGATGCGCCCGCGATCGAGCGGTGGGGGCTGGACGAGGCGTACCTCGCGTTCGAGGCCGGAGCGGTGCTGCACGAGCTCCAGCGGCTGCCGGAGCGGACGAAGGTCGTGTTCACCGCGCACAGCCTCCCGCGCCGCATCCTTGCTGCCGGCGACCCGTACCCCGACGAGTTGCGGGCGACCGCACAGGCGGTGGCGTCCCGGGTCGGGCTGGCGCCGTGGGCGGGCTGGTGCACGGCCTGGCAGTCCGCAGGGCGGACGGACGAGCCGTGGCTCGGGCCGGACATCCTGCAGGTGATCACGGACCTCGCCGCGTCGGACGGCTCCGCCGGCGTGCTGGTCTGCCCCTGCGGGTTCGTCTCCGACCATCTCGAGATCCTCTACGACCTGGACATCGAGGCGCGGCGCCACGCGGCGCGACTCGGCCTGGCCTTCGCCCGTACCGCATGCGTGAACGACGATCCCGCCGTGCTCGGCGCGCTCGCCGAGCGCGTGCTCGCCGCCTGAGCACGGAGATGGGGGTCTTGCCTGGGAGGATCGAACGAGCCCTCGTGATCGGCGGCGGGATCACCGGTCTGGCGGCGGCGCACGCGCTCGTCTCCTCGCCGGCGCCACCCCGGGTCACGGTGCTCGAGGCAGACGCGCGCCTCGGGGGCAAGATCCTCACCACGCCGTTCGCCGGGCTGCCGGCGATCGACGCGGGGCCCGACGCGTTCCTGGCGCGCGTCCCCGAAGGCATGGCGCTGGCCCACGCCGTCGGATTCGACGACGCCGAGCTGACCAGCCCGGCCACCGGCGCAGCGAGCGTCTGGTGGGACGGCCGGATGCATCGGCTCCCGGACGGCCTCGTGCTCGGCGCCCCCACGGGACTGGGCGTCGTCGCGCGGTCGCGGCTGCTGTCCTGGCGGGGCAAGGTGCGGGCGGTGATCGAGCCGCTGCTCCCCCGCCGCGACGTCGATGACGACCTGGGCCGGGCGATCAGCACCCGGTTCGGCGGAGAGGTGCTCGAACGGCTCGTCGGTCCGCTGGTCGGTGGGATCAACGCCGGCGATCCAGCGCGGATGAGCACGGCGACCGTCGCGCCGCAGCTCGAGGAGGCGCTGCGCAACAACCGCAGCGTGCTCCTCGGGCTGCGCCGGATCCGGCGCCGCACCACCGGCACCGGGCAGGCCCCGGTCTTCGTCGCGCCACGGACCGGGATGGGCGCGCTCGTCGAGCGCCTCTGCA
>DASZOG010000296.1:0-9689 GCA_035550895.1 Acidimicrobiales bacterium
CCGGGCGCGGATCTCGCCGGATTCCGGTGGACTTCGCGCCCAGACGGATCCACGACTGCCGTCGGGGCAGCGGTCAGATCGGCGACGAGGTCGGGACCGAGGGCGTCGCGCACGACGACGCGGTGGAACTCGCCGACGGCCAGCGCCTCGGGGACGCGGACCACACCGTCGATCTCGGGGGCCTCGCGTGTGCCGCGGGCGACACCGGGCTGGTCGACGAGGACCGAGACCTCTGTGCCGATCAGGGCGTCGCGCTTCGCCGCGGTGATCTCGTCCTGCAGCGTCCGGAGCTCGGCCAGCCGCTCGTCGACGAGGGACGCCGGGACGTCGCCGTCGAGCCCGGCGGCGTACGTGCCCTCCTCCTGGGAGTAGGCGAAGAACCCGCACCAGTCCAGCTGTGCCGCCTCGACGAACGCGAGGAGCTGGTCGTGGTCGGCTTCCGTCTCACCGGGGTAGCCGACGATGAAGTTCGTCCGGAACGCGGCGTCCGGCTCGCGGGCGCGGATCGCTTCGATGCGGCGGAGGAAGCGTCCGCCGCTGCCCCACCGGCGCATCCGGCGCAGCAGCGACGGAGAGACGTGCTGCAGCGAGAGATCGAAGTACGGCACGCCGGTCGCCAGGATCGTGTCGATCAGGGCGTCGGTCAGGTCGGATGGGTAGAGGTACAGCAGGCGCACACGATCGACGTGCTCGGCGGCCAGGGACCGAACGAGCGGGACGATCGGCTGCGCGCCCGGCCACGCACTCCTGCTTGCCGGCGGCAGCGTCCGGTCGCGTCCGTACGCGGCGAGGTCCTGGGCGACGAGGACGACCTCGCGCACCTGCAACTCGTCGACTTCGCGGAGGATGTCGTCGATCAGGCGGCTGCGCTGCGGACCGCGGAATGTCGGGATCGCACAGAACCCGCACCGCCGGTCGCAACCTTCGGCGATCTTCACGTACGCCCATGGCGCCGTGGCGCGCGGCCGTGGCAGCGTGAGCAGGTCGAACGCCGGCACGGCGGGGGCCGGCTTCACCGAGAGCGTCACGGGCACGCCGAACCCGGCGACCTGATCGACCTCCGGCAGGGCCTCGGTGAGCTCGCTGCCGTACCGCTCGGCGAGGCAACCCGTGACGACCAGCCGCGCGCCGACACGCCGGCGCTCCTCGAGCGCCAGGATCGCGTCGATCGACTCCTGGCGGGCGGCCTCGATGAACGCGCACGTGTTGACGACGACGACGTCCGCGGCGCCCGGGTCGTCCGTTGGCGCCATGCCGTCGGCGAGCAACGTCCCGGCGAGTTTGTCGGCGTCGACGTCGTTCTTCGGGCAGCCCAGACGGTGCAGGTAGAACGTCCGGGCCACGAACTCCCAGGCTACCGACCGCCCCCGCCGCCCGGCCGGAGAGCTACCCGGTCACCGTGGCGCGGAACTTCGACATCAGGTGGGCGCCGGCCCGCACGGGCGGGTAGCGCGGCGCCTCACCGGGTGCCACGCACGTCGGCAGGCACTCGACGACGGCGTCCCAATTGGCGTTGTGGAAGAACGGCAAGCTCGTCCTCCGGTTCGAGCCTCCCGGGTCAGGCGGTGGGTTGACGACGCGGTGCATCGTCGAGCGCCAGCGGTCGTTCGTCCACCGGGCCATCAGGTCGCCGACGTTGACGACGTAGGAGCCTGCGTGGAAGGGCACCGGCACCCAACGGTGCGCAACGTCCTCCACCTCGAGGCCACCGGGCGCGTCGTCCTGGCGGAGGATCGTCAGCGTCCCGTAGTCGGTGTGCGCGCCGGCGCGCAGCGCACCCGGCGGTGGCGGGTGGTCCTGGTGCGGGTAGTTGACCATCCGCATCGCCGAGCCGTGGCGGTCGATGAACGGTGCGAAGAAGCCGTCCGGCAGGCCCAGCCCGCGGGCGAACGCCGACATCAATCTCGCCGCGAGGTCCGCCATCGCGCGGTAGTACGCCTCCCATGCCGGGCGCAGCTCGGGCAACGACCGCTCGGGCCACAGGTTCGCCGCGTAGACGGCGCGCTCGTCGGGGTCGTCCATCTCGGCCAGCGGGCGCGGCGGCGGGTCGATCGGCCCGACGGCATACGTCTCCTTCAGGTCCGGCGGGGTCTCGTCGCCGAGCGACCGGGAGAGCGTCTCCGCCGACAGCGGGCAGTAGCCGTACGGGTAGCCCGGCGCGGGCATGGCGACGGCCATCCGGTCCTCGAGGGGCAGCTCGAAGAACGCGCGCCCGGCGTGCCACGCCGCGTCGGCGACGTCGTCCGGCACTCCGTGACCGACGACGGTGAAGAACCCGACCTCGCGGCATGCTTCGTCGACCGCCGCGCCGACCCGTGCGGGGTCGCCGGAGAGGTCGACGACGGGAATCACGTGTGTTCCAGACGCAATCCCGGGCGCGGCCACGGCATCGACACGAGCCGCCCGGTGCCCGACAGCGTGAGGTACGCCGTGCGCAGGTCGTCGCCGCCGAAGCAGATGTTCGTCGTCAGCGGATCTGCGGTGGCGACGAACTCGATCACCTCGCCCGCAGGCGAGATGACGGTGATGCCGCCGTTGATCAGCGTCGCCACGCAGATGTTCCCGGCCGCGTCGACGGCGAGCGAGTCGAGGAGCTGCATGCCGGGCAGACCGCAGAGGCAGACGCTCGGGTCGATCGGCAGGACGGGCTCGAGCTGACCCGGACCGGTGACGGTGCGGTGGAAGAGCCGCCCGGTGTGGGTTTCGGCCCAGTACAGCGACGTGCCGTCCGGCGAGAGGCCGATGCCGTTCGGGGAATCCGTCGGGAACACGACCTCGGTGATCGACGAACCGTCGATCGTGGCGTAGAAGATGCCTGTCCGGTCGCGTGTCCGTTCCTCGCGGATGCCGTGGTCGGTGAACCAGAAGCCGCCCGTGGCATCGAAGACGAGATCGTTCGGCGCCCGCAGCGGGTGCCCGTCGCACTCGGTGTACAGATCGGTGACCTCGCCGGTGGCCGGATCGATGCGTTGGATCCGCCCACCGATGTAGCGGTCGGGATCGAACGGCCCGGGCAACGTCAGCCCACCGAGGTCCACGGGCACGAAGCAGCCGCCGTTGTTGCACAGGTACAGCGCGCCGTCCGGCCCCAGGGCCAACCCGTTCGGCCCGCCGGGGACCTCGGCGACCGTCTCCGTCGTGCCGTCCGGTCGGACGCGGGTGATCGCCTGCCGGAACATCTCGACCAGCACGACGCTGCCGTCGGGCATCGCCACCGGGCCTTCGGGAAACTGCAGCCCCGCCGCCACCTCGACCAGCTCTGACGTGCCTGTCATCGTGTCCGACCCCCGTCCCGTTCGCCGACCGTGCTGGGCGATGCCGGGCCATGCTGCCACGCGGCCGGTACCGTGCCGCGGGTGACGGACGCCCTCGTCGTGGCCGCCCCCGCCGACGTCGAACGCCGCCGCAGCCTCGTGCGGATGAAGGCCGTGGCGACCGGGTTGTTGATCGCCGTCGCGATCGTGTTCCTCGTTGCCCGCGCCGTGGAGGACGACGCCGGCGCATGGGTCGGCTACGTGCGCGCCTTCTCCGAGGCGGCGATGGTCGGCGCGCTGGCCGACTGGTTCGCGGTGACGGCGCTGTTCCGCCACCCACTCGGCGTGCCGATCCCTCACACGGCGATCATCCCGAACCGCAAGGACCAGATCGGGCGCAGCCTCGGCGAGTTCGTGCAGGGCAACTTCCTCACCCACGAGGTACTGGTCGAACGCGTGCGTGGCCTGCACGCCGGGTCGCGTCTCGGCCCGTGGCTCGGCGACCCGGACAATGCCGAGCGGGTCACGGCGGTCGCCGCCGACGTGCTCCACGCAACACTCGAAATCAGCGACGACCGCGACGTGCAGAGCGCGCTGGAGCACGCCGTGGTCGAGCGGGTCCGGGCGACGCCGGTCGCGCCACTCCTCGGGCGGGCGATCGACCTGGCGATCGAGGGCGGCCATCACGAGCGCCTGCTCGACGCGGTGCTCGTCGGCGTGCGCGAGTTCCTGGAGGAGAACCGTTCCGTCCTCCGGGCACGTCTGGAGCAGGAGTCGCCGTGGTGGATCCCGGAGCCGATCGACGAGCGGATCTTCACCAAGATCTACTCCGGCGTGCATCGCTTCCTGGAGGATGTCGGCGGCCATCCGGAGCACGAGGTGCGGCGCTCGATCGAGCAGCGCATCGCCACCCTCGCCGACCGGCTCCGGGACGACCCGGTGCTGATCGCGAAGGGCGAGGAGCTCAAGGAAGAACTGCTCGACCATCCGGACGTGCGCGCCTGGCTGTCGTCGCTGTGGGCCGAGCTGAAGCGTTCGCTGCTGAGCGCCAGCGCGGACCCGAACAGCGCTCTCCGCCAGCGCTTCGTCGCGTCGACCATCCGCTTCGGTGAGCGCCTGCAGCGCGACCGCGAGCTCAGCGGGAAGATCGACCGCTGGCTCGAGCGCGCCGTCACGTACCTCGTCGACAACTACCGCGGTGAGGTCGCCGAGCTCATCTCGTCGACGGTCGCGCGGTGGGACGCCCGGGCCACGAGCCAGCGCCTCGAGCTGCAGGTCGGGCGCGACCTCCAGTTCATCCGGATCAACGGCACGATCGTCGGCGGGCTCGTCGGTGTGCTGATCCACACGCTCAGCGAGCACGTCCTCTAACAGTGCGCTGAGCGGACGCAGTCAGTCGCGCTCCGCCGAGTGCAGGAGGTCCAGCTCCTCGGGGGTCATCAACACGGAGCGCGCCTTCGAGCCCTCGGACGGGCCGACGACGCCGCGCTGCTCGAGCAGGTCCATCAGGCGTCCGGCGCGGGCGAAGCCGACCTTCAGCTTGCGTTGCAGCATCGACGTCGATCCGAGCTGGGAGCGCACGACCAGCTCCATCGCCTGGCGGACGAGCGCCTCGTCGTCGTCACCGTCGCCGACAGAGAAACCGGCGTCACCGACCGACCGCTCGTCGTCGCCCTCGATGCCGGCGACGTACACCGGCTCCGGCGCCTGTCGCCGCCAGTGGGCGACGACTCGGCGGATCTCCTCCTCGTTGACGAACGCACCCTGGATGCGCTGCGCGACGTTCGAGTTGCCAGGTAGCAGGAGCATGTCGCCTTTGCCGACGAGACGTTCGGCACCGGACTGGTCGAGGATCACCCGGCTGTCGGTCAGGCTGGAAACCGCGTAGGAGACGCGCGCCGGCACGTTCGCCTTGATCACGCCGGTGATCACGTTCACGCTCGGACGCTGGGTGGCGACGATGAGGTGGATGCCGACCGCCCGCGCCTTCTGCGCGATGCGCGTGATCGAGTCCTCGACGTCGCGGGCGGCGACCATCATCAGGTCGTTCAGCTCGTCGACGACCACCACGATGAACGGCAGCCGCTCGTACACCGTGTCGCGCCCGCGCTCGGCCTGCAGCTCGCCTCGGTCGAACGCCGCGTTGTAGCCCGTGACGTCGCGGAACCCGACCTCGAACAGCAGGTCGTAGCGGCGGTCCATCTCGCGCACCGCCCACGCCAGCGCGTTCGCCGCCTTCTTCGGGTTCGTCACCGGTTGAGTGAGGAGGTGCGGCAGGCGCGCGTATTGGCCCATCTCGACCTGCTTCGGGTCGACGAGGATCAGACGCACCTGCTCGGGCGTCGAGCGCATCAGGATCGACGTGATCATCGTGTTGATCCCGCTCGACTTGCCGGCGCCGGTCGCGCCGGCGATGAGCAGGTGCGGCGTCGTCGCCAGGTTGAGGAAGACCGAGCGACCGGCGATGTCCTTGCCGACGGCGACGTCGAGCGGGTGCGTGGCCTGCTTCGCCTCGGGTGAGGCGAGCAGGTCGCCGAGCGCGACGAGCTGGCGGCTGTGGTTCGGCACCTCGACGCCGATCGCCGAGCGGCCGGGGATCGGCGCCAGGATGCGGACATCGACCGCGGCCATCGCATAGGCGATGTCGCGGTGCAGCGCGGTGACCTTGGCGACCTTCACCCCGGGACCGAGCTCGAGCTCGTAGCGCGTGACGGTCGGGCCGACGGTCATCCCGATCAGGCGCGTCTCGACGCCGTGCGACCCGAGCGCGTCTTCCAGCTGGCGGCCACGGGCCTCGACCTCGGCGCGGCTGATCTCGTGCGTCGTGGTGCGCGTCAGCGTGTTCGCCGGTGGCAGCCGCCACCGGCCCGGCGCCACGCCTGGCCCGAGGTCGATGGCGAGCTGCTCGGAGCTTCCGCCCTCGGGCGGCGGCCACGGTGGCGCGGCGGCCCGCGACCTGCGCCGCGCCGACCGGCCCTTCGGGGGCGGAGGTGGCGGCGGCGTGTCGTCGACAGTCGCGTGGTCGTAGAGCTCCGGGCCGTCTGTCGGCAGGCGCTCGCTCGCCAGCGTGGACACGTCGTTCGCGGCACGCCTGGCGACGCGCACGAGCGGGACGGCACCGGCGCGCACGACACGTGACGCGCCGGAGGCGAGCGACACGACGCTGCGCCGGGTGAGCACGACGACGCCGGCGACGAGCGCGGCGAGGAGCAGGACGAACGTGCCAACCGGACCGACGAGGCGCTGGACCGGCTCGGCGACGACCGCGCCGATCGCGCCACCGCCAGCGGCGAGCTCGTCGATCGGCGCCCCCAGCCGGTCGGGCCCACGCACCACGTGCAGGATGCCCAGCACAGCCAGCGCGATGAGGCCGCCGCCGACGGCGATCCGCGCCCGGTGCTCGATCTGCTCGTTGCGCACGAGCGCGACACCGAGCACGACGAGGGCGATCGGCAACACGTACCGGGCGAGCCCGACGACGGCGCCGAGGCCACGGTCGACGCCCTCCCCGGCGGGCCCGGCGACCCGGGCCCAGATGGCCAAGGCGACCAGCACACCGGCGGCGACGGCGGCGAGCCCGGCGAGCTCGTCGCGGTGATCGGCGACGACGGCCCGCGACGCGGAGCTCGACCCGGACCGGCGACGCCGGGACGACCCCCCGCCACGGGCGCGCTGCGGTGTTGCCGTGCGAGCGGCCATGCCGTCAAGGTACCAACCCGACGCGCGCTTGTTCGGGCATTGCCATCGGGAACGGGTTCAGGGAGGGGCAGGGGCCCGAGCGCCCACGAGCGAGGCGAGTTCCGCTCAGATCTCCATGACGACGGGGACGATCATCGGGCGGCGCCGGGTGCGCTCGTTGACGAAGCGGCCAGCGGCGCGGCGGACCTCGCGCTCCAGTCCCTCGACGTCGTGGACGCCCTTGGCGAACGCCTCCTCGACGGCGGTGGCGACCCGGTCGCACGCCTCGTCGAGCAGGTCCTCCGCCTCGGGCGCGTAGACCCAGCCGCGGGTGATGATCTCGGGGCCGGTCAGCGTTCGGCCGGACGTCGTGTCGACGGTGACCACGACGACGACCACGCCCTCCTCGGCCAGTGCCCGGCGGTCGCGCAGCACGCCCTGGCCCACGTCGCCGACGATGCCGTCGACGTACAGGTACCCGGCCGGCACGCGGCCGGTCGGCGCCACGCCGTCGTCGGCCAGCGTCAACCTGTCGCCGTCCTCGCAGACGAGCACCCGCGACTGCGGGACGCCGATATCCCGCCCGAGCTTGGCGTGGGCGACCATGTGGCGGTACTCGCCGTGGATCGGCACGAACCACTCCGGCCGTGTGATCGACAGCAGCGTCTTCAACTCTTCGGCCTGCGCGTGGCCGGTTGCATGGACGTCCGCGACGCCCGAGTGCACGACCTCGACGCCGAGGCGAAGCAAGCCGTCGATGACCTGGTTCACGTTGAACTCGTTGCCGGGGATGGCGTGGCTGGAGAGGATCACCGTGTCCTGGTCGGTCGCCTTCAGCCACCGGTTCTCGCCGGCCGCCAGCAGCCCGAGCGCGGACATCGGCTCACCCTGTGACCCAGTCGAGACAACGCACACCTCCCCGGGCGGGTAGCTGTCGATCTCCTCGATGTCGACCATCGCCGAAGCAGGGATGTCGAGGATGCCGAGCTCGCGTGCCAGGCGGACGTTCTTGCGCACGGACAGCCCCAGCGTGGCGACCTTGCGGCCAGTGGCGATCGCCGCGTCGGCGATCTGCTGGATGCGGTGGATGTGGCTGGCGAAGCTGGCGGTGATGATCCGCCGCCCGGCCTGCGCGGCGAAGATGTTCTGCAGCACACCTCCGACGTCGCGCTCGCTCGGCGAGTGGCCGTGCTCCTCGGCGTTCGTCGAGTCCGACATCAGCAGCCGGATCCCGTGCGCCGATGTGATCGCGCCGAGGCGGGCCAGGTCGGTGCGCCGGCCGTCCACCGGCGTCAGGTCGAGCTTGAAGTCCCCGGAGTGGTAGATCACGCCCTGCGTCGTGTGCACGGCGATGCCGAACGCGTGCGGGACCGAGTGGGTGACGGGGATGAACTCCACGTCGAACGGCCCGATCGGGCGACGCTCCCCATCGGCGACGGGCACCAGCTGGCACCGGTCGAGCAGCCCGGACTCCTCGATCCGGTTGCGGGCCAGACCGAGCGTCAGCGCCGAACCGAAGATCGGCAGCGACAGATCGCGCAGCAGGTAGCTCAGGCCGCCGACGTGATCCTCGTGGCCGTGCGTGGCGACGCAGCCGACGATCCGGTCACGCTGCTCGCGCAGGTAGGTGAAGTCCGGCAGGACGAGGTCGATGCCGTGCATGTCGGCGTCTGGGAACATCAGCCCGCAGTCGATGAGCAGCATCCGGCCCTGCGACTCGAGCACCATGCAGTTCCGCCCGATCTCGCCGAGCCCTCCGAGGAAGGCGACGTGGACGGGCTCAGCCACGAGCGGCGACCAGGCCGGCGTAGACCTGGCGGGCCCGATCCTCGAGCCCGTGGGGGGCGGGACCCATCGGCAGTCGGCACTGGCCCACCGGCAGACCCAGCGTCCGCAGCATCGCCTTCGTCGGCAGCGGGTTCGGCGCGTCGTCGCCGGTCTCGAAGGCGAAGCTCTCGAGCAACCGGGCGTTCACCTGCCGCGCGCCGAGCGTGTCGGCCTTCTCCCACCGATCCAGCATCTCGACGTGGTCCGGCGCGCTCCAGTGCGTGGCCACACCGATCACACCGACCGCGCCCACGGCCAGCAACGGCAGCGTCATGCTGTCGTCGCCGCTGTAGACCTCGTAGCCCGGAGGTGCCTCGGTCACGACGCGTGCCGTCTCACCCGGGTTCGCTGCCGCGTCCTTCAGCCCGACGACGTTGTCGTGCTCCCTGGCGAGCCGCACGAGCGTGTTCGTGGCGATCTTCCGCCCGGTGCGGATCGGGATGTCGTAGAACACCACCGGCAAGGTCGTCGCCTCGGCGATCGCGCTCAGGTGGGCAGCGATGCCGGCCTGCGAGGGGCGGTTGTAGTACGGGCAGACCGCGAGGATGCCGGCGACGCCGAGCTTCGACGCCTCGGCGGTCAGGTGCACCGAATGATGGGTGTCGTTCGAACCCGATCCGGCGACGACCGGGATCGTGACGGCCTCGACGACCGCGGCCCACAGGTCGAGCTTCTCGGCGTCGGTCAGCGCCGGCGCCTCACCGGTGGTACCGGCGACGACCAGCCCCTCGTTGCCCTGCTCCTGCAGCCACCGCGCCAGCACCGCGGCGCCGTCGAGGTCGAGCGCGCCGCCGGCGTCGAACGGGGTGACCATCGCCGTGACCACACGCCCGAACCGAGCCATGCGCGGATCGTACCGCCGCACCACCCCTTCCTCGTGTTTGCGCGAGTCGTGCTGCCCGGGCAGCCGCGATCGCGCACACAGGTCAG
>DASZOG010000297.1:0-4782 GCA_035550895.1 Acidimicrobiales bacterium
AGCCGAATGCGCACCCGGTGAACAGCGAGGAGCTGGACGCGCGTGCGGAGCGCCCGTACGTCGTCGCCGCCCTGAACGGCGACGTCGACAACCACGCCGATCTGAAGGCGCGGCACGGGCTCGCCTTCGCCGCCCCGATCACGACCGACGCCAAGGTCATCCCTGCGCTCGTGTCCCGCGGCGCGGGTATCGGCAGCGTGGAGGCGGACCTCGTCGAGTCGTTCCGCCGCGCGGCCGCCTCGTTCGACGGCTCTGTGGCCATCGGTGCGGCGAGCGCCGCCGCACCGGGGCAGGTCCTGCTCGCGTTGCGCGGGAGCGGGCAGGGGCTCTACGTCGGTCTCGCCGAGGACTGCTTCGTGGTCGCCAGCGAGCCGTACGGGCTCGTCGAGGTGACGGACACGTACGTGCGGATGGACGGCGAGGTGCCGGCAGATCCGTCGCGACCCGACAGCCGCGGACAGGTCGTCGTGCTCGACATCGCCCGGGCCGGGGAGCTCGGCGGCATCCGCCGTCTCGCCTATGACGGCACGCCTCTGCCGGTCACGGAGGACGACCTGGTCCGGGCGGAGGTGACGACGCGGGACATCGACCGCGGGCACTCGCCCCACTTCCTGCTCAAGGAGATGACCGAGGCGCCCGACAGCTTCCGCAAGACCCTGCGCGGCAAGATCATCGAGCAGGACGGGCTGCTGCGCGCGGAGCTCGGTCCACGAGCGCTGCCCGCGGCGGTGGCGGCGCGCTTGGCGGACGGTTCGATCCGCAAGGCGCTGGTCATCGGTCAGGGCACGGCCGCGATCGCCGGCCGGGCGATGGCAGAGCTGCTCGAGGGTCTCGCCGGCGACCGGCTCGACGTCGACTCCCTCACTGCCACGGAGCTGTCCGGCTTCCGGCTGCAGCCGGACATGCGCGACACGCTCGTGGTCGCGGTCAGCCAGAGCGGAACGACCACCGACACGAACCGCACGGTGGACCTCGCCCGGGCCCGCGGCGCGGCGGTGATCGGCATCGTCAACCGGCGGAACAGCGACCTGACGGACAAGGCCGACGGCATCCTGTACACCTCGGACGGGCGCGACGTGGAGATGAGCGTCGCGTCGACGAAGGCGTTCTACGCGCAGGTTGCCGCGGGGGCGCTGCTCGCCTGCGCGATCGCCGAGGCGTCCGAGGGAGGGGTGGCAGATGTCCGCGGCGCGCGGGCGCGCCACGACCTGCTCACCGGGCTACGCGAGATGCCGGCCGCGCTCGCGAGGGTGCTCGAGCTGCGACCTACCATCGCGGACGCGGCGCACCGATTCGCACCGCCGCGCCGGTACTGGGCTGTCGTCGGAAACGGCCCGAACGCGGTTGCGGCGCACGAGGTGCGGATCAAGCTCAGCGAGCTCTGCTACAAGTCCATCGCCTGCGACGTCACCGAGGACAAGAAGCACATCGACCTCTCGTCCGAGCCGCTGATCCTCGTCTGCGCCGCAGGTCTCGTCGGGTCGACGGCAGACGACGTGGCCAAGGAGGTGGCGATCTACCGCGCCCACAAGGCGGCACCGATCGTCGTCGCCACCGAGGGCGAGGAGCGCTTCCAGGCCGCGCTGCACGTGATCGCCGTGCCGGCGGTCCATCCCGCGCTGGGGTTCGTGCTCTCGGCGATGGTCGGGCACCTGTTCGGCTACGAGGCAGCGCTGGCCATCGACGGGCTCGCCAAGCCGCTGCGCAGGGTGCGCGAGGCGATCGAGCACGCGGTGGGCGCCGGGGTCGACGGGGAGGACGTGCTCGACGCGATCCGCCACGACGTGCCACCGCTCACCGAGCCGTTCCTCGACGGGTTGCGCTCCGGCCGCTACGACGGCCATCTCGAGGCGAGCACCGCTGTACGCCTCGTCAGCCGGCTGCGGGACACGCTCGCCGACTCACCGCTCGAGGCCTACCAGCGCAGCTCCGGCAACATCGGCACGCCGGCGGCGCTGATCGACGACCTCACCGCTGCCTTGACGCGCGGCATCGAGGAGCTGACGCGGCCGATCGACGCGATCAAGCATCAGGCGAAGACCGTGACGGTCGGCATCTCGCGTAGCGACGAGGCGCTCGTCGACCGCCCGCTCGTGCGCGAGGTGTTCCAGGCCGGCACTGGCCGCGATCGCCTCACGTACTCGGCGCTGCAGGTGCTCGCCGCGCTCGACCCGGCGGTCGAGTCCGTGCTCGGCTTCACCCGCTACCGGATCGAGGGCGACCCGGCGAGCGGGGCGGCGCTGGCCGAGATCGTCGACCGCGGCGGCATCAGCCTCGAGATCCCCAGCCGCACGGAGCGCGACCCGCGCCTGATCGGCAACAAGCGGCGCGTCGCCAGCGAGCGGAGCGTGCTCGTCTCGCGCGGCGCGAGCGACGGGCGGACCGTGATCCTCGTTCCCGAGATCAAGGCCGACCAGGTCACCGGCATCACGCTGCTCCACGTGCAGTTCGTGTCCCGCCTGCCGGCGGATGTCGCCCGCGGCGTGTTGCAGGGCTGGGACCAGCGCTACGACCGCCTCGTCGACTGGGTCACCGAGTCCGAAGGCACGTTCCGCGAGGACCTGCTGGCGGACATCGACGTGATCGACCTCCTCACCGTGCCCGTGAGCGACCTGGCCGAGCGCTGGCGCACGTGATCCTCGGCCTCGGCCTCGACCTCGTCGACATCGAGCGCTTCCGCACGTCCCTCGCCCGCAGCCCGGGTCTCGCCGAGCGGCTGTTCACCGCCGCCGAACGCGACGTCCACGGGTTCGGCGATCCGGCCCACCGCCTGGCGGCGAGGTTCGCCGCGAAGGAGGCGCTGATGAAGGCGCTCGGGGTCGGGCTGGGGGCGTTCGCCTTCCACGACGTCGAGGTGTGTTCGCTCCCCTCGGGGCAGCCGGTCTTCGATCTGCGCGGGCAGGCCGCGGCGCTCGTGGCAGGGCGCGGCGCGGCGACCGTGCACGTGACGTTGAGCCACACGGCCTCCACCGCGGCCGCCGTGGTGGTCCTCACCTGACTGTTGTTCGATTGCCGCGGTGCGCGCCGCGACGATTGAACGAACTCAGGAAGGAAGGCGGAACTCCACGTCGGCGGTCACGTCGGCGACGTCCATCTGCGCCTTCTGCAGGCGCCCGCTGTAGTCCCAGTTCATCGCCTGCCACCTGGTGAACTGGTCGAGGACCCACACCCCGGATTGGCGGCTGCCGTTTCCCGAGCGACCGTTGCCGCCGAACGGCAGGTGTGCCTCCGCGCCCGAAGTCGAGTTGTTCACCGAGACCATGCCCGCGGACACCCCCTCCCGGAAGCGAAACGCGGACTTCGGGTCCGTCGTGTAGATCGACGACGACAGTCCATAGCCGTGACCGTTGGAGAGCGCGATCGCCTCGTCGAGATCGGCGAACCGGCCGACGCCGACCAACGGCCCGAACGTCTCCGTCCGGTAGAGCTCGTCCTCGCGGGTGATGCCGTCCACGATCGTCGGGTGCGCGTACAGCCCGACCGTCGGGTCGCCGACGAAGCCGGCGCGTGGGTTGCCGGCGGTGATCCGTCCCGTGCCGACCGAACCGGAGACCTTGTGGTGCGGCTGGACGAGCTGCAGCCACTGCTCGAACCGCTGCAGGAACCGCTCGTTCATCATCGGCCCGTAGAGCACGTCGCCCTCCGGATCGCCGATCGCGGCCCCTTCGACGGCAGCCGTGAAGCGGGTCAGGAACTCGTCGTGGATCGAGTCGTGCGCCCACACCGTGCCGAGCGACGTGCACCGCTGGCCGGCGGTGCCGAACCCGGAGAACAGCGCGCCCTCCACGGCCAGGTCGAGGTCCGCGTCGGGCGTGACGACCATCGGGTTCTTGCCTCCCAGCTCGAGGCAGGGCGACTGGAGGTGGCCGCCGCACAGCTCCCCGATCCGCCGACCGACGTCGGTGGAGCCGGTGAACCCGACCTTCTGCACGAGCCCGTGGCCCAGTGCCGTGTCGAGCGCCTCGAACGTGGTCGCGCCGGCGGCGGGGACGATGTGCAGCGCGCCGGCCGGCAGGCCGCCGTGGACGAACAGCTCGGCCATCGCATCGGCGACGGCGGCGGCGTACTCGGCCGGCTTCCACACGACGGTGTTCCCGCACAGGAGAGCGGGGACGAGGTACCAGCTCGGCACGGCGGCCGGGAAGTTGCCGGCGGTGATCACCGCCGCCACGCCGACCGGCACGCGGAACGTGAACAGCTGCTTGTCCGGCATCTCGGAGGGCACGGTCATCCCGTAGAGGCGGCGCCCTTCACTGGCGAAGAACGTGCAGGTGTCGATCACCTCCTGCACCTCGCCGAGCGACTCGGCGTACGGCTTGCCGATCTCTCGCGTGATCAGGCGGGCCAGGGCGTCCTTGTTCGCCTCGACCAGCCGGCCGATCTGCTGCACGGCACGGCCGCGGACCGGGGCAGGGACG
The DNA here is from genome assembly GCA_035550895.1 of Acidimicrobiales bacterium. Classification (GTDB taxonomy): domain Bacteria; phylum Actinomycetota; class Acidimicrobiia; order Acidimicrobiales; family Ilumatobacteraceae; genus DASZOG01. The sequence continues at coordinate 4,419 of DASZOG010000297.1, forward strand.
GCGGCCCATTCCTCCTGCGCCTGGCGCGCCCGGGCGCAGGCCCGGACGAACGTGTCCGCATCGGCGAGGTGCACGGTGGCCACGACCTCGTCCAGGTTCGCCGGGTTGCGGTTCTCCTGCGTGGCGCTGCTCTCGACTCGCTCGCCGTCGACCAGCGCGGTGATGGTGCGGCTCTTCACGGCATCGGACGGTACCCGCGTACGGTACGAATGTGATCCCGGTCGTGACGCCCGACGAGATGCGGGCGATCGATGCTGCGGCGACCGAACCGGAGCAGGTCCTCATCGAACGGGCCGGCGCCGCCGTCGCTCGAGCGGCGGTCGAGATGCTCGACGGGACGTACGGCCGGCGGGTCGTGGTGCTC
>DASZOG010000298.1:0-6919 GCA_035550895.1 Acidimicrobiales bacterium
CGGCGTCACCGTCGAGTCGAGCTCGAAGCTCGGCACCTCGGCGGCCGACGGCACCATGTAGTCGAGCAGCGTCGGGTTCCGGAGGTTGCCGTCGTCGTCGTAGACGGCTTCCTCCCACAGCGCCTGGGCGATCCCCTGGACCACGCCACCGTGCACCTGGCCGTTGACGATCATCGGGTTGACCTGCACGCCACAGTCGTCGACGGCGACATACCGCTGCAGGTCGACCCCACCGGTCTCGGTGTCGACCTCGACGACGGCGATGTGCGTGCCGAACGGCCACGAAAAGTTCGGCGGGTCGTAGGTACAGCTCGCCTCGAGGTTCGGCTCGACGCCCTCCGGCAGGTCGTGGGCGGTGAACGCGGCGAACGCGATCCCGGCCAGCGGCACACTCTTGTCGGGCGTGCCCTTCACCGAGAACGTGCCGCCCTCGAAGTCGAGGTCGTCCTCCCGCGCCTCGAGCTGGTGGGCGGCGATCTTTCGCGCCTTGTCGATGACCCGGTCGCAGGCCATGTCGATGGCGATGCCGCCGACGGCGAGGGACCGCGAGCCGTACGTGTCGAGCCCGATCGGGCTGATCGCCGTGTCGGAGTGGAGCACGTCGACGTCTTCTGGCGACACGCCGAGCTTCGCGGCCACGATCTGGCTCCAGGCCGTCTCGTGACCCTGGCCGTGCGGAGCGCTCCCGGTGACGACCTGCACCTTGCTCGTCGGCAGGACGCGGACGGTGGCCGACTCCCACCCGCCAGCGCCATAGTTCAGCGAGGCGAGGACGCGGGACGGCGCGAGACCGCACATCTCGAAGTAGGACGACATGCCGATGCCGAGATGCTTCGTGTCGCCTGCCTGGCGGCGCTGCTCCTGCTCGGCGCGGACCGCCTCGTACCCGGCGAGCTCGGCCGCCCGCTCGGCTGCTGCGAGGTGGTCGGCCGAGTCGTAGACGAGGCCGCTGAACGCCGTGTACGGGAACTGCTCCTTGCGGATGTAGTTCCGCTTGCGGAGCTCGAACGGGTCGATGCCCATCTTCGCCGCCAGCGCGTCCATTGCCCGCTCGATGGCGTACGTCGCCTCCGGCCGGCCGGCGCCACGGTACGCGTCGGTCGGGGTCAGGTTGGTGAACACCGACGTGCAGCTGAAGTCGTACGCCTCGGGAAGGTCGTACACGCCGGCGTAGAGGAACGCGCCGAGCAGCGGGATGCCCGGGGTGACGAGCTGCAGGTAGGCGCCCATGTCGCCGACGAGGCGGACACGCAGGGCGATGACCTTGCCGTTCTCGTCGGCGGCGAGCTCGATGTCCTGGATCTGCCCGCGACCCTGGATCGTGGCGACGGCGCCCTCGGCGCGGATCTCGTTCCACCGCACCGGCACGCCGTGCTTGCGGGCGAGCGCCATGCACAGCAGCTCCTCCGCGTAGACGTTCAGCTTCGAGCCGAAGCCACCGCCGACCGCCGGGGCGACCACACGCACCTGGTGCTCGGGGATGCCGAGCGTGATCGCCGTCATGATCTTCAGGATGTGCGGGATCTGCGTCGCCGAGTACAGCGTGATGTCCCCGCCGAACGGCTGGGGCACGGCGACGACGGCGCGCGGCTCCATCGCCATCGGGATCAGCCGCTGCTGGATGTACCGCTCCTTGACCGTGAACGCCGCGCCACCTTCCCGGAAGGCCGCGTCGACGGCCTCCTGGCCGATCTTCAGCTCCCAGGTGTAGCTCGTGTTCGTGCCCAGGTCGTCGTGGATGACGACGCGATCGGACAGCGCATCCTCGAGGTCGGTCACCGCGTTCAGCGGCTCGTACTGGACGTCGATCGCCTGCAGCGCGTCGAGCGCCTGCGCCTCGGTCTGGGCGAGCACCGCCGCGACGCCGTCACCCACGTAGTTCGCCTTGCCGACGGCGAGTGGGTGGTGCGGCGGGTTCTTCATGTCCTCGGTGACCGGCCAGGCGCAGGGCATCGGCGCGGCCCATGCGTCAGCGAGATCCGCGCCGGTGTACGCCGCTACGACGCCGGGCTGCTGCAGCGCACCGCTCACGTCGATGCTCGCGATCCGGGCGTGGGCGAACGGGCTGCGCAGCACGGCCAGGTGCAGCGCACCGGGGACGTTCAGGTCGTTCGTGTAGCGCGCCTCGCCGGTGAGCAGGGCGGGGTCTTCCTTGCGGAGCAGCGGCGTGCCGATCGCGCTGGTCGGCGCTTCGGTGACGCTCATCAGGCCGGCGCCCCCTGCTGCGCCGCGGCGAGCACGGCCTTGACGATGTTGTGGTATCCGGTGCAACGGCAGAGGTTGCCCTCGAGGCCGATGCGCACCTCCTGCTCGGTGGGGTTCGGGTTCTCGTTCAGCAACCCGACCGCCGCCATGACCATCCCCGGCGTGCAGTAGCCGCACTGCAGGCCGTGGTTCTCGTGGAAGGCCTGCTGCATCGGGTGCAGCTGGCCGTCCTTGGCCAGGCCCTCGATCGTGGTGATGCTCGTGCCGTCGGCCTGCGCGGCCAGCATCGTGCAGCTCTTCACCGACTCCCCGTCGACGTGCAGCGTGCAGGCACCACACGACGAGGTGTCACATCCGATGTTCGTGCCGGTCAACCCGAGCACGTCGCGCACGTAGTACACGAGCAGCATCCGGTCCTCGACCTCGCTCGTGTGCGTCGTGCCGTTGACCGTGACCTCGATCCGCAATCGGACCACCCCCATGACTCGCTTCCGACAACCGGGCGCCCATCATGCCTCACGTTCCGGGGCGTCGCGTGCGTGACGGCGGGCGTTGACGTCCAGGACCGAGCGCACCGTGAGGACGACGAAGAACAGCCCGACCGCGCAGACCGCGATCGTGGCCGCGGCGGCGGTGTCGTGGTGGTAGCTGATCAGCAGGCCGGCGACGACGGAGACGCAGCCCATCGCGGCGGCGACGACCATCGCCGTGGGGATCCGACGGGTGACGAGCGTCGCCCCGGCGGGCGGGGCGACGAGCAGGCCGAACACGAGCATCGTCCCGACCGACCGGAACGATGCGACGACGGTGAGCGCGACGAGCCCGAGCATGACCGCGTGCGCCAGCCTGGGCCGCTGGCCGAGGAGCTCCGCCTTGTCCTCGTCGAAGGCCAGGGCCAGGAACGGGCGGTGGAACAGCGCCGTGGCGCCGACCACGACGGCCCCGATCATGCTCTGCAGGACGAGGTCGCCAGACTCGATGCCGAGGATGTCGCCGAACAGGAACGTGGTCAGGCTGGTCGTGAACGTGTCCGATCGGCTGACGATGATCACGCCGGTGGCGAGCATGCCGACGAAGAGCAGGCCGATCCCGACATCGTCGGACAGGCGGGTTCTCCGGTGGACGAGGTTCACGCCGGCGACCATCACGGCCGCCCCGGCGAGCGCACCGATGATCGTCGACCACCCGAGGAGGAACGCCAGTGCGATCCCCGGGAGGACGCCGTGAGCGAGTGCGTCGCCCATGAACGACAGGCCGCGGATGACCACCCACGTGCCGATGACCGCGGTGGTGACGGCCGTGAGGAGCCCGGCCACGAGAGCCAGCTGCATGAACCGGGGCTCGAACGCGCCGGGCAGCAGCTCGACCAGCCACCCAGGCAGGACGTCGGCCGTCATCTGAGGGCGTCGGCGATGCGCCGGGCGACGAGCCGGAGCAGTCCGAGGTAGTCGTCGCCGTCCTCTCCAGGCTCGGCGAGCGTCTCCGTCGGCAGCGGGACCACGTCGATGTCGGCACCCGCTTCGGCGGCCAGTGCCCGCACCAGGTCGTCGGGCGCGGAGACGTCGGCGAAGATCACCGGAACGTCGTGCGTCGCGAGCGTCTCGGCGAGCGCTGCCAGGTCCGCCGCGCTCGACTCGGCGGCCGTGCTCAGGCTCGGGATCGCCGCGCCCACGACCTCGAACCCGTAGCGCGCCGCGAACTGGCCGAGCGCCTCGTGGTTCGTCACCAGCGTGCGCCGCTCGGGGGGAACCGCGCTCAGGATCCGCTCCACCTCCGCGTCGGTGGCCACGATCTCCGCCGCGTACTCAGCGGCGCGATCGACCCAGCGCCCCGCAGGGTCGACCGCGGCGAGCTCGTCACCGAGCGCCTCCACCGCCCGCGCCATCTGCGGCGGATCGAACCAGATGTGGGGATCCTCGCCGTCGGGGAACACGGACGCGACCTCGAACACCGGCACGCCGTCATCTGCGGCCGCATCGAGCGCGTCGAGCAACCCCTCCTCGAAGTCGCGGCCGTTGGCGACGACGAGGTCGGCCTCCGTGATCGCCTCGACGTCCTGGGCCGACGGCTGGAACTCGTGCGGATCCGCGCCGGCGGGGATGATCACCTCCACCTCGGCGGCGTCGTCGAGGACATTCGTCACGATGTCCCCGAGTATCGGGTGCGTGGCCACGACCCGCAGCTCGTTCGCTGTTCCACTGCTGGCGTCGCTCCCGTTCCCCGCCTGGTCGTCGCCTCCGCACGCGCCAATAGCCGGAACGACGAGGGCCGCGGCGACGGCAACACGGCGGGCCCTGGCGGAGCGCATACTGAGAATGAATCCTATAACGTCGAGACCATGGTGCCCGCTGTCGTCGCCCGTGGGCTGACGGTCGCCAGAGGGCAGCGGCTGGCGCTCGACGGAGTCGACCTCGTGCTCGACCAGGGGACCGTCACGGCGCTCGTCGGGCCGAACGGTTCCGGCAAGTCGACCCTGCTCCACGCGATCGCCGGACTCGTCGAGCCGGCGCGGGGCGAGCTCACCGTGCTCGGCGTGTCGGCGCGCTCGGCTCGGCCGCGTGTCGCCTACGTCCTGCAGCGGACCCGGCTGAACGGCGTCCTCCCGATCAGCGTGCGCGAGGTCGTCGCGATGGGCTCGTGGCGCCGCCCCGGTGGTCGCGCCGCGCAGCGTGCCGCGGTCGACGGTGCGCTCGCGCAGCTCGACCTCGCCGGGCTCGCCGATCGTCAGTTGGTCGAGCTGTCCGGTGGCCAGCGGCAGCGGGCGCTCGTCGCCCAGGGCCTCGTGCAGGACGCCGAGTTGCTGCTCCTCGACGAGCCGCTGGCCGGGCTCGACGCGCCCTCCGCGGCCGCCATCGCCGCCGTGCTGACCGCCGAGCGGTTGCGGGGCCGCACCGTGGTGTTCGCCACCCACGACCTCGCCGATGCGGAACGGGCGGACAACGTCGTGCTGCTCAACCGGCGCGTCGTCGCCTCGGGCCCTCCGGCCACGGTGTTCACGCCCGAGCACCTCGCCGCGGCCTATGGCGTGCGGGCGCTCGAATCCGGTGCCGTGGTGCTCGACGACCCCGGCCACCACCACTGGGACACGCCCGCCAGTTGACGGGTCGCCCGCGCCCTCCTGCTCGGGCGTGACGTTGGTCAAGCCCGCTATTAACGAAAGGAGTTCCTTGCTAAAGTCCAGGTGTGGGCATCCCGCCGACCGGACAAGAGGAAGGAGCGGAGATGACCGTGGGCATCGTCACCGGAGCGTCCCGGGGTCTCGGGAGGGCGCTCGCCCGTGAACTCGTCGCTCGAGGCTGGGAGCTCGTGCTCGACGCCAGAGGTGAGGCCGACCTCGAGGCGGTCGGGACGGAGCTCGGCGACGCCGTGACGGTGATCGCCGGAGACGTCGCCGACGCAGACCACCGCCAGGCGTTGGTCGACGCGGCCGAGGCAAGAGGCGGCATCGATCTGCTCGTGAACAACGCCAGCGTTCTCGGGCCGAGCCCGCAGCCGGTGCTCGCGCGGTACCCGCTCGATGTGCTCGAGGAGGTGTACCGGGTGAACGTGCTCGCGCCCCTCGCTCTCACGCAGCTCGCGCTGCCGGCACTGCGGCGCTCGCGTGGCGCGATCGTCAACGTCACGTCAGACGCGGGGAGCGAGGCGTATGCCGGCTGGGGTGGGTACGGCTCGTCGAAGGCGGCGCTCGAGCACCTCGGCCGGGTGCTGGCCGAGGAGGAGCCAAACGTCGCGGTGTACACGGTCGACCCGGGCGACATGAACACGCGCATGCACCAGGAGGCGTTCCCCGGCGAGGACATCTCCGACCGCCCGCCAGCGGAGGCCAGCGTCCCCGGCCTCCTGGCGGTCGTCGAGCGGCGCCTCCCGAGCGGCCGCTACATCGCCGGGGAGGTCGCACCATGACCCCTCCCGCGGCGTCGCCGGCGGTCTCCCCCCACATTCTGGGCGCGAATCGGAGCGGAATCCGCACCATTTCGCGCCCAGACGGGGGGACGGACCTCGGGGTTTCGTCACGTGGCGATTCGGCCACGGTGACGGACTCTGGCGTCGACATCGCCGGGGTTTCGTCACGTGGCGATTCGTCCACGGGAGTCCTCGCCGGGGCGCGCGTGCCGCCCGAGCGGTTTGCCGCCGAACCGCCCGAGGCCCGGGGGAGCGGGCGGGACGACGTCCGCCTGATGGTTTCGGTCGCCGATCGGGAGCCGATCCACGGCCGCTTCACCGAGCTCCCGTGCTTCCTGCAGCCTGGCGACCTGCTCGTCGTCAACACGTCGGCTACCCGCCCGTCGGCGCTCGACGGACGCCTGCCCGACGGCCACCCCATCGCCGTCCACCTGGCGACACCGCTCCCCGGCGACCTGTGGCTGGTCGAGCTGCGTACGCCTCAGCCGGGCGGCTCGACCGCGCCCTTCGCCGCCGACGTGACCGGCCAGACCGTGACCCTGGCCGGCGGCGCGCAGATCGAGACGCTCGCCCGCCAGCCCGACTCCTGCCGCTTCTGGATCAGCGTCCTCCGCGTGCCGCCGGGTCTCGACGTGGACGCCTACCTCAGCCGGCACGGGCGCCCGATCCGCTACGGCTACGTCCCGCGCGACTGGCCGCTGTCCGCGTACCAGACGGTGTTCGCCACCGAGGCCGGGGGCGCGGAGATGCCGAGTGCGGCGCGGCCGTTCACGCCCGAAACCGTGACCCGGCTCATCCGCGCCGGCGTGAT
>DASZOG010000299.1:0-9820 GCA_035550895.1 Acidimicrobiales bacterium
CTGCGGGATGAACGGCATGTCGTCGAGCAGCAGGTCTTCCGCGTCCTGCTGCAAGCCGAGGCGGGCCTCAGCATCGTTTTCGATGCGCGACTCTTCGACGAGCTCGTCGTACTCGGCGTTTTCCCAGTGGCCAAAGTTGAGGCGACCCTCGGTCGTGAACTGCACGAGGTAGTCGTACGCACCGGGCCACTGACCCGAGAAGCCCATGCGGAACGGCCCGGTCGCTTCGCTTGCCGGGATCGCCGCGAAGTAGTCGGCCACGTCGAGCGGGTTGAACTCGATGTCGGTGATCCCGAGGTTCGTGCGCCACATGTTGGCGACGGCCTCGAGCCATTCGTCCCAACCGCGGCCGGCGTCGTACCAGATCTCCAGCGTTCCTTCGAACCCAACCGAGTCGAAGAGCTCCCGCGCCGCGTCCGGGTCGTACTCGCACCACTCGCCGCAGGGGTTCTCCTCCCACCGATTGCCATCGACCGTCGGGGGGATGACATTCCGCGCCGGAACCGCGGTGTCCAGCAGGATGCGTTCGACGATCGCGTCGCGATCGATCGCCATCGACAGCGCCCGCCGGAGATCGACGTTCTGGTACCGCTCGTCGTCGAGCGGCAGGCCGATGTAGCGGAACTGCCCGGTGAGGATCTCGACCGTGTTGTCCCCGAACTCCGACTCGACGTTAGGGATCTGTGCGGTCGGGAGCTCGTCGAGGATGTCGAGCTCGCCGGCAAGCACGTCGTTGTACGCGGTCGCGTTGTCGGTGTAGAGCTTGATCGTGATCGCGTCGGCGTTGCCGGGAGTGCCCGCGTAGTCCGCGTACTTCACGAGCTCGATCTGCTGGTTGGGCTGCCACTCGCCCTCGACGGCGTACGGTCCGTTGCCGATGGGGGCCACCCGGGCGCGGTCGAGGTCACCCGCTTCGGACACTGCCGACGAGTGCAAGGGCCACCACGCGAACGTCCCGATCATCGACGGGAAGAATGACAGCGGCTCGCTCAGCGTCACCTCGATCGTGAGGTCGTCGACCGCGACGACGCCCGACATCTCCGTTGCCGCTGGTTGCTGCGCGCACTCGTCGTCCGGGCACTGGAGGTCTTCGAAACCGGCGATGGGCGCGAACGGGTCGCTGTTCGGAAACCCATTTGGCTGGTAGGCGGTCCAGTTCCAGGCGTTGACGAACGACTCGGCCGTCACCGGCTCGCCGTCGTGGAATGTCCAGCCGTCCTTCAGCGTGATCGTCCACACTCGTTGGTCGTCGCTCTCGATCGACTCGGCCATGGCGCGCCCGGAGTCGGGGCCCCAGGTGGTCTCGCCGTCGAGCTCGTAGGTCACGAGCCCGCTGTAGACGCCGGTCAGGACGCGCTGCGCCTGCCCAGAATTGATCTCCGGTGGATACAAGGTGTCGGGCTCGGCGGAGTACATCGTGAACGCGCCGCCACCATCGCCGGCAGGGGCGCCACTCGCAGGGGCCTCGCTACCGGCTCCGGTGGTCGTCGCCGGTTCGTTGCCAGCGTCGCCCTCGTCGTCGTCCGAGCAAGCTGCGATGAGCAATGCCATCCCTGCCAGCACGGCCACGAACCTGGTCGTCGAGACCTTCGCCCCCATGACTCCCCCTCACGGCTTCCCCTGGCCACCGACTAACAGCCGGACGGCTGATTGTCTGGTGATCAGTCTGACGGTCCAAACAGGTGCCGTCAAGCGTCGTCGTGCCGGTGACCGACTCTCGCGTCGGGCACTGTGCTCGAGCACATATCGGCGCGTGACCGCCCTCGGTACGCTGGTGTGGGACGTGTAGCTAGCCGCACTCGGAGGTGGTCTAGTGCGAATGAGCAGCGACGAGCTGATCGCCGATCGGGCGGAGGAGCGGCGCCACCGCCTCCTCGACGAGACGTCGGGGTTGGTGCCGACCGTCGAGTCGAGTCCGATGCTCCAGCCGTACGAGGTGTACGACCAGGACCTGTTCGACCTGGAGATGATCCGGGTCTTCGCCCGCTCCTGGGTGTGGCTCGGGGACACGGAGGACCTGCAGCAGCCGGGCGACTTCATCACCGGCCAGATCGGCTACCAGCCGGTGCTCGTCATCCGCCAGGAGGACGGCAGCGTCAAGGGGTTCCTGAACAACTGCCGGCACCGGGCGTCCGGCCTCGCGTTCGAGCCGGCCGGCCATTGCGGGAGGACGCTCACCTGCCCGTACCACAACTGGGCGTACGCCATCGACGGGCGCCTGGTCGGCGTGCCGGACGAACCGCGCATGTATCCCGAGGGCCTGCGCCGCGAGGAGTTCGGGCTCGTGCCGATCCGCGTCGAGGTCGCCTGGGACAAGCTCGTGTTCGGCTGCCTGTCGCGCAAGACGGTCCCGTTCCGGGAATGGGTGGGGCCGATCGTCGAGCGCTACGACCGCTACCTGTTCGGGAAGATGACCCGCTTCCACCGCGACCTCGACCAGACGTATCCCATCAACTGGAAGGCGTTCAGCGAGAACTCGAACGACGACTACCACGTCCGCTTCGTGCACCGCCGCCTGAACTACGCCCGCCAGCAGCTCGACACCGTGGTCCGCTTCGCCGGGCGGACGTGCAGCGGCTACAAGCCGCACAAGCTCGACGTCGACGATCCCTCCGGCGGCCGCACCGACCTCCCGGAAGAGGATCTGAAGGGCCACTACGCCGACTTCATCTACCCGAACCTGACCCCGCTTCCCTACCCGACGCAGCTGATCCTCGTCCGGTCGGATCCGATCGCACCCGACAGGACGCGGCTGTTCTCGCGCATCTACGGGGTCGACAAGTCGATCGCCGAGCAGGAGCAGCAGCTCGACGTCCTGGCCAAGACGAACCAGGAGGACACCGACATGGTGACCGAGCTGATGAAGAACCTGCGCTCGCCGTTCTACCGCGTCGGGCCGCCGACGACGTGGGAGGGGCGGGCCGCGCACATCATGAAGCTCGTCCGGCAAGACGTCGCCACGCCGCTCGCGCCGGACGAGTTCGACGGACCTGTGAGCTGAGGGGGCCCCATGCCGTTGTCCCAACCGCGCTGGACGCACGTCGCCATCCCCGTGAGCGACCTCGACCGGGCGATCGAGTTCTACACCTCGCTCACCCCGCTGGTCGTGGTCGCCCGCAACGAGGACGAGAACGGCCGCGGCGCGTGGCTCTCCAACGAGAAGCAGGTCGAGGACCCGTTCGTGCTGGTCATCGCCGAGTTCCTCCCGGACGTGGCACGCCGGTTCGGCCAGGAGCCCGGGCAGCCGCACGCCACCCTCGCGCCGTTCGCCCACATCGGCATCGAGCTGCCGACGAAGGAGGACGTCGACCAGGTCGCCGAACGGGCCCGCGAGATGGGCGTGCTCACGTGGGAGCCGCAGTGGATGGCGCCACACATCGGCTACATCTGCGCGGCGAAGGACCCGGACGGCAACGTGATCGAGTTCTCGTACGACCAGAAGGTGTTCTCCACGATCCAGGAGCTGTGGGGCAGCGCAGTCACGTGACGACGGTGGAGGCCGTCCGCAGGTACCTCGACGCGCTCAACGCCGGCGACGCCGACGCGGCCGCCGACGCGGTCAGTGACGACTTCGTCAACGAGCACACGTCGGCACGCGGCACCGGCGTGCGCGGTCGGACCGCCTACCGGGCGCGGCTCGGCGAGTTCCTCGCCCAGTTCCGCGAGCTGCACTACGAGCCGGAAGACGTGATCGTTGACGGTGAGCGGGCGGCGGTCCCCTACCGCATGACGTGCCGGTGGGTCGACGGCGACGGCACCGAGCGCCCGGTGTCGCTGCGCGGCATCTTCCGCTTCCGCGTGCGCGACGGTCTCGTCGCGCACCGCGTCGACTACTGGGACGGCGAGGAGTTCCGCCGGCAGATCACCGCCGCACAAGGGGGTCACGCGTGAACGACTGGTTCGACTCCGCGATCGGAGCCGGCAAGCACCGCCGGGCCAGGCGGTTCATGGCCGCCGACGGCCGCTGCGTGCTCGTGGCGGTCGACCACGCCGCGTACATGGGTGCCGGACCGCCGCTGTCCTCGATCGCGGCCTGCGCGGCAGGGGGCCCGGACGGCGTGCTGGCAACGTGGCACATCGCCCGCCGGTACGCCGCCGAGCTGGCCGGCACCGGGCTCGTGCTGCGCGTCGACGGTGGAATCTCGGACCTCGGGCAGATGAGCGCGGACGACGTCTCCGACGTGCTCTACCGCGCCGAGCAGGCAGTCGCCCTCGGCGCCGACGCCGTGGTCATCCTCGCCTTCCCCGGGGCGCCGGACGAGGACCGGTCGCTGAAGCGCCTCGCCCGACTGTGCGCGGAGTGCGAGCAGCTCGGTCTCCCGGTGATGGCCGAGATGATCCCCGGCGGATGGGCCCGAGCGGTCGAGTGGTCGGCGGAGAACGTGCGTGCCGCAGCGCGCATCGGAGTAGAGCTCGGTGCCGACATCATCAAGACCGTCTGCCCCGGCCCGGTCGACAGCTTCGCCGCCGTGGTCGAGGGCTGCCCCGCGCCTGTCGTGGCCCTCGGCGGGCCGAAGGCGGAGAGCGAGGACGAGGTCGTGCAGCTCGCCCGCGGTGTGGTCGAGGCCGGCGCCGCCGGCGTCGCCTTCGGGCGCAACGTGTGGGGCTCGCCCGACCCGGCGAAGCTGATCGCCCGCCTCCACGAAGCCGTCCACGGCCCCCGCGCGAGCTTCTGACGCGGTTTGGGCGCACGACGTGCGCTCAAACGACCAGAGAACGTCCGGGGAGACCTCCGTCGCGCCTACTGGGTGGTGCGCATGTGGTGGTGGAGGTACTCGAGGATGCGCACGTGCTTGCGGGTGTCCATCTCCATCAGCTCGACGAGCAACGGCCACAGGTTCTCGTCCTGCAGCGGCCGCAGCGTGCGGGCCAGCTCCTGCAGGCGCCGCCGGTCCTCGCGTTCGGCCTCGAGGAACTGCTCCGTGGGCGGCAGGAGGCGGTCGAGCTCGTCGGCCGAGAGGTCCGGCGCGGACAAGGCGTCCTCCCCCAGGTCGCCGCGCGCCGCCGCGGCGATGCGCGCCATCAGCGCGTGGTGCCGCTCCTCGTCGTCGACGATCAGCTCGATGAGGAGGCGCACCCCCTCGTCGGCGATCCCGTCGGCGAGCTCGCGATAGGCGTGGAGGAACTGCGCCTCCTCGCGGACGTGCGCCTGGAACTCGTGACTGATCTCGGCCCACCACTCCGGGCTCAGCCGCCGCGTCATCCCAACACCTGTTCCACCGAGAACTCGATGTTGTTCCCGTCCGGGTCGCGCACGAGGCAGATGTAGCCGACCACCGGGTTGCGGTACATCGGGCCGAGCACGAGCACCCCGTCCTCCCGCGCCAGCTCGGCGACCCGGTCGACGTCGGCCCGCGAGTCGAGGGAGATGCCGAGGTGGGCGATCGAACGGAGGAACCCGTACTCCTCCTGGATGTCGCCGGTGATCGCCGTGGGCAGCTTGCCCTCGATGAGCACGATGACGAACCGGGCCGCCTGCTCGGTGCGGTCCTCGTGATTGGCGATCCAGACGGTGCGCAAGCCGGTCTCGTCGTCGACGCGCTCGTGGATCACCTCCATCGTCGTGTACCGCGCGTAGAACGCGAGGTGGTCGTCGAGGCTGCGCACGGGCAGCGCGATGTGGGTCAGGACGGAATGAGGCGCGGTCACGGTCGATACCTCCGTTCGTGCTCGAGCACGACTTTGCCGATCGTCTCGCCGCTGGCGAGTCGTTCGTGCGCCGCGGCGACCTGATCGAGCGGGTAGACGGAATCGATGACGGCCTCGAAGCGGGCCGTCCAGCAGTGGGCAAGCATTCGCCCGAAGTCGGCGGAGGAGTACGAGTGCGAGCCGAGCAGGCGCAGTCCCCGCTGGTAGACGCGCGGCAGGTCGAACGACACGCGGGCGCCGGTCGTGACACCGCAGAAGACGAGCCGTCCCCGTGGGCGCAAGGCATGCAGGGACAGCTCGAACAGCGCCGGCCCGACATGGTCGAACACCAGGTCGACGCCCTCATCGGTGGCCGCGGCGACCGCGGCGAGCACGTCCTCCGTGCGGTTGTTGACGACGACGTCCGCACCGAGACGCTTCGCCGCCTCCAGCTTCGGCTCCGTGCCGGCAGTGGCGATCACGGTCGCGCCGGCGTGCTTGGCGAGCTGGATCGCCGCCGTGCTCACGCCGCTGCCCGCAGCGTGGATCAGCACCGTCTCGCCGAGGCGCAGGCCGCCAGTGGTGAACAGCCCGTTCCACGCGGTGGAGAACACCGTCGGGATCGTCGCCGCGGCGAGATCGTCGACGTGACCCGGGACGTGGTGCACGTGCGTCGCCGGCACGGCTACGAGCTCGGCGTAGCCGCCGGGAGTGTTGGCGCCCAGCACCCGGCTGGCGGCGCAGAACATCTCCTCCCCACGCGCACAGGCGGCGCACCGCCCGCAACGCACCGCTGGGTTGACGACCACGCGATCGCCGACGCCGAACCCGTCGACGTCGGCGCCCGCCTCCACGACCTCGCCGGCGATGTCCATCCCGGCGACGTGGGGCAGCGAGAAGCCGGGGACGAGCGCCGGCCCGGCGCGCTGCAGCAGGTCGAGCCGGTTGAGGGCGCTGTAGCTGACCCCGACGAGGACGTCGGCGGGTCCGACCACCGGCTCCGCCACCTCGGCGATCTCCAGGACGTCGACGGCGCCGTGGCTCCGGTGCAGGGCGGCACGCATCACGTGATGCCGCGCTCGAACGGCACGGCGAGCGCGGCGGGCTTCCGGCTGCGCGAGGCAAAGAAGAGCATCGCCAGGATGGCCAGCACGTACGGGGCGACGATCAGCAACTGCGGCGTGATCTGGTAGCCGAGGGCCGGCAGGGCGAGGCGCATCGCGCTGGCAGAGCCGAACAGGAAGCACCCGGCGAGCGTGCCCGTGAGTGTCCAGCCGCCGAAGATGACCGCGGCGTTGACGAGGAATCCCCGCCCTGCGGTCATGTTCTGGTTGAACAACCCGACCTCGGCCACAGACAGGTACGCGCCACCGAGTCCCGACAGCAGCCCGCAGTAGTACAGCGACTGACGGCGGCGCTTGTTGACGTCGATCCCGGTGACGTCCGCGGCCTGCGGGTCCTCGCCGCTGGCGCGCACCTCGAGCCCCCACCGCGTGCGCTGCACGAGCCACCACGACAGCGGGATCAGCGGGATCAGCAGGTAGATCGGCCAGCGGTTGATGAACAGCGGTTCGCCGACGACGGGGATCTCCTTCAGCAGCGGGATCTCGACGATGCCGGCCTGCTTCGACTCCATGTCGATCGTCTCGAGCAGGAAGCTGGTCATCCCGAGCAGGAGCACGTTCAGTGTGAGGCCGACGACGAACGTGTTCGCCGACAGGCGATGGCTGAAGTTCGCGTGGACGATGGCGACGACGAGGCCGGCGATCGTGCCGAGGATGAGGCCGGCAACCACGCTGCCGAACGCGGACGTGCCGAGGACGCCGAAGAACGCGCCGGCCAGCATCATCGCTTCGATCGAGATGTTCAGCGTGCCCGAACGCTCGGCGACCTGCTCACCGCACCCGGCGAACGCCAGCGGGGCGGTCAGGCGCATCGAGCTCGAGAGGATCGTGGTCAGGCTCTCCATCGGTCTCCTCTCAGGCGGGCACCGCGGCCGGCTCCGGGCGGCGCTCCTCGCGTGCCGCGGCCCGTGCCCGGCTGATCTGGCGCCGGCGCTCGCGCAGCTCGATGAACACCGGCGGGAACAGCGCGGCCAGTACGAGCAAGGCCTGGACGACGTTCACGAGATAGCGGGGGACACCTGTCGCCGCGAGCAGGCCGCCGCCTGCCTGCAGGGCGCCGAAGAAGAACGCCACGGGGATGCACCACAGCGCGTTGCCGCGGGCGATGAGCGCGACGAGCAATCCGTTGAACCCGACGCTGCTCGAGAACCCAGGCTGGATCCGGAACACCGTCCCGGTGAGCATCGTGCCGCCGGCGAGGCCGGCGAAGCCACCCGACAGCAACAGCGCGCCCGTGCCGAGAGCCACGACGCTGATGCCGGCCCGGCGCGACGCCCGCGGGTTGAGCCCGAGCATGCGCATCCGGAACCCCCACCGGCTGCGGCGCAACGCGACGGTGACGATGACGAGTGCCGCCAGCGCGAGGAACACGCCGGTCGACACGTTGAACCCGGGGAACTCGCCGAGACGCGGAAAGTGGGTGTCGGACGGGATCCGATCCGACTGGGGCAGGGACTGGGGGTTGTCCGTCGTCTCGCGCAGCAGGTACGCACGGTTGACGGAGAACGAGAGCACCTCCTCGGCGATGAAGTTCAGGAGCAGCGTGCTGATCACGATGTCCACGCCGCGGGAGAAGCGGAGCAGCGCAGCAACGCCCGCCCACAGCGCGCCTCCGAGCGCTGCGCCCGCCAGTGTCAACACGATGAGCAACGGACCAGGTCCGGGCACCTTCAGTGCGATCCACGCGCCGCACAGCCCGCCGATGATCAGCTGCCCCTCGGGACCGATGTTGATGATCCCGGCGCGCCCGGCGATCACCGCGCCGAGCGCGACGATGAGGATCGGCGTGGCCTCGTCGATCGACAACCCGAGCGCGGCGCCGCTGCCGAGGCTGCCCTCGTACATCTCGCGGAACACGGACCAGGGCGAGGAATCGGTGGCGATCACGATCAGCAGCGCCGACACGGCGAGCGCGCCCGCGATCGCCACGGCGTAGAGGACGACGTTCAGCGCCAGCGACTGGGCGCGCCGCCCGACCATCCCGCCGCGCACCGCACGCAGCGCCTGCTCGCTGGCCGTGACGTCGCGCGCGTCACTCATCGAGCTGGCTCCGCGCGTTCATGCGGCCTGGCCGCCCATCAGCAGGCCGAGTCGTTCGAGGTCGACGTCCGCGCGGTCCATCGTGCCGAGGATCCGGCCCCGGAAGATGACGGCGACGCGGTCGCTCAACGCGAGGATCTCCTCGAGCTCGGTCGAGATCAGCAGCACACCGACGCCGTCGTCGCGGATCTTCTGCAGCTGGCCCGTGACGTACTCGATTGCTCCGACGTCGAGCCCGCGCGTCGGTTGGGCGGCGACGATGACCTTCGGATCGCGCGACATCTCGCGGGCCAGGACGACACGCTGCTGATTCCCGCCTGACAGCTGGCGCATCGGCGTCTCGGGCGATGCCGCCTTGATGTCGAACAGGCGGATCAGCTCCTCGGCGCGCTCCCGGATCAGCCGCCGGTTGAGGAACCGCCCGGACGAGACGTCGTCGAGGTCGCAGAAGACGAGGTTCTCGGCGACGGACATGCCGAGCACGCAGCCGGCCCCGTGGCGGTCCTCCGGGATGACGCTGATCCCCGCCGCCATCATCGCCCCCGGCCGACCCGTCCGGACCGCCTGGCCGTCGACCTCCACGGAGCCGGAGGACAGCTCCAGCAGGCTGGACAGCAGATCGCCGAGCGCCTGCTGGCCGTTGCCCTCCACACCGGCGAGGCCGAGGATCTCGCCGGCGCGCACCTCGAGCGAGAGCCCGTCGAGCAGCCGGCGACCGTCCGGTCCACTCGCCGACGCGTCCGTGACGCGCAGCATCGTCGCCCGCGCCGCCAAGCGGCCACCGGCGAGGTCGCCCGTGGCCGCCTCCTGGATCAGCCCGAGTGCCGCGGCCTCCGAGCGCAGCGAGACCTCACGACCGACCATCTCCCGCGCCAGCTCGCGCGCGCCCGTGTCGGCGGTGACGTGGCGGGCCACGACGCGCCCGTCGCGCATGATCGTCACCAGGTCGGTGGCGTGCAGGATCTCGTCGAGCTTGTGGCTGATGAGCACCACGGCCCGGCCCTCGTCCTTGACGACACTGCGCAGCA
>DASZOG010000300.1:0-1946 GCA_035550895.1 Acidimicrobiales bacterium
GTGCAGGTCAGCACCTCGTTGCTCACGATCGTCTCCAACGCCGCCAGCGCGTTCGGCGACGACGCCGGACCGACGAGGGCGTCGATCCGCTCGGACTCGATCAGATCCTCGATGACGTCGATCGTCCCCGCCGGGTCGGCCGGCTCCGGACGGGTGACCACGTCGATCGGCAGACCGGCGACGACGCCCCCTGCCTCGTCGATCGCTTGCGTGGCGAGCGTCACGCCAGCCGTGAGCGCGGCGCCGAGCGCCTGGCCGTCGCCGTCACGCGGCAGGACGACGCCGAGCCGGAAGACGCCGTCGGTGTCCTCCTCCGGGGAAGGCTGCGTCGTCGAGGTGCTCACCGGGGCCGGGTCGACGGACACACCGCCGCCGTCGCACGCGCCGGCGCCGACCGCGAGCGCCACCGCGATCACGACCCAGCTCGGACGACCCACGCGTTCCTCCCGCCCGGCGAGTGTACGGGCGGCAGCGACTCCGTGGATGGCGCGCGCCCGCCCGGTGCGGCAGCATCCGTCCTGTGGGTACCGACCTGCTGTACATGCACGACGCCTACCTGCGGCAGATGACGGCCACCGTCGTCGAGGCCCGTGACGGAGCAGTGGCCCTCGACCGGACCGTCTTCTACCCGACCGGAGGCGGGCAGCCGCACGACACCGGAACGCTCGGGTCCGCGGCGGTCGTCGACGTGCGCAAGGAAGGCGATCAGGTGTGGCACCATCTCGCGTCCGGTGCCGCGCCACCTGCGGCCGGAGAGGCGGTCACCGGCGCGCTCGACTGGGAGCGCCGCCATCGGTTGATGCGCACGCACACCGCGCTCCATGTGCTCTGCGGGGTGATCTGGAACGAGTGGCGGGTGCCGGTGACCGGCGGGAACATGGAGCCCCTTTCCGCGCGCATGGACTTCGAGTTCGATCCGCTGCCGGAGGGATTCGCGGTGCGGGTCGAGGAGCTGGTCAACACCGAGCTTGCCGCGGACCGTCCGATCCACGTCGAGTTCCTCCCGCGCGGCGTCGCGCTGGAGGATGCCGACCTGATCCGCACGAAGGTCAACCTCATCCCTGAGGCGGTGCGCGAGATCCGAGTCGTCGACATCGTCGGTCTCGACAAGCAGGCGGACGGCGGTACCCACGTCCGCTCCACCGGCGAGGTGGGCCGGATCCGCGTCGTGAAGACGGAGAACAAGGGCAAGGGGTTCAAGCGCGTCCGCCTCGAGGTCGTCGATGGCTGAGCTGTCCGCGCTGCGCGAGGAGTTGCGTCGCTACGACCGCGTGGTCGTCGCGTTCAGTGGCGGAGCGGATTCGTCGTTCCTGGCGTGGATGGCCCACGACACGCTCGGCGCGCCGCGCGCGGCGGCGGTGACTGCGGTGTCGCCATCCCTCCCGGCGGACGAGCTCGAAGCTTGCCGCCAACTCGCCGGTCGCTGGAAGTGGGCCTGGTCCACTGTCGCCACCGACGAGATGGAGCGGGCCGCCTACCGGACGAACGGCGCCGACCGCTGCTACCACTGCAAGTCGGCGCTGCTCGACGCGTTGGTGCCGATCGCCGCCGGCGCGACCGTCGCGCTGGGCGTGAACGTCGACGACCTGAGCGATCACCGCCCGGGCCAGCAGGCGGCCCGCGAGCGGGGCAGCGCGTTCCCGCTCGTCGACGCGGGCTTCACGAAGGCCGACGTCCGGCACTGGAGCCGCGAGCTCGGCCTGTCGACCTGGGACAAGCCGGCCGCGGCATGTCTCGCATCGCGCGTGCCGTACGGGACCGAGGTGTCGGTCGGAGTCCTCTCCCGCGTCGAGCGGGCGGAGGCGGCGCTCCGGCAGCTGGGCTTCCGTGCACTGCGCGTCCGCCACTACGGCGACACGGCTCGCGTCGAGGTGCCGGTCGACGACCTGCCCAGGCTGCTCGACCTCCGCGCGGCGGTGGTCGCCGCCGTACGCGGCTCCGGCTAC
>DASZOG010000301.1:0-1863 GCA_035550895.1 Acidimicrobiales bacterium
GCGGGGGGTGACGGCGTCGTCCTCCTCGTCGTCGGCGACGTTCTTCGTCACGCCGAAGGTCGAGTGCGTGGTGCAGACCGGCAGCACGTACACGGCGTGGTTCGGCTACACGAACTCGAAGAGCAGCGCGCTCACCTACTCCGCCGGTGGCCTGCTCAACTTCTTCCTGCCGCATCCGAAGGACCGCGGGCAGCCGTCCACGTTCCAGCCCGGGTCGCACCGCTTCCAGTTCTCGGTACCGTTCACCAGCGGCAGCCTGACGTGGTTCGTCGCCGGGAAGAGCGCGAAGGCCAGCTCCAGCACTCCGCGCTGCTCCCAGCCGCAGATCACGACCGAGTCGCTCGACGGCGGCACGATCGGCGCCGCGTACAGCGCGACCGTCGCGGCGTCCGGTGGCGTCGAGCCGCGCAGCTTCGGTGCCACGGGGCTGCCCGGCGGGCTGACGATCGACGCCACGACCGGCGTGATCAGCGGCACCCCGACGGAGCCCGGGACGTTCAGCGTGGACGTGACCGTGACCGACAAGATCGGCCAGACGGCGACGAGGAACTTCTCGCTGACCGTTGAAGGCGAGCTGCTGGCCTGTGGCGGGACGACGTCCGCCGGCGGCGAAGGCGCGCCCGGTGCCACGCTGACACTCGATGCCGAGGGTTGCGAGGTCGCCGTGCCGGTCATCCTGCGCGTCGGCGACCAGGAGGTCGTGCTGGTCAAGTCGGAGAGCACCAACACGTTCACGATGGTCATCGCGTGGCCGGCCGAGGCCAATGCCAACCCGGTTCCCGAATCCGAGATCGACTACGACGGCCTCGGCGGCGACGACCCGGTGGAAGTCGCGTGGTGCCCAGATTTCGGCGAACTGCCTCCGGGCCAGAGCTGGTGCCTGGTCGAGCAGAAGACGGTCATCGTCGGCGGCGGCATGATGCAGGTCACCGAGACGTACTTCGGCAAGAACGACCCGACCTGGACCCGCCGCTGAAGTCCAACCGATCCGATCGGGCGCGCCTGACGTACTGTTCGGCATGACCGACTACGCCTTCACGCCCGACGCGCTGGACTGGCCGATCTCGACGTCGTCGACGACGATGTTCGACTTCGACTACGAGAACGGGCGCGACCAGCTGCTGCGCCTCTACGACAAGGGCACCCGCCGGCAGTGGATCGGCAGCGACCGCATCGACTGGTCGACCGACGTCGATCCGACGAACCCGACCCGCTCGCCCGACGAGTTGATCGCCATCTACGGAACCCCGTGGTGGGAGAAGATGTCCGACGCGGAACGGGGCGACGTGCGCCGGCACATCGAGGCGTGGCGCTTCAGCCAGTTCATGCACGGCGAACAGGGGGCGCTGATCTGCACGGCCAAGATCGTGCAGACCGTGCCGGACATCGACTCGAAGTTCTACGCCGCTACACAGGTGATCGACGAGGCCCGCCACGTCGAGGTGTTCAGCCGCTACCTCCACGAGAAGATCGGCCTCGTCTACCCGCTGAACAAGAACCTCGAGTCCCTGCTGAACGATGTCATCGCGGACAGTCGCTGGGACATGACGTACCTCGGCATGCAGGTCCTGATCGAGGGTCTCGCGCTGGCGGCCTTCGCGCTGATCCGCAACCAGGCTCAAGACCCGCTGGCGAAGGCGATTAACGCGTACGTGATGCAGGACGAAGCCCGCCACGTCATGTTCGGCCGCCTGGCGCTGCGCGACTACTACCCGCAGCTCACCGCGCAGGAGCGGGACGAGCGCGAGGAGTTCTGCGTCGACGCGTGCTACCGGATGCGTGACCGCTTCCTCGCCGACGAGGTGTGGGAGACGCTCGGCCTGCCGGCCGAGGTGACGGAGTACGTGAACACCAGCGAGATCC
>DASZOG010000302.1:0-3527 GCA_035550895.1 Acidimicrobiales bacterium
CGATCCACATGCTGGCGCTCAGCGGCCTGTCGGTGATCGCCCTGTACACCTTGGTCCCGGAAGGACGGCTGCGCAATCGCCTGAAATGGCTGGTCGCGGTGCTCGTGATCCTCGTGGCGCTGGCCCGGCTGCATCTGGGCGTCGACTCCCTGACGGCGATCTTGATCGCAGTTCTCGTCGCCGTCAGCTTGGGCGTGGCTGCGTTCCGCCTGTTCGCGCCGAGCGAGGTGTTCCCGGTCACGTACCGCCGCGGGCGCACGGCGCATCTGGACGTCGGCGGCGCGCGCGGCGAAGCGATCCGCCGGGCGGTCGAGGAACAGCTGGGTGTGACGGTGTCCGACATCGAGCCCGTGGGACTGAGTGGGTCGGCCGGGTCGACCCCGTTGCGCCTGAGTGTCGACGGAGCCGCGGCGCCATATCTGTTCGGCAAGCTCTACTCGCGGACCCATCTGCGCTCGGACCGCTGGTACAAGCTCGGTCGAGAGCTGCTGTACGGGCGGTTGGAGGACGAGAAGCCGTTCAACACCGTGCGCAGACTCGTGCAACAGGAGGACTACGCCCTACGTGTCTTCCGCGATGCCGGTCTGCCCGGCCCGAAGTCGTACGGCTTCGTCGAACTGACGCCGGAGCGGGAGTACCTGCTGGTCACCGAGTTCCTCGAAGATGCGACGGAGCTCGGCGAGGCAACCACTGTCGACGACGCTCTGATCGACGAAGGGCTGCATCTCGTGCGGTTGCTGTGGGACGCCGGGCTCGCCCACCGCGACATCAAGCCGGCGAACCTGATGGTGCGGGACGGCCACATCGTGCTGGTCGACGTCGCGTTCGCCGAGCTGCGGCCCACGCCATGGCGCCAAGCGGTCGATCTGGCGAACATGATGCTCTGCCTCGCGCTGCGCTCGAGCGCTCAACAGGTCTACGAGCGGGCGGTGCTGCAGTTCACGATCGAGGAGATCTCCGAAGCGTTCGCCGCGGCGCGTGGCCTGGCACTGCCGTCGCAGCTGCGTCGGGCGCTGCGCGCGGACGCCCGCGACGTCCACGGCGACTTCCTCCGTCGCCTGCCTGAGCCGCCGCGTCCGATCAGGGTGCAGCGCTGGACGATGCGCCGAGTCGCGGTCGCGTCACTCGCCGTCGGTGTCGTCGTCCTGCTGGCACTCAACTGGGCGCGCCTGTTCAGCAACGACAACACGCGCACTCCGGTGAACGTCGAAGCGCGGTGTGACGCGATGGAACCCATGTGGCTGCAGGCGCAAGCTGTCCAGACGGCCGAGCTCGTTCCCTGCGTCGCCTCACTGCCGGTGGGGTGGTCGTTCGGGCTCCTCACCGTCAACAACGGACGCTCCACGATCACCGTCGATCATGACCGCGCCGGCGCCAAGGCGATCGACCTCCGGTTCGCCGCAGCCTGCGACGTCAGCGGCGCGACCGAGGTCTCCGCGGACGTGCCGGGCGCGCGCCGGTTCGAGCGCCGCGACACGGATGGCACGCAGCCCGTGCTCACGTGGTACGAGGTGTTCGCCGGCGGGTGCAGCACCGTACGGCTCAGCTCCGACGTTGCCGCGCCGGAGGTGCTGGACGAGATCACTGCGCAGGCTGGCCAGGTGATCAGCTACGTCACCCGCGACGATCTGGCCCGCGCGCTGGACGACCGCTCGGACGGTCGCCTGCGGCTCGACCCGCCGTCGTAAGTCCCTCGACGAAGCCGTGATTCCGGCCTGGCCGGACGCGCGCCGGGCGTCGACCCCTGGGGGCAGTGAGAGCTGGACACAAGAGGCCGCGTTTGTCCACGGAGTGGGGAGAAGGGGTGGCTGGTGGGGATTGGTGGTTGACAGTGGAGAGAAGTGGGGGGTACGGTGGCGCCAAGTGGGGGATGGTGGAGCGTGACGGCACCGCCGGAACCCGGGAGGCAGCGAGCAACAGGAGCGAGAGGTGGCGACGTTCGTCGGACGGCACGAACGCCAGCTCGACCCGAAGGGTCGGTTGGCGATGCCGCCCCCGTATCGGAGCCACTTCGAGACCGGTTGCTACCTCGCCTTCGGAGAACAGGGATGCATCGACGCATTCACACCGGAGGAGTTCGAGCGGATGGCCAACGAGACCCTGGAGCGGGTGAAGCGAGGCGAGATCAGCCGCGCCGAGCAGCGCACCCTGTCCTCCTCGGCGTTCCTCGGCCAGCTCGACGCCCAGGGCCGGATCACGCTCGACCGCGAGCTGCGTGAGTTCGCCCGCATCGAGCCCGGCTCACCGGTCGTGGTGACCGGTTCCTTCGACCGGGTCGAGATCTGGAGCCCGGACCGCTTCGAGCGCGAGCGGACCGCCGGTGGCGCCGCCATCCGCGGTGGCGACTGACGCAGCTCGACCACATCGACCGCACACCGACGCACACGAGGAAGGAGGGAGAGGACACGAGCCACGGCACCCGGAGCACCTCCGCTCATCAGCAGTCCCCCGGTCGGCAAGATGGACAGCCCCAACTCCGCCCGCTTCCGTCTCGCCAGTCGGGGAGAAATCCCGGCGGCACCCGCCGTCCGGGGGGCTGCTGGTGAGCGGCAGACCCGGAGCGCCCGCCCCGTCGCCACCGCGATGATCACCCTGGGATGAGCGAGCACTTCCACCACCGTCCGGTCATGGCCGGCGAAGTGGTGGCGGCCTTCGAGCCGATCCCTCCGGGCGTCTTCGTGGATGCGACCGTCGGGGGCGGCGGGCACGCCCGCCTCCTCCTCGCGGCGCGCCCCGATCTCCGGCTCGTCGGACTGGACCGGGATCCCGCGGCGCTGGTGGCAGCAGCCGAAGCGCTGGCTCCGTTCTCCGACCGGGTCGAGCTCCGCCACGCCAGCTTCGACCGCCTCGCAGCGACCATGGGCGAGCTCGCCATCGACCACATCTCCGGCTGCCTCTTCGACCTCGGCGTCTCCTCGCCGCAGCTCGACCGGCCGGAGCGCGGCTTCTCGTACCGGGCCACAGGCCCGCTCGACATGCGCATGGATCCGACGTCGCCGTGGTCCGCGGCCGACGTCGTCAACGGGTACGCCGAAGCCGACCTGGCGGACGTGCTCCGCCGCTTCGGTGAGGAGCGGTACGCGGCGCGCATCGCCCGCGCGATCGTCGCCGCCCGCCCGCTCGAGACGACCGCCGACCTGGCCGAGGTCGTGCGCGACGCGATCCCGGCCGCAGCGCGCCGACGCGGCCGGCATCCCGCCCGGCGGGCGTTCCAGGCGATCCGCATCGAGGTCAACCGGGAACTCGAGCAGCTGCCCCACGCGCTCGACCAGGCCGTGGCGCTGAGCGCCCCGGCCGGGCGCATCGCCGTGCTCACGTACCACTCTGGCGAGGACCGCATCGTCAAGGAGCGGTTCCGGTTCCACGCCACGGGTGGTTGCACCTGCCCGCCCGGCCTGCCGTGCGTGTGCGACGCGGTGCGGACCGTGCGCATCGTCCGCCTCCCGTCCGCGACCCCGAGCACCGCCGAGGTGGCGGCGAACCGTCGCGCCGAATCGGCGCGGCTGCGGGTCGTCGAACGCCTTCCG
>DASZOG010000303.1:0-6265 GCA_035550895.1 Acidimicrobiales bacterium
GAGCAGCCCGAGCAGCGCCGCCATCAGCAACGCGAGGACGGTCGAGAGGAACGCCCCGCGGGGGGATCCGACGCTGATCGTGACGGGGAGGTTGAGCTGATCGGTCGGCAGGACGTCGATCCACGGCAGTTTGAACTGGCCGGCCGTGTTCACCTCGTCGTAGGTGTAGACGGTGTACATGGCGAACGCGCCATGCGCGAAGTTGATGACACCTGAACCCTTGAACGCCGTGACGAGGCCGGTACCGAGCATCGCGTAGAGCCCGCCGGCGCCGATCCCGAGCATCAGCGCGAACACGAAGTCGCTCACGGTTGCCCCTCCCGGGGAGAGGTTGCCACGTCGAGCGGCAGAGGGTCACCCCCGCTCAGGGACGACCCTCTCCGCTCCTCCACCAGGAGATGCTCAGGTGCGTGGGTTGGTCTCGGCGACCTCCGCCATCAGGTCGGTGAGGTCGAAGTACTCGCCGCCGAGGGCCTTGCCCGGCCCGAACGCCGAGCCGTCCCACGCCAGCCACGTGCTCTTCCGGAAGCAGATCGCCGAGTACTCCTCGGGATTGCTGCTGCAGTCGACCGCCGGGCGGCCGATGAAGTGGAACGGCGGCAGGCTCGAGAGCGTGTCGGCGAGCGCTGCCCGATCCCACGGGTCCTGCCCCTCGTCGATCATGTGGTTGCCGATCTGCCACGCCCACATGATCGAGCCGAACGCGTCCTCCATGAACGTCCCCACGGCTGCCGTCGGCCCGTAGTCGGCGATCGCGTCGGCGCGCACCTGCAGCTCCCAGCTCTCGTAGTCGCCGAGCTCGCCGTCGGGGTTGTACGACTGGAACTCGAACACCGCCCCCTCCGTCTCCGGCAGGGCGAGGACGGTCTCGTCGACGCATGCCGAGCCCATCACCAGGTCGGCGTCGACGCCGGAGGCCCGCAGACCCTTGGCCCAGTCGACGCAGTCGGTGGACTGCACGCTGTAGAAGACGGCCGGGTTCTCGGCGCCCTCCAAGAAGCCGGCGACCGATTGGAACTGCGCAGCGTCGTCGGACGGGTCGCCGGGGAGGTTGGCGTAGCCCTGGAATTCGAGCACGCCCTGGTCGGCGAAGTGCTGCAGCGGGCGCTCCGTCGTGTCGGTCCAGCACTGCTGCCCGGGCGCGTTGTCCGAGTACATCACGGCGACCTTGTCGTAGCCGGCCTCGGCGAGGTAGTTCGCCGCGCCGAAGAACGCCGTCGGGCAGCCACCGATCGCCGAGTAGGCGCCTGCCTGCGTGAAGTCCTCGACGAAGATCGGCAGCATCTGGATCATCGGGAACTGCTGGAACACGGGGTACATCGCCGGCGTGAAGAAGTCGATGCCGATCGTGATCAGGTTCGGGTTCTGCCCGGCGATGTCGTTCGCGCAGGACTGCGCCGCCTCGGGCGTGAGGCCGTGCGAGCAGACGTTCAGCTCGATCGGGCGCCCCGGCGTGCCGGCCTCGTAGTCGGCGCCGATCCCGCCGAGGCGCTCGTTGACCAGCTTCGTCGCTGCCTCTGCTCCTTCGCGGAAGTCGGGGAACGTGCCACCGGCGTCGCCCTCCAGGTTCGGCATCGAGATGACGAACGGCTCGCCCTCAGCTGCGAGCGGCGCGCTCTCGGTCGCCTCCATCGCGTCCTGGAACGCGGTGGCGCCGAGCCCGTAGGTCGCGTCGAGGTCACCGGCCTCACCCTCGCCCGCCGTGGTCTCGGTTGGCTCGCCGCCATCGGTCGTGGCCGCGGTGTCGGCCGTCGTGGTCTCGGCCGCCGCTTCGGTGCCGGCCGGGGCCTCCGTCGTCGCGCCATCGCCACCGTCGTCGTCGTCGCCGCAGGCGGCCACGAACAGCGCGGTAGCCGCCGTGACGGCACACAGCCTCGCGAGCCTGGATCGTTGCATCTCGATGCTCCCCCTCAGATGACCCTGATGAGACGCTCGCTCGTGCGAGCCGTCGCTGGCGTCGCCGACTTAATCGAACGACTGTGCAGATAGTACTGACCGGGTCGAGTAACTTGTCAACAGTTCCGCTAAGTCCCCAGGTCCTCACCAGGTCCACAAGCCAGGAGGTCGCCGGTGCTCCTGGGCATGGACGAGTACCCGTTCCACCAGATCACCGACACGTTCGCCGCGGTCGCCGGGAGCGACCAGAGCTGGAACGACGGGCACTACATCTGCGCCGCTGACCAAGCTGGGCGCGTCGCGCTCGCGTCGAACGTGCGGCTCTACGCGAACACCGACGTGCTCGACGGGTTCGTCTGCGTGCGCCATCGGGGGCGCCAGCACAACGTGCGCCTGTCCCGCCGGCTGCGCCCGGACACCGAGCGCCTCGGCGTGGGACCGTTGCGGCTCGAGATCGTCGCGCCGCTCGAGACGGTCCGCCTGGTGCTCGAGGACAACGAGTTCGGGGTCCGCGTCGACCTCACCTGCCACACGACGAACGTGCCGTACATGGGTCCGGTCGAGGTCCGCCGCGTGGACGGCCGCCTGCTCAGCGAGCGGGCGACGTACGAGATCACCGGCCCGTGCACGGGCTGGGTGGACGTCGCCGGGGAACGGATCGGGCTGGCGCCGGACACGAGCTCGTTCTTCCGCAACCACTCGTGGGGTTTCCAGCCCGGGCGGGGGGGTCCGCGCCCGTACGGCGCGCCGGTGCCGCGCCGGCGCGTGCCCGGACTGCGCCAGTGGGTCCTGTTCCACCTGCCGGACCACGGGGGCTTCTTCTTCGTCGACCCGAGCGGCCGCGCAGCTGCCGGGCGGGGCGCGATCCTCCGCAGCGACGGAGCAGTGCCGGTCGTCGGCATCGAGCACGAGCTGGAGTTCTACGCCGGGGACCGGCGGGTGCGGCGGGGCACGTTCCGGCTGACCGCCGCAGACGGCGGGGTCCGGGAGTACACGTTCGAGGATCTCGGCTGGGTGTACTGCCAGGGTGGCGGGTACTTCGGCGGCTTCCGCGACGGCCTCGGGCAAGGGGTGTACCGCGGTGAGGAACACGCCGAGGGCGAGGTGTGGGACGTCAGCCACCCGACCACCGTCGTCGACGAGGCGGGTCGCGCGTTCGAGTTCGAGCACGACTGGGCCGAGAGCTTCACGCTCGTGCGGTCAAGTGGGCACAGCGGACTGGCGCACTACGAGTGCGTCCGCATCCAGGAAGGGTCAGCTCCGTGAGCTCGACTGCCGTCGCAACAGGATGGAGCAGATGATCGCCATCATCGGTCACCTCGACGTCGATCCCAGCGTGCGCGACCAGCTCGTCGCCTCGACCGTGGACCTGCAGCGCTCCACTGAGCGGGACGAGCCGGGATGCATCGTGTACACGATCGCCGCCGATCCCGCGGACCACGGCCGGATCCGGATCGTCGAGCTGTGGGAGAGCGCCGAGGCCCTCGACGCGCACTTCGTCCACCCGAACTTCCGTGCGACCGGCGAAGCATTGCGGGCCGAGCCGCGGTTGGGCGGCAGCGCGCTCAAGTACCGCATCGACGCCAGCGACCCGGTGCGCGGGCCGGACGGTACGGCCTCGACCCACTTCTGGTCGCTCGACGGCTCCCGCGAAGGCTGAGCGACAACATGTCGACGACGCCGACGATCGAGCCGGGGAGCTACCGGCACGCCGACCACTCGCGGGACTTCGAGCCGACGCGCTCGTACGCGGAGCTGCGCGACCGCTGCCCCGTGCACCACGAGGCGGATCACGACCCGCCGTTCTTCGTCCTGACGCGCTTCGCCGACGTCGTCGACGCCTTGAAGCACCCCGAGCAGTGGCGCAACCGGGACGGTCCGGGCGTCTTCTACCAGGAGCACGGCGTGCTCGGGACGACCGACGATCCCGACCACAGCCGGCACCGGCGCGTCCTGCGCGCGGCGTTCCTGCCGGCAGCGATCGAGCAGCTCGGACCACGCGTCCGGGCGATCGCGGACGGCCTGATCGACGAGTGGATCGACGCCGGCGAGGGCGATTTCGTCGAGCTCTTCGCCGCGCCGTTCCCCGCGCTGGTCATCGCCGAGCTGCTCGGCGTCGACGCCGAAGAACGCGATGCCTTCGGGCGGTGGAGCACGTTCTCCGTCGCCGCGCTCACCGGAGGCGACCTCGACGCGTACGCGCAGGCGAAGACCGCGCTCGAGGACTACGTCGAAGAAGGCATTCGCCTGCGCGACGCGGCACGGCGCGCGGACGCGCCTGCCGACGACGGTCCGGTCGCCGAGGACGTCGCCGCCGCCGAGGACGTGGTCGGCACGGTGATCCCTGACGACGTCCTCAGCCTGCTCACCGTGGCGCGTCGGAACGGGACCATCTCCCTTGAGGAGGCGCGGCACCTCGGCTACCAGTTGCTCGTCGCCGGGCACGAGACGACCACGAGCCTGCTCGGGATGATGCTCTACCGCCTCCTCGAGCGCCCCGCGCTGCTGGCGCAGCTGCGCGCCGACCGCAGCCTCCTGCCGCCGGCGATCGAGGAAGCCCTGCGCTTCGACTCGCCGGTGCACGGCCTGTTCCGCACGAATGCAGAGGCGTGCAGCGTCCACGGCACGCCGATCCCCGAGCGGAGCAAGGTGCAGCTGCTGTTCGCGTCCGCCAACCGTGACCCGGCACAGTTCCCCGAGCCGGACGAGTTCCGTCTGGACCGCGAGCGGCGCGAGCTCGGCCGCCACGTCGCCTTCGGGTGGGGCATCCACCACTGCATCGGCGCGCCACTCGCCAGGCTCGAGACGCGGATCGCGTTCGACCGCATCTTCGACCGACTCGACGGCATCGAGCTGGCGGGAGTGGCCGAACGCAACGACTCGTTCGTGCTGCACGGGCTGACGAAGCTGCCCATCCGGTGGACGCCACGATGACCGGCCATCCGCCCTCGGGCGAGCTGGACGCCGAATCGGCCGGCTATGTGGACTCGTACGAGGACGTGTCGACGTTCGCCCTCGATGACGTGCGGGAACAGGCGCTGCACGCGGCGCAGACCGAGTGCACCTTCATGTGGACGACGGCGTCCGGCGACCCGGTCGGCGTGATCATGAACTACGTGCTCCACGAGGGCCGGTTCTGGGTCACGTGCACCCGCCGCCGGAAGCGGGTCGCTGCGGTCGAAGCCCGGCCCCGGGTGGCGATCGCCGTGTCCAGCCGCGGCACGGACATCGGCACCAGCCAGGCGGTCACGTACAAGGGGGACGCGTTCGTGCACGACTCGGACGAGGTGAAGCGCTGGTTCTACCCCGCGCTCGCGGCGCGGGTCCGCCCGGAGAGCGCAGAGCGCCAGGCGGCGTTCATCCACCACGTCGACACGCCCGGCCGGGTCGTCATCGAGATCCGCCCGACCGAGCGCATCGGCTTCGACGCCGAGCGCATGTTCCAGGACTCACCCGCGGGGCCCAGCCGGACGCGGGTTTGAACCCGGCCGATCGCAGGCTGCTGGCCTGCGTCGGCCGACGAGGGTGCGCAGCCCGATCGGCAGCCGCTCGTCCCCGAAGGACGATCCGAGCGTGACGTCGACGCCGTGCCGAGCGAGCAGCGCCGGGACCTGCGTCGTGTCGATGAGCACGTTGTCGTGGCGCTCGTCGTCCCGCCGCCACGAGCCGTCGTCGTTCCTCAGGAACACGGCCATCCGGCGGACGAAGCGGTCCGCTGCGGGCAGCGGCGGTCAGCGCGATCAGGCGAACGGGACGAACGCGGCGGAGAGGTCGGGGGGGCCGGCGTAGTACTTCGTCAGCGCGCGGCTGGTGAACCGCCATCCGGCCGCGGTGCGGCTGTACGTGTCGGCGTAGTGGCCGGCCATCACGTGGCGCGAGCCGTCGGCGAGGACGTTCAGCTCCAGCAGCTCGCACCTGCCGCTGGCGACGCCGGCATCGACAGCGTCGACGTCGTACGTCGTGGCCAGGTACAGCTGGACGACGCTGGCGTACCTGGCGATCGACGCCCGCCACATCTCCACGATCGCGTCGCGTCCTGCCACCTCGCGTCCGGGGCCGAGCACCCAGCGGGCGTCGTCCGTCCACGTCGCC
The DNA here is from genome assembly GCA_035550895.1 of Acidimicrobiales bacterium. Lineage (GTDB taxonomy): Bacteria > Actinomycetota > Acidimicrobiia > Acidimicrobiales > Ilumatobacteraceae > DASZOG01. The sequence goes on from DASZOG010000303.1 coordinate 5,989, forward strand.
GCCCAGCGGTCCACGTCCCGAGCCCGAACCGCGTCGGCGTACTCCAGCGACAGCACGACCAGTGCGGACTCGTCACTCATCGGCATCTCGACCTCCGATCACGTCGACTCGATCAGCTCTGCTCGATCAGCGCCGCGACCTGACGCACGTACGTCTGGTGCAGCGCGGTCCCGATGATGCCCAGGTTCGGCGACGGGTTCGTGGTGGCGAAGACCCGGCGGCAGGTCAGGTTGGCGCAGGCTCCCTTGAAGAAGTTGAACACGCTCCAGTAGTGGAG
>DASZOG010000304.1:0-18397 GCA_035550895.1 Acidimicrobiales bacterium
TGCGTCGTGCACCCCGGACCGATACCGCACCGCTGGACCGTCGAGGGCGACGCGCCGATGCGCCTGTTCCTCGTCGTCGTCCGCCGCGAGGCGCCCACTGCCGGCGCACCCGCTAGATGACGCCGATCGATCGGCGGGGCATCGACATGTCGTAGGACTTCGGCTGGTACGGGTGGGCGCGCAGCGCCTGCTCGTCCAGCTCGAGCCCGAGGCCCGGCCCGGACGGGACGGCGAGGAATCCGTCGACGATCGCCGAGGACGAGAGCTGGGGACCGACGAGCACCTCCCACAAGGGCTCCAGCGTGAACGCGTGCTCGACGAGCGCGACGTTCTGGCGCGCGGCGGCGAGGTGCAGGCAGGCCGCCATCGCCAGCGGCCCGGCGGCCGCGTGCGGCATGACGGGGACGCCGTAGCCCTCCGCCACCGCCGCGATCTGGAGGCACTCGGACAGGCCCCCGGCGATCGACGGGTCCGGTTGGACGATGTTCGGCCACCCCGCGGCGAGCGCGTCGCCGAACTCGGCGGCCCCGAAGAGGTGCTCGCCGTAGGCGATCGGCAGTGGTGCCTGCTCCACCAGCCTGGCGATCGCCCGCCGGAACACCTGCGGCACTGGCTCCTCGAACGCGATCACGCCCTGGTCGGCGAGCTCGGCGGCGAGGCGCCGCGCTGTCGGGAGCGAGTAGTTCTCATTGCCGTCGACCATCACTGCCAGCTCCGCCGGCAGCTCGGCGCGCAGCCGCCGGAGGGCGACGGCGTCGGCGGCGGGATCGAGCGACGTCCGGACCTTCGTCGTCCGCACGCCGTGCTCGAGCGCCGGCGCCAGGATCTGGACGTGCATGTCGAGCGGCTCGTCGAGGAACTTGCCTGACGCGTACACGGGGATCCGGTCGCGTGTCTGGCCGATGAGCTGTGCCACCGACCGTCCCGCCAGCTTCCCGTGCAGATCCCACAGCGCCAGCTCGAGGCCGCTCAACGCCTGGATCGCCAGCCCGGCATCCCCGATGCGCCGCCGGGCCCACGTGCGGAGCTTGCGCGTCGGGACGTCGACGGCGACGAGCTCGCTGCCGATCACGAGCGGTGCGTACACCCGCTCGACGAGGGGGACGTAGACCTCAGGGAACGTGCAGCAGTAGCTGTCGCAGATCTCGCCCCAGCCGACCACCCCCTCGGCCGTCACCCGGACGAGGCAGAGATGCATCGGCTCGCCGAGCAGGTCGGGCAGGGTCGTGGGGACGACCTCGATCGTCTCGATCTTCGCCATCACTGCAGCCGGTCGACGTCGACGCCGAACGTGCTCCGGTGCCATGGGCTCGTCAGGCCGGTCATCCCGGCGCGGGCGACCAACTCGGCGGCCCGGGCGTCAGCCTCCTCCAGCACCGCCGCCTCGTCGACGAGCAGGCATCGGCCGGCCTCGTAGACGATGTGTCCCCCGACGATCGTCATCTCGACGTCGGAGGCGCGCGCCGCGTAGACGAGCGTGGCCACCGTGCGGTGCACCGGGCGGGTGTGGACGCCGGAGAGGTCGACCACGGCGACGTCGGCCAGCTTGCCGGGCGCGAGCACGCCGGCGTCGAGCCCCGCGTAGCGCGCGCCTTCCCGCGTGGCGAGCTCGAGCGCCTCTTCGACCGTGGCTGCGACGGGATCGCCCGTGTGCACGCGTTGCAGCAGGACCGACTGCTTCATGCACTCGAAGAGGTCCTGGCCGGTGACCGCCACCCCGTCGGTGCCGAGACCCACCGCGGCGCCCGCCTGGCGAAGTTCGCGCAGCCGCGCGACGCCGTTGCCGATGTACTCGTTCGAGACCGGGTTGTACGAGATGCCCGTGCCGGTGGCGCCGATGTGTTCGATCTCGGTGTCGTCGAACCAGATCCCGTGCGCCAACGTGGCGTCCGGCCCGAGCAGCCCCTCGGCGGCGAGCCACTCCGCCGGGCGGATGCCGTAGACGTCGAGGTACATCCGGGGGTCGATGTCGCCTTCGGAGCAATGGGTGTGCCAGTGGACGCCGAACTCCCGGGCCAGCGCGACGGCGTCGCGCAACAGGTCTTGACCGACGTAGATGACGTTGAGCGGTGCCGGCCATACGCCGACTCTGCTGCCTGCGCCGCGGGCCTCGAGGCAGCCGCGGGTGATGTCGAGCTCCTCCTCGGCGGTGCGGGTGAAGAGGCCCTGGGCGAGGTCCATCCGCCGCGCGACATCGGTCGGGGGGCCGACGATGCCGCGGGCGACCGCGCCGCGTAGTCCGACCTGATCGATCGCCGCGGCGATCGAGAGCGTGGTGTCGAGATCGCGCGGGGCGTAGTGGTTGTCGATGATGCACGTCGTGCCCGACCTGGCCGCCTGCATCGCGCCGACGAGCGCCGCCACGTGTGCTTCCTGGGGCTCGATGGCGAACGCGTACGGCCACATGAACTCGTTGAGCCACGGCCACAGGGCCAGCCCGTCGCCGAGCCCGCGCGCCAGCGACTGGAACAGGTGGTTGTGGCAATCGACGAGCCCCGGGACGACGGCACGGCCGGCGCAGTCCACCCGGCGGGCGCCGCGCCAGTGGGCGAGCTCGGCGGCTGAGCCGACGGCGACGATGCGCTCACCCGTGATCGCCACGACGCCGGGATCGAGGACCCGCCGGTCCTCGTCCAGGGTGACCACCGAACCGCCGCTGAGCAGCAGGTCACAGCTTGGATCGCTCGTCGTCACCACCCCCGGAAGAGCAGCATGTTACATGCAGGCTCGACATGTACTGTGACCTCATGACCGCCGGCCTGCGTCCGTCGACGTGGGCCGAAGCGCTCGCGCTGAAGACCGCGCACCCGGACGCAGTCGCGATCAACGGTGGCACCGACCTGATGGTCGAGATCAACTTCGCTCGTCACCGGCCACCGGTCCTGCTCGACCTCACCCATGTCGCGGAGCTCCGGCACTGGGAGGTCCTCGAGGCCGCGGAAGGCGGGCGCCCGATTGTCCGTCTCGGGGCGGGCGTGACGTACACCGCCATCGTGGACGACGTCGCCGAGCTCGCTCCTGGCCTGGCGATGGCGGCGCGCACGGTCGGGTCACCGCAGATCCGCAATCGCGGCACCATCGGCGGCAACCTCGGCACGGCGTCGCCCGCTGGTGACGCCCACCCACCGTTGCTCGCCGCCCGCGCTGTCGTCGAGGTCGAGCGGGCGACCGGCCGGCGGCTGGTGCCGATCGACGAGTTCTTCACCGGACCGAAGCGCAACGTCCTCGCCCCGGACGAGCTGATCCGCGCGGTGCGCATCCCGGTCGCGGACGGGCCACAGCAATTCTCGAAGGTCGGGCCACGCAACGCGATGGTCATCGCCACGACCTCGTTCGCGCTGTGCGTCGACCGGTCCGGGCGACGCATCGGGACCGGGATCGGGTCGGCCGGTCCGACCCCGCTGCGCGCCACCGAGGCGGAGGCGTTCGCCGGCGAGGCGATGGATGGACGGTGGGACGCGCCCGGCCCGCTCGCACCCGACGTCGCCGACCGCTTCGGCGAGCTCGTCGCCGCGGCCGCGAGCCCGATCGACGACGTGCGCGGCGAGGCGCGTTACCGCCGCCACGCCCTCGCGGTGCTGGCCCGCCGGTGCCTCGGATGGGTGTGGTCGTCGCTCGACGGGGCCGGCCGATGAGGTTGCGGATGACCGTCAACGGCCACGAACGAGTCGCCGACGGCGTGTGGGAAGGCGAGAGCCTCCTCTCCGTGCTGCGTGAGCACCTCGGCCTGAGGGGCTCCAAGAACGCATGCGAGCAGGGCGAGTGCGGGTCCTGCTCCGTCACGATGGACGGCGTCCTGGTGTGCGCCTGCCTCGTGGCAGCGGTGCAGGCGGACCGCGCGTCGATCGTCACCGTGGAGGGTCTCGCCGATGGGGATGCCTTGCACCCCGTGCAGCAGGCGTTCCTCGACGCCGGTGCCGTCCAATGCGGCTTCTGCACGCCGGGGCTGATCGTCGCCGTGCACGAACTGCTCCAGCGCGAGCCCGACGCAGGCGAGGCATCCGTGCGGGAGGCGCTCGCCGGGAACCTCTGCCGGTGCACCGGGTACGAGAAGATCCTCGACGCCGTGCGCCTGGCCTCGACGGCAGGGATGGGACGCGCATGACGGCGGGCAGGATCGGCACCGGGAAGATCGGCGTCACGATCCTCACGGGGTTCCTCGGGTCCGGCAAGACGACCCTGCTCAACTACATCCTGCGCGAGCAGCACGGGCGGCGCATCGCCGTGATCGAGAACGAGTTCGGCGAGATCGACATCGACTCCGACCTCGTGGTGACGTCCGACGAAGAGATCATCGAGATGAGCAACGGCTGCATCTGCTGTGTCACCTCCGTCCGTAGCGATCTGCTCGACGTGGTCCGCAAGCTCGTCGAGCGCGTCGACCACGTTCTGGTCGAGGCCAGCGGTCTGGCCGACCCGATGCCGATCGCCCAGGCGTTCTTCGTCGACGATCCACTCCTCGACGAGGTCGCCCTCGACGCGATCGTCACCCTCGTCGACGCGAAGCACATCGAGGCCCACCTCGACGACGTGCGCTACGACGGGATCGACAACCAGGCGGTGGACCAGCTCGTGTGCGCCGACCGGATCATCATCAACAAGGCCGACCTCGTCGACGCGGGGGACGTCGAACGGATCCGGCGGCGCATCGAACGGCTCAACGAGCGAGCCGAGATCGCCGTGTCCAGCTACGCCGCGGTCGACCTCGACTCGATCCTCGGCATCCAGGCCTTCGAACGCTCGCAGCGCACGGCGACAGAGCTCGGTTTCCTCGACGAGCCGTACCATCACGCTCACGATCCGGACGTCGGTTCCGTGGCGGTCCGACTCCCTGGCGAGCTCGACGGCGAGGCGCTGCGCGCCTTCGCGGCGCGCACCGCCGACCGCTTCGGTGACGACCTCCTGCGCTGGAAGGGCATCGTCGCAGTGGCCGGCGAGCCGTGCAGGGTCGCGGTCCAGGGCGTGCACCGTCTGTTCGAGATCTACGCCCTCGAGCCCTGGGGCGATCTCCACCGCGACAGCCGGATGGTGTTCATCGGCAAGGACCTCGATCGCGACGCGCTGACGAACGGACTCGCCGCGTGCAGTGCGACCGAGCAGGCGCGAGCGGGTGGTCGGCGATGATCGAAGTGGACGAGCTGCGCGCGCTCGAGCCAGGCGACCTGCTCGCCGACCGCGCGTACCGCTGCCTGACGCGGGCGATCCTGCGCAACCAGCTCGTCGCCGGCGCCGCGCTCAGCGTCCCGGACCTGGCCCGCCGGTTGAACATCAGCCGCAGCCCAGTCCGCGAGGCCGTGCAACGCCTGATCTACGACGGCCTGGCCGAGAACGTGCCCCACCGCGGGGCGGTCGTCAGCGACATCCAGCCGAACGACTTCCGCGACCTGATGATGGTGCGGGAGCCGCTCGAGGGGCTGGCCGCCCGCCTGGCGACGCGGCGCGCCTCCCAGAACGACCTCGAGGCGCTGCGCGAGGTGCTCGACGACCACGCGCGCGTCGTCGACTCCGGCGACGAGGTGGCGAACGTCGAGCTCGACACCCGCTTCCACGCGATCATCCGCGACGCAGCCGGCAACGAGGACCTGAGCGAGATCCTCGGGCGCATCCAGGCCCGTGCCCACCTGTCCCGCTACAGCCTGTGGCGCGGGACGCGCAACCCCCACTCGGCCGTGGCCGAGCACCGTGCCATCCTCGTCTCCATGTCGGCCCGCGACGCCGACGGTGCCGAGCTCGCCGCGCGACGGCACATCACGAACCTGATGGGCCGGATCGACGCGACGCCCCACACCGCGGCTGATCCGCCGGTCCCCGACGCGGTGCCGCAGTGACGGGCCGGCGATGACGACGATCGAGGCCGAGCGGCCCGCTGCAGGCTCCGACCACCACCAGCCGGGCGGGGTCGGGGACTCGGCCGTGCGTCCCGACGGCACGTTGAAGGTCACGGGCAACTTCGCGTACTCGTCCGACCTGCACCTCAGCGGCGCGCTGTGGGGAGCCACGTTGCGCAGCCCGCACCCGCGGGCGCGCATCGTCGGGCTCGACGTCTCGCGCGCGCTGGCCGTTCCGGGTGTCGCCGCGGTGCTCACCCACGACGACGTCCCCGGGCAGAAGACGTACGGGATGAAGGTCGCCGACCAGCCGGTGCTGGCGTTCGACGAGGTCCGCTACCAGGGCGAGCCGATCGCCATCGTTGCCGCCGATCACCCCGAGAGCGCCCGCCGGGCGCTCGCAGAGATCGTCGTCGAGTACGCCGAGCTGGCGCCGATCGTCGATCCCGAGACGGCGCTCGCCGGCGAGGACGACCTCGTCCACCCCACTGGGAACCTCGTCCGCCACGTGCGCATCCGCCACGGCGACACCGATGCGGCGCGGGGACGCGCCGACGTGGTGATCGGTGCCGAGTACGAGGTCGGGATCCAGGACCCAGCCTTCCTCGGACCGGAGTCGGGCCTGGCGGTGCCCGACGGCGAGGGCGGCGTCGACCTCCACGTCTCGGCGCAGTGGCTGCACCTCGACCAGCTCCAGGTGGCGGCGAGCCTCGGGCTTCCGCTCGAGAAGGTCCGGCTGATCCTCGGCGGCGTTGGCGGCGCGTTCGGGGGACGGGAGGACCTGTCGGTCCACATCCACGCGTGCATGCTCGCCCTGCGCACTGGGCGACCGGTGCGGATGGTCTACAACCGGGAGGAGTCGTTCTTCGGGCACGTTCGTCGCCACCCGGCGCGGGCACGCGTGGAGCTCGGCGCGACGCGCGACGGCGACCTCGTGTTCGCCAAGGTCCGCCTGCTCCTCGACGGCGGTGCGTACACCTCCACCTCGAAGGTCGTCATCGCGAACGCGTGCTACTTCGCCGCCGGCGCGTACGACGTCGCCCACGTGAGCATCGACGGCTACGCCGTGTTCACGAACAACCCGCCGTGCGGTGCGATGCGCGGCTTCGGCGCGGTGCAGGCGTGCTACGCGATCGAATCCGCCATCGACCGGCTCGCCGCCGAACTGGGCATCGACCCGGTCGAGCTGCGCCTGCGCAACGCGCTGCGCACCGGCTCGGTCCTCCCTACAGGGCAAGCGGTCGACGGCCCGGCACCGGTGCGTGAGCTGCTCGAGCACCTGCGCGATCTGCCCGTGCCGCCGCAGGCGGACGGCGAGCCCCGCGACCTGCGCGGCCTGCCCGGTGGTCTCGGGAACGTGACGCATGGAGAGGGTGTCCGCCGCGGCGTCGGCTACGCGCTCGGGATGAAGGCGATCGGGTACTCCGGCGGTGTCGACGACTACTCGACCGCACGCGTCCGCCTGCAGGTGCTGAACGGCATCCCGGTGGCCGAGGTGCACAGCGCGGCGTCCGAGTGCGGCCAGGGCATCGTCACCGTGCAGGCCCAGATCGTGCGGACGGAGCTGGGCGTCGAGCAAGTCGCCGTCCGGCAGGCGGACACCTCGATCGGGGACTCCGGCTCGACCTCGGCCTCGCGGCAGACGTGGATGACCGGCGGGGCAGTGCTCGGCGCGTGCGAGCAGGTGCGCGTCGCGGTCCTGACGCAGGCGGGCGAGCTGCTCGAGCGGTCACCTTCGACGCTCGTGCTGCGCGACGCGGCCGTCCAGGTCGCGGACGACCCGTCGCAGCGCGTCTCCCTCGCGGCGGTGCTCGGCGACGACGTCGTCGACGAGGTGTGCGAGTACCACCACCGCCCGACCCAGTCGATCGACGACGAGCGCGGGCAGGGGAACGCGCACGTCGCGTTCGCGTACGCCGCGCACCGGGCGGTCGTCGACGTCGACACCGAGCTCGGCCTGGTCCGGGTGGTCGAGCTGGCCACCGCGCAGGACGTCGGCAAGGCGATCAACCCGCAAGCCGTCGAGGGCCAGATCGAGGGCGGTTCCGCACAAGGTCTCGGGTTGGCGTTGATGGAGGAGATCCAGCTCGTCGACGGCCGGGTGCGCAATCCGTCGTTCACCGACTACCTCCTGCCGACGATCCTCGACATGCCGCCGATGCACGTGCAGGTGTTCGAGTTCCCCCACCCCGACTCGCCGTACGGTCTCAACGGCGTCGGCGAGCTGGCCAACCTGTCGTCGACGCCGGCGATCATGAACGCGCTGCGCGACGCGACCGGGCTCCCGCTCCCCCGTGTCCCCGTCCGCCCGATCGACTTCATCCCAGAGGAGAGCACATGATCATCGACACCCATCTCCATCCGACGAACAAGGTCGACGAGGCCTGGCGCCACACCGGCGAGCCGTTCACCGGCGAGCGCCTGCTGGCGATGATGGACGGCCCGTTCGTGATCAACGGCAAGCCGAGGCGGATCGACATGGGCTTCATCCAGCCACCGCCGGGCAACACGGTCTGGCGTGACGGCGACCGGTCGGGCCGGGAGGGCATCCGCGACTACATGGCGTACATCACCGACCTGGTCCAGAAGTATCCCGACCGGTTCATCGGGAACTTCACCTACAACCCGCGCTTCGGCCCGGAGAACGGCGCCGCCGAGCTCGAGTTCCACGTGAAGGAGTACGGCTACAAGATGATGAAGCTGCACGCCAACATGCACGCCTACCGACCCGACCGGGCGCTCGACTGGCTGCGGCCGGCGCTGCGCAAGTGCGACGAGCTCGGTGTGGTCGTGCTGCTGCACACCGGCGACGGCCCCTACAGCATCCCGACGCAGTTCTACCCGATCATCCGCGAGTTCCGCGACGTCAACTTCATCATCGGCCACTTCGGCGTCCAGACGGGCGGGGTGTACTGCTTCGAGGCGCTGTGGATGATCCTCGACAGCCCGAACGTCTACGGCGAGTCGGGCTGGCTGCTGCAGTCGCGCATCGTCGAGTTCGCCAAGGAGATGCCGATCGACCGCCTCGTGTTCGGCACCGATTCCCCGCCGAACGAACCGGGCATGTGGCTGCGACAGCTCGAGGTGCTGTGCACGCCGCCGCCGCAGGGCCTCAACTGCAGCGAGGAGGTCCTCGAGGGCTACATGGGCAACAACGTGGCCAAGCTCGTCGGCATCGAGGGCACGCCGCCGCCGGCCAGCGTCGAGGAGGCCGAGTCCCGCCTCCGAGCTGGTGCGGCCGGCCCGGTCCCGGCCTGACTCGATCGCCGTCACGCGTGGAGGAACCGGTGAGCACGACAGGAGCAGGCAGAGCCCGGCGCCTCGTCGTGGGTCTCAGCGGTTCGAGCGCGCCGCACTACGGCATCGCGCTGCTGCGCGCTCTCCGGCGTGATGCGTGCGTCGAGACACATCTCGTGCTGTCGACCGCAGCGCGCCGGACGGTGGAGTTGGAGACGGACCTGACTGCCGTCGATGTCGAGTCGCTCGCGGACGTCGTCCATCAGCCGGACGACCTGTCGGCGGCGATCTCGTCCGGGTCGTTCCTCACGATGGGGATGGTCGTCGCCCCGTGCTCGATGCGGACGCTGGCGTCGATCGCCCACGGGCTGGCGGACAACCTGCTCAGCCGCGCCGCCGACGTGACGTTGAAGGAGCGCCGACCGCTCGTGCTGGTGCCGCGCGAGACGCCGCTGAGCCTGATCCACCTGCGGAACATGGTCTCCGTGACCGAGGCGGGTGCCATCGTGCTGCCGCCGACACCCGGCTTCTACCACCGGCCGCGATCGATCGACGACCTCGTCGACCAGACAACCGGCAAGGTCCTCGACCAGCTCGGCATCGACCACGACCTCTTCCGGCGTTGGGCGACCCCGACGCAGGAGACGACGTGAGCACGGCGCCGCTCCCCCCGCCGATCATCACGCCGCTGACGCGGTCGCAGGACCTCCACGACTGCCTCGGCGACTACCGGCGCGACCACGCCGACGACGTCTTCGTCGTGGAGGAGCGGGTCTCCGCCGACCAGGACGTCACCGCGCTCGTGTGGGAGCTCGCCGGGCGGGGCCGCCACCCGGTCGTGTGGTGCGACGACGTGGAGGGTCGCGGTCTGCCGCTCGTGACGAACCTCTTCGCGTCGCGGCCGAGGATCGCCCACTGGCTCGACGCCGAGCCGGCGGACCTGCACGTGGCCTACCAGCGCCGCGCTCGCCGGCCGCACCCGATGCGCGAGGTCGAGTCGGGCCCGGTGCTCGACGAGGTCGTCCTCGGTGACGACGTCGACCTGACCTCTCTCCCGCTGGTCACCCACTTCGAGTCGGACCTCGGGCCATACATCACGAACGGGATCGTCGTCGCCGAGGACGCCGCCACCGGTGCCGGCAACCTCAGCTACCACCGGGCCGTCGTGCTCTCCCGGACGACGCTCGGCACGAGCCTGCACTCCCGCGGCGACCTGTGGCGGATGCTGCAGGACGCGGCCGAGCGTGACGCGCCACTGCCGGTGGCGATGGTGCTCGGCGCCCACCCGCTGTTCATGCTCGCGGCGTCGGCCCGGGTCGCGTTCGACGTCGACGAGCGCGATATCGCCGGTGGTCTGCTCGGGACCGGGCTCGACGTGGTCCGCACACCGGTGCACGGCCTGCGCGTCCCGGCTGGCGCGGAGTACGTGCTCGAGGGAGTGATCGATCCCCGCCACCACGCGGAGGAGGGGCCGTTCGGCGAGTTCTCCGGGTACTCGTCGGACCGCTCGACCCACAATCGCCTCGACGTGCAGGCGATCCTCCACCGTCGTGACGCATGGTGGGTGGACGTCGTCGGCGGCAATTCGGACGAGCACCTGAATCTGGCCCGCGTGCCGCGCGAGGCCGAGATGATCGAGCGGCTGAAGGAGCGGTTCGCCTGCGTCGTGGACGTGCACTACCCCCGCTCCGGTACGCACTTCCACTGCTATCTCGCCGTCCGCCAGCGGCGGGCGGGCGAGGCGCGCCAGGCGATGCTCGGCCTGCTCGGCTGGGATCCGTACCTGAAGACGGTCGTCGCCGTCGACGACGACGTCGACATCACCGACGACAGCGAGGTGCTGTGGGCGCTGGCGACGCGTTTCCAGCCCACCGAAGACATCGTCGTCGTCGAGCGCCTGCCCGGCAGCGCGCTCGATCCGTCGTCCACTGCGGACGGGTCCACGTCCAGGTTGGCGCTCGACGCCACCCGCGGTCCGGCGTTCAACGCGGCCCGGATCCGCATCTCTGACACCGCGCGGGCGAACGCGGCGCGCCTGCTCGACCGCAGCCCCCGGGACGCGTGATGAGCCGACCAGCAAGAATCGTGAGCACGCGACGGAGGTTCCGGTGAGCACGAGCATCGAAGCCCACAGCGAATCGGCGAACGAGTGGAACGTCGCCGGCGAGGAGCGCGTCTACCGCTCGCTGCGCCGGTACTGGCACCCCGTGCTCTACTCCGCCGACCTCGGGACGGGCCCGCAGCGGGTCGTGCTGCTCGACCAGAAGCTCGTCGTCGTCCGCCTTGCCGGTGAAGTCCGGGTGTTCGCCGACCGCTGCGCGCACCGCGGCACGGCCGTGTCCTTGGGTTGGGTCGAGGACGACGTTCTCCTCCGCTGTCCGTACCACGGCTGGACGTACGGCCCCGACGGGGTCTGCACGAGCATCCCGGCGCGCTTCGGCACGCTCATCCCGCCGAACGCGCGGTTGGAGCCGTACCGGGCCGTCGAGCGTCACGGGCTCGTGTACGTCAGCCTCGACCCGCAGCCGATCCTGCCGATCCCGGACTTCCCCGAGTTCGACGATCCCGCGTACCGGGTGGCGGTGGTGCCGCCGTACGACTGGCAGACCGGTGCGGCGCGGCGCACGGAGAACTTCGTCGACTTCGCCCATTTCGCGTGGGTACACGACGGTGTCCTGGCGAGCCGCGACCAGCCCGAGGTGCCGGAGCACGAGGTGTGGCGCGATGGCGCCGAGTTGCGGACGACGATCACCGTCGACGAGCCGGCCTCGACCGACAAGACACAGACGCTCGGACTGGACAGCGCGGACGACAGCGTCCCCGGGCGGAGGAACTACCGCGTCGCCCTGCCCTTCACCGTGTGGCTACAACAACACCTGCCGGGTGGGAACACGTTCGTGCTGTTCATGGCCTGCTCGCCGGTGGGGATGAAGCACTGCCGGAGCTTCACGTTCAACGCCCGGAACTTCGCGCTCGACGAGGACGACGAGCGGTTCGTCACGTTCCAACAGGAGATCGCCGAGGCGGACCGTGTCATCTCCGAGTCGCAGACACCCGAGGAGCTGCCGGCGGACATGACTGCCGAACTGTTCATCCGGGGCGTCGACCGCCTCTCGGTCGAGTACCGCCGGTGGCTGTTCGAGCTGGCCAAGGCCGCGGACGATGCCTGACGCGCGCCCCGTCGCCGACCCGGTGGAGACGCTCGAGATCGAGCTGGAGGTCAACGGCCGCGTCGTGCGGCGGTCGGTGCCGGTCCGCCGGCTGCTGGTCGATTTCCTGCGTGACGACCTGCGTCTGACCGGAACGCACGTCGGCTGCGAGCACGGCGTCTGCGGCGCGTGCACGGTCGAGGTCGACGGCGCGCCGGCGCGCGCCTGCATCATGCTCGCCGTGCAGGCTGACGGGAAGCGGATCACGACGATCGAGGCGCTGTCGTCCGACGGCGAGCTCACCGAGATGCAGCGCGCGTTCCACCGGCACCATGCGCTGCAGTGCGGCTTCTGCACCCCCGGCTTCCTCGTCACGCTGCACACCGCCAACCCCGACGACTGGCCCGACGAGCACGCCGTCCGTGAGCTGCTGTCGGGAAACCTCTGCCGCTGCACCGGCTACCAGCAGATCGTCCAGGCGGTCCTCGACGCGTGGGGACGAGCGCCCGGATCGCCGGCCACGACCGAAGCGACCGGGTGATGACGCCACCGCCGGACACCACGAATCCAGCGGGATACGTCGGCGTGAGAGCCGGCCGCCGGGAGGATCGGCCGTTGCTCCTCGGACGGGCGCAGTTCGTCGCCGACGTCGCGCCCGCCGGCATGGTCGAGGCGACGTTCGTGCGCAGCACGGTGGCGCATGCGCGCGTCACCCGGGTCGCGCTCGACGCGGCGCGCGCCGTACCCGGCGTGCTCGCTGCGGTCACTGCCGCGGATCTGCAGGACGTCGCGGGGTATCCCCACCTCGTGCCGTGGATGAAGGAGGTGAACGCGTTCCCGCTCGCCCGTGATCGCGTCCGGTACGTCGGGATGCCGATCGCCGCGGTCGTGGCCGATGATCGCTACGCCGCCGAGGACGCCGCGGCGCTGGTGGAGGTCGACTACGACGAGCTCCCCGTCCTGGTGTCGGTCGAGGCGGCGCTCGCCGACGACGCCCCGCGACTGTACGACGACTGGCCCGACAACCGGCTGCTCGACATGCCCGCCGCCGACCCCGACGTCGACCGGGTCTTCGCCGAGTACGAGGTCGCCCGCGCCACGTACCGGATGCAACGCCAGTCGGCGAGCCCGATGGAGACGCGCGGCGTCGTCGCCGACTACCAGGGTGGTCGGCTGACGGTGTGGGCCTCCGCCCAGAGCCCGCACATCCTGCGGACCACACTGGCGATGATGCTCGGTCTGCGCGAGGCCGACATCCGCGTCGTCGTGCCGAACGTCGGCGGCGGGTTCGGGTGCAAGGTCCACCAGTACCCGGAGGACATCGTCGTCCCCTGGCTGGCGGTGCGCCTCGGCCGTCCGGTGCGCTGGATCGAGGACCGGGCGGAGCACCTGATGACGTCGATCCACGCTCGAGAGCAGCGGATGGACGTGGAAGCCGCCTACGACAGCACCGGGCGGATCCACGCGCTGCGGTGCCGGATCGCCACGAACGTCGGCTCCGGGGAGGTGTTCATCCCCGGCACTGCCACGACGCTCGTGTCCGGCGGCTGCCTGACAGGCGCGTACGCCGTCCCGCTGACCGAGGTCTCGCTCGCCTGCGTCGTGACGAACAAGACGCCGTCCGGGGCCTACCGCGGGTTCGGCTCACCGGAGGGCACGTTCGCCATGGAGCGGATGATCGAGAAGGTCGCCCGACGCGCTGGTGTGGATGCGCGCGACGTCAGGCGGGCGATGCTCCCCGATCCCGGCGACGACACGTTCGTCACGCCGTCGGGCGGGCGCCTCGGCGCGGGCAGCCATCGCCAGGCGTTCGACCGGGCAGCGGAGCTCGGGGACCAGGCGCTGGCCACGGCGCGGGCGGCGCACGCTGGTGATCCGCGGATCCGCGTCGGGCTCGGTGTCGTCCCCTTCGTGGAGCCGACCGGGCCGTCGTACTACGGAACGACGGCGCATTGGCGCGCGTACGACTCCGCGCTGGTCCGGATCCAGCCCGACGGCAGCGCGCTGGTCGGCATCGGCGTGCAGGCGATCGGGCAGGGCATCGAGAGCACCACGGCCGCGGTCGCCGCCGACGCGCTCGGGCTCGACGTGGACGACGTGAGCGTCGTGAGCGGCGACACCGACCTCTGCCCCTACGGCCTCGGGGCCTGGGGGGCGCGAGGGGCGATCGTCAGCAGCGGTGCTGTGCTGAAGGCGGCCGAGATCGTCGTGTCGAAGGCGAAGGCGATCGCCGCCGGCCTCCTCGAGGCGGACCCGGAGGACGTCGTCGTCGATCGTGGCCGGCTGCACGTGCGGGGCACCGGCGCGCCGTCGGTGACGATGCGCGACATCGCCACCGCGGCGTACGCGCGGACAGCGGAGCTCCCGCCGGGGACCGAGCCCGGACTCGAGGCGACGGTCAGCTACGACCCGCCGGGCATCGACCTCGAGCCGGACGACAAGGGCAGGATGAACGTCGCCGCGGCGTGGTCGAACGCCAGCCACGCCGCGGTCGTGAAGGTCGACATCACGACAGGCGCCGTCGCACTGCTCGACTACATCGTCGTCGACGACTGCGGGACGGTGATCAACCCGCTGATCGTCGAAGGCCAGATCACCGGCGGCGTCGCGCAGGGCATCGCCGGGGCGCTGTACGAGCACGTCGTGTACGACGAGAACGGCCAACCGCTGAGTGCCTCGTTCATGGACTACACGATCCCGAGCAGTCGCGAGATCCCGCCGATGACGATCGAGCACATCGAGACGCCCGCGGTAGAGATGCCGCTGGGGGTCAAGGGCGTCGGTGAGTCCGGCACGATCGGTCCGGCGGCTGCGATCGCGAACGCGGTCGGCGACGCGTTGCGCGAGTTCGACGTCGACATCGTGGCCACCCCGATCACCCCGACGAGCGTGCTGGAGGCGATCCACGCGTCGGGGGCCAACACGTGAAGCCGGCCCCGTTCCGGTACCTCCGTCCCCGGTCGCTGGAGGAGGTACTCGCCGCGCTGGCGGAGCACGGCGACGAGGCGAAGCCACTGGCCGGAGGCCAAAGTCTGATCCCGGCGATGAACTTCCGCCTCGCGCAGCCGTCCGTACTCGTGGATCTCGAGCTCGTCGAGGAGCTGCGCGGGATGCACGACGAGAACGGCGCGCTGCGCGTCGGGGCGATGGTGCGCCAGTGTGACGCGGAGCGGTCCCCGCTGGTCACTGGGACGTGCCCGCTCCTGCGCGATGCGCTGCCGTGGATCGGCCATCTCCAGAACCGGAGCCGAGGCACGATCGGCGGCAGCATCGTGCACGCAGATCCGGCGGCCGAGTTGCCTGCGGTTGCCGTCGCCCTCGACGCGAACGTCGACGTCGTCGGCGCGCGGGGGGCGCGGACGCTGCGGGCGACCGACTTCTTCGATGGCCCGTTCAGCACCGCGCTCGCGCCGGACGAGATCGTGTCCGGGTTGCGCTTCCCCGTCGTCGAACACTCCGCCGCCGCCTGCCTGGAGCTCGCTCCGCGGCGCGGCGACTTCGCCGTCGTCGGCGTCGCCGCGTTCGTCCGCTTCACCCCCGGCGCTACGCGGGTGGAGGACGCCGGCATCGTCGCGTTCGGTGTCGCCGCCACCCCGGTGCGGCTGGCGCTGGCCGAGGCGAGCCTGCGCGGGGCGGAGTTGACCGTCCAGGTTGCCGAAGCGGCAGGAGCTGCGTCGGCGG
Source organism: Acidimicrobiales bacterium (assembly GCA_035550895.1). Lineage (GTDB taxonomy): Bacteria > Actinomycetota > Acidimicrobiia > Acidimicrobiales > Ilumatobacteraceae > DASZOG01. The sequence continues at coordinate 15,896 of DASZOG010000304.1, forward strand.
AAGACGTGGCGCGCCCGACGGCCGACATCCACGCCACCGGCGACTATCGCCGTCGCGCGTTGGCGGAGCTGGTCCGCCGAGCGCTGGACTCGATCGCGTCCCGCCGCGGCGTCGCCTAGCGGCACGTTCACTCGAGCTACGGACCGAGCGCGCGGCGGGTGTCGAGGGCGGCGGCCGACATGCGGCGCAACCGGCCCAGCTCGCGGCGGGCCGCCCTCATCGGACGGCGGGCGCGCGCCTGCCACCCATCGGCAAGATCGTCGAGGAGCGCCTCGGCGCAGGCTCGGCCGGGGAGGCCGCTGATGCTCGAGCCAGGGTTCGTGCCCGCGCCCGTCAGGTAGAACCCGTCGATCCCCGTCCGGTAGTTCGCGCAACCCCGGACGGGTCGCCCCGCGAGGAGCTGGCCGAGGGTCGCCGACACGTGGTGTCCGGCATTCACCGCGCCCGTGTGCCGGGTCAGGTCCTCCGGCGAGACGAAGACCGACTCCGTCACGAGTTCGCGGACGCCGGGCAGGCACGCCTCGACTGTCGTCCAGATCCGCTCCTCCGCTTCCGCGGCACCTGCCGCCCAGCCGCCGGGACGGTTCAGCCGGTGGGCGACGAACCCGTTCATCCACGCCGTGGCCGCTCCGGGGGGCGCGGCGGCCGCGTCGAAAAGGGAGGGGAACGTGATCAGCACCCCGGGCCGGGCAGGGACCGTGCCAGCCAGCGCGGCGGTCGGGCCGTCCAGGACTGCCGCGGGCTCCGGCAGCAGCCACAGCTGGCTGCCCGCGTAACCGTGGGGCAGGCCGGTGACGGGCGGCTGCCTGCGGAGCGCGGCCGCGATGCTGTACTGGCTGAGGTTCCCGCTGAGCACCTCCACCTGCTCGAAACGCCTCCGCAACCGCGGTGGCACGGCACTCGGCTCGACGAGCCGGAGGATCGCGTCCTGCGGCGCGATCGCCGACACGACTGCGCGCGACGCGGTCACCGCCTCGCCGGAGGCGGACTCGACCTGCCAGTCGCCTGCGACGCGACGCAGGCTGGTCGCCGGGAAGTCGCAGCGGATCCGCCCGCCGGACGCCAGCACCGCGCCGCACAGCGCGTCGACGAACGCCCGTGAGCCCCCGCGGGGCCGGCCGAAGCGCCGCCCGTGGCCGCCCGGCGTGAGGCAGAACACCGCTCCGGTCCCCGGGTACCACGGTGGCAGACCGGAGAACTGCGACCGGAACACGGCGAGCGCCCGCAGCTGCGGGCTGCGGAACCAGCGCTCCGCGACCTCGATCGCGGAGCTCTGCGCCAGGGCGACGAGCGGCTCGCCGGCGCGTCCGAGCGCAACGCGTCCGAGGCGCGTCGCCACGTCCATCGGCACCGCCCGCGGCAGCGTGAGCTCGGCCGTGAGCGCCAGCATCCGGCGCGACAACGCGGCCAGCTCGAGCCATGCGTCGGCGTCGGCCGTATCGACCGCGGCGATGGAACGGGCCGTTTCCTCGGCGGTCTCGGCGATCGTGATCTGGGTCCCGTCCCCGTAGAGGTGCAGCGCCGACGCGGTGCGCTCCACGTACTGCAACCCGTGACGTCGGAGCTGGAGCTCCTCAGGGATGGTCGAGGCGACGATCGTCGAGTGGTCGATCGCGCCGTGCTCGAACGTGAAGCCATCGCTCGTCGTGCTGAACAGCGCGCCGCCGCAGCGGCTGTTGCGCTCCACGACGACGACGTCGACCCCGGCTCGGGCGAGGTACGCCGCGCACACCAGCCCGTTGTGACCTCCGCCGACGACGACGACCTCGGCCCGCTCCGGCGCGTGCCCCGAGGGCGAGGTACGCACGGCGGGGTAGATTACCCACGGTTATCAGCGCGCAGCGGGGGGGATGGCTCGCGGCCGCCCGAGCTGGGTCTTGGGAAGGGAGCGGCAGTGGACGATCAGGGCGGCACGGACGCCGGCGTGGAGATGCTCGTCGAGGGCACGATCGTCACGATGGACCCCGAACGGCGGGTGATCCCCGACGGGGCGGTGGCGGTCGCCGGCGCCCGCATCGCCGAGATCGGCAGCGCCACTGCGTTGCGCGAGCGGTACCCGGACGCGCAACGGATCGGTGGCAAGCGGCGCTACGTGATCCCAGGTCTGATCGACTGCCACAACCACATCGCGCAGGCACTCTGTCGCGAGAGCACGGTCGAGGACTTCCCGAACATCTACCGGATCTACATCCCCGCGGAGGCGATCCAGTCCGACGACGACGTACGAGTCAGCGCCAAGGTCGCGTTCGCGCAGCTGATGCGTGCCGGCGTCACGACGATGACCGAGACGACCTGCACGGTCGCGCACGAAGAGCCCATCGCCGAGACGGTGATGGAGACCGGCATCCGCTGCGCGCTGGCGCGCGGCATGTGGGATCGCGAGTCGCGGCTGGCCGGGAACTACGAGCAGATCACCGAGCGGTCCTGGTACCGGGACGACCCGCAGGTGCTCGCCGACGACCTGGCCTACACGAAGGAGTTCTTCACGAAATGGTTCGCCAA
>DASZOG010000305.1:0-2099 GCA_035550895.1 Acidimicrobiales bacterium
CACACCCAACCCGACGACCACGAGCGCGCCGACGGCGAACACGGCGAAGCGCACCCACGACGGAAGGCTGTGCCATCCCGAGTCGTCGGCGGCGTCGACGGGGGCGTCGTCGGGGCCGAGTCCCCTCCCGCCTGTCTCCACGCCGTCACCTTAGGCCGGGCTCGACGGCGCCACCCGGATGCATGGACCTCTCCGCACGCCTGACCAGCGCTGGCGGAGACCGGCGGGAATCACGGTGTGTCAGGCGGACGCCGGAGGCCGAAGTGCTTCGGCCCAATCTCGCACCGCGGTGCGGATCTCGCGTACGTCCCAGTCGTCGCGCAGCTCGATCATCCGCAGTTCGTCACCGTCGCTGCCGAGACCGAACACACCCCCGCTCGCGCAGTCGCTGATCACGAGCATCGGCAGTCCGAGCGCCGCTGCCATCCCCGCCTCGATCTGGTTCCACGGCGTCGGCAGGCGGAGATCCTTGACCACCTGCTCCGCAGCGGTGCCGGAGCGGAGCCGCCCCTCCGGGACGTGGAGCTGGGGCAGGCCGATGATGACGACACCCCAGCAGCCCTGGATCGTCGAGGCGACGGAGCGCAACGGCGCGCTGCCGCTGTAGGGAGGCTGCACCTGCACGATCGAATCGGGGCCGGCGCCCAGCGCGTCGACGACGAGTTCGCGGATGGCACGACAGGACGGGTCGGAGATGCTCGGCGCGCTGATGAAGACCTTCGGTGTGAGCGCCTTGCTGTCCGCAGGGGCGGAGGTCGCCGGGGGATCGAATGCCTTCTTCTTGTCGGCCGCTGGGAAGACCTGCGTCGTCTCGTCCAGCCGGTCCTTCACGCCGGCGGGCAGGTTCGTCGCACCGGCGAAGCGCGCGCCGGCCAGCTTGCTGCCCTTCAACCGCGCGCCCCGCAGGTCGGCCCGCCGGAAGTCCGCGTTGCGCAGGTCGGCGTCCTCGAACACCGTGCCGGCGCAGGTCGTCTCGTAGAACACCGCTTGCTGCAACTCTGCCCCGCGGAACGACGCGTCGGTCAGATCGGCGTGGAAGAAGTCCACCCGGCGCATGCTCGGCGGGCGCTTCTTGCCCTTCTCGCCGAGGTATCCGTTGCGCAGGTTCGTGTACGGAAGGTCGACGTTGGCGAGCGTCGGCGCGTACGCCAGCCCGTCGGCGAGCAGCTTCTGCACGATGCCCGTCCGCTCCGTGCGCAGCACGGCGGCGATCACGTTCACCGCGTCGCTCGCGTAGGGAACCTTCCTCCGGACCAGCGAGCGCACGGCGAACTCCGAGCGCGGGTCGAAGAACCGTCGCAGGAGGATCGCGTTGGCCGCGCGCTGCACGTCGTCGTCCGAGTTCAGACCCTTGACCATCTCGGCGAAGGCCGTGCCGACAGCCGCCATCCGATCCCGGTTGGTCTTGTAGTTGAAGTACTTGAGGACGCCGAGGAGCGCCGCGATCAGCCCGGCGATCGCGGTCGCGGACGCGGCGGCGCTGGTCACTGACCGCTCCGCGGATCCGCGAAGGGAAGCTGCGGTGGGTCGTCGGCCGTCTCACTGGGCTGCTGGGGGGTCTGCGAGGTGAGCTGTGACCAGCTGTCGACCTCACTGCGCAGGATCCCCTCGACGCCGTTCACGAACTGCAGCAGGTCGCTGGGCTCGAGTGCGCCGTCCTCGCTGTCCTGCGGGCCGCGCACGTCGGCGATGTGCAGCGCACCGCGAGTGTCCTCGTACTGGCGGGAGAGGCGTTCGAAGCCGAACGCCGCCTCGTAGGCGCCGACCGCAGCGGCGAGCGCGCCGAAGCCGGCCGCGACGACTGCCCACACCTGCCGCCGACGCTCGTCCGCAGTCGCCAAGGCACCGAACAGCGCCGAGAGCACGAGGCACAGGGCCGAGATCCACAGCGCTTCCCGGCGAGCCCGCTCGTTGTCCTCCGCCCGCCGCGCATAGAACGCCATCTGGTCGTCGATGCGGTGCGCGCGGTAGGCGAGCAGGAACTCCTCCGACCAGCGGTCGCCCGGCGGCTGGTCGGTCATCGCTCCACCTGGCCGAAGCGGATCTGCGCTACGTCCTGCTGGAGGCGCCGCAGGCGATCGGGCCGCGTCGCGCCGTCC
>DASZOG010000306.1:0-2851 GCA_035550895.1 Acidimicrobiales bacterium
TACACCGCGCACGGCTACACGGGCCGGCACGACAGCGACGACACGGAGCTCGCCGCGCTTCGGGCGCTGCGCCCCGTACTGCGCGAGCTGCTGACGGCGGATCGGGACCGCGCGGCCGAGCTCGTCAACGCGATGCTCGCGGAGGCCGACGCGCTCCCGCAGCTCGTGCGCCACGACGGGCTCGACTGGCACATCCACGCCGTGTCCCGCGACGCGCCCCTCGATCGCCGCGTCGTCGTCGAGACCGCGATGGCGATGGTCGACGTCATCCGCGCCGACGAGCTCTCGCGCCTGTCGCTGTGCGCCGATGATCGCTGCGAGGGTCTGGTCCTCGACCTGTCGCGTAACCGGTCGCGGCGCTTCTGCAGCAGGGCATGCGCGAACCGGAACGCCGTGGCGGCGTACCGCGCTCGCCACCGTGACAGCGGCGCGCTAGGGCCGGCGGTCCAGTAGGGCTGCGACCACGCGCTCCGGCGCCTCGAGCGGAGGCCAGTGCCCAACGTCCTCGAGCGCCGTGAACGGGGCGCCAGGAAGCCGCTCGCGGATGCGCTCAGCCATGTGCGCGCCGGAGACCGGGTCGAGCATTCCCCAAACGAAGGTCAGCGGTACGTCGGTCGTCTCGAGCACCTGCGTCCACCGCTCGGCGTTCTCGCGCCGGTCCTCGATGTAGCGGATCAGGAGATGCGTGTTCGCCTGCCCGTCGTGCAGGTGGAAGCTCTGCCAGATGGCGGCGGCATCGGGACCCGAGTCGTACCCCTCCGGGAAGGTCGGCGCGAGGCTCGCCGCGAACAACTCGCCGTTCATCGCGGCGCTTATCTGCGGCCCCTGCACCGGGTCGAGCAGAGCCACCTGCGTGGGCTGGGGCCGGTGCAGGTCCGGGTAGATGCCGCCGTTCATGAAGTGCACCGCGCGCACGTCGACCGCGAGCGTGGCGGCCGCGCGCCGCGCCAGGAGCTCCTGGGCCACGCTGACCGAGTAGTCGTGCGCCACGAGCACAGTCGACTCGATCCCCTCGCACACCCACAGCGCCTCGACCAGGTCCGCCTGCTCGAGCAGCGAATAGCGGTGCTCGCGCGGCTTGGCCGACGCGCCGAAGCCCAGCAGGTCGGGCATCGTGAGCGCGAAGCGCTCGGCCAGGGCCGGAGCGATCTTCGCCCAGTCGTGCGACGAGCTCGGGAACCCATGCAGGAGCGTCATGGACGGCCCTGCCCCCTCGCGGCGAACGAACACGCGCTGCTCGGTCCCGCTCAGCTCCAGCGGCACCAGCTCGCCGCCCGACCACCAGTCCTGAACGTCCATCGGCACAGTATTCCTCCGGCTGGGCTCTAGGCGACGCGGTGGCACTCGGCGGCGGTGCCGAAGCGGAACGAGAGGTCGGCGGTCTGGTTGCCGCGGCGCCGGGTCGTCTTGCTCTCGATCGAGAGGGCGTAGCTTCCGGGGGCCAGGGTCACGATCGTCGGCGCGGTCGTGTCCTCGAGCAGGACGAGCGGGGCACCGCCCGTCGCCGGGCCGAGGCGAAGCTCGAAGACCGTGTCCTCCACCTCCTGGGTCTGCGGGTCGCGCGGGTCGCCGCTGAGCGTCGCCGAGCACGACAGCTGCACGGTCTCGGTCACGACGTCGAAGCTCACTCCCAGCAGGGTGAGGGCCGTGGTGGTCACCTGATTGCTGAGCGCGGTCCCGGAACGGCTGAGGACGAGCCCGTGCGTGTCATCGGCGCTGAACGACGCCGTGAAGTCGCCGCCCACCGATTCGACGTCCTGGATCGTCCGGGTCGATGCCGCCCCCGACGCCTCACTGCTGCCGGGCGTGCAGAACACCGGCGACGCGACCGCCGACGTGGTGAGCGTGCCCGAGTCCCAGAGGCCGAGGGGTCCGCCGCTCGGGCGCGCGAGGAGCTTGTTGTCGACGACACGGCTCCCCGGCGGGCAGCTCATGTTGCTGTTGCGCGTGTCCGCGATCGTGCTGACGGACAGCACCTCGGAGGTGCGCGCCTTGACGAACACGCCCGGCGGGGCCACGGTGACGCTCGCCGCGCCGGTCTTGGTCGGATCGGCCTTCGAGCGGGCCGTGATCGTGTACGAGCCGGCCAGCGTCGGCGCCGTGTAGAACCCGCCGGCCGTGATGCTGCCGGCGGCGGCCGACCACGTCACGCCCTGGTCCGTCGTGTTGTTGACGGTCGCAGTGAACTGCTGTGTCGCGCCGGGCGCGACCGCCACCGTGGCGGGGGCGACGGTGACGCTGATCGTCCGGCACTCGCCGGCGAACTCGACCTGTCCGGCCGGGCACGTGACGGTGACGGTCGCGCTGCCCGACAGGATCCGCCGCGTGGTCGCCGTCACGGTCACGGTCCCGGGCGTCGCGGGCGCGGTGAACGTGCCGCCGCCGTCGATCGTGCCGTCGCTCGCCGTCCAGTCGAAGGACGTGTCGCCCTCGTTCGTACGGGCGCTGAACGACACCGTCGTGCCGACCTCGGTGCTGGTGGCCGCCGGCGTGACGAACAGCCTGGGCTTGCAGTTCTCGATGGCGGCGGAGTACTCGGCCGTCAGCAGCAGCACCGACAGCGCCACCTTCTGGCCGCGCTGGAGCCGATCGAGGCCGTCGGTGCGGTCCTCGTCGCAGCGCTTGATGCCGTCGTCGAGCACCGTCTGCAGCCCGCGCTCGCAGGCCCCGGTCGCTCGCGCCTGCAGGGCCGAGAACCCCTGCTGCGCGGCGACGCCGGCCACGTACACCGCCCACTCGCACGCGCTCACGCCGTCGCCGTCGCCGTCGGCACGGGCGCCATCGGTCGCGTCTATCGGGACGCGTGTCGGCGCCAGCGGGTCCGCCTGGGCCGGAGGCTCCGCCTCGCCGA
>DASZOG010000307.1:0-3985 GCA_035550895.1 Acidimicrobiales bacterium
GAGACCCACGGACCGGAGCAGCCGCCGGGTGTGCACGTCGGACTGCAATGCCACGTGATAGTGCCGATCCCACGTCACGCCATCGGCAGCCCACGCTCCGGCCAGGCCTCCGACGTCCGGTGCGAGCTCGAACAGCGTGACCTCATCACCGCGATCGCGCAGGCGCTGCGCCATCGCCAGCCCGAGGACACCGCCGCCGATGACGGCCGCGTCAGTCACCTGGCCGCGGCCTCTCGCGTGTTCCGCCGAGAGGTCACCATCTGTCGCCCGCTTTCTCCGACGAGTGCGCCGCACTCGCGTCGGCGGAGATTACCGGTCGTCCCGGCGAGGCCGAGCGGAATCGAATCGACGCGCGGCTGACCGCCGCCGGAAGTGGTTCCGCCGCCGTGCCCGGTGACGCCGCAGCCACCATGCGCTGTTTTCGACCGCTCGCGGTGGTCCGCACCGGCCGTTCCGTGCTCCGCACCGGGACGTGAGGCGACCATGGAACGAACCGCCGGGGGAACCGAGCAAACATCCGTCCGATGCGCCGAGGTGATCCGGGTTCCCTGATCGGGGTGATGCGGCTTGGTGCGGTGACAGGGACCGCCTGCACGGCGGTGCTGAACGGATACCTGGCGGCTGTCACCGCGAGCGCCGCGCTCCGCCGACGCCGGCAACCCGCCGCTCCGACACCTGAACCGACCCACCGCCTCGCCGTGCTCATCCCCGCACACGACGAGGAGCGGATCATCGGCTCGACGATCGACAGCGTCGTCAGGCAGCGCTACCCGACACACCTCGTCAGCGTCCATGTCGTCGCCGACAACTGCACCGACGGCACCGCCGAAGTCGCCCGCCTCAACGGCGCCACCGTGCACGAGCGGCACGACCCTGCCGATCCAGGCAAGGGACCGGCGCTCGGCTGGCTCGTCGCACAACTCGACCGCGCCGGCGATCCGCCGGACGCGGTGGTCATCCTCGACGCGGACACCCACATGGCACCGGACGTCCTCCGGCTCGTCGACGTGGCGCTCGCCGAGGACCGTTCGGCCTGGCAGACGTACTACACCGTGCGCGATCCGGAGCTCTCGCCGAGCACCGCGGTGCGCCACGCGGCGCTCGTGCTCCGCCACTACGTACGCCCGCTCGGGCGGACCGCGCTGGGGGCGTCTTCCGGGCTGTTCGGCAACGGGATGGTCTTCCGCTGGGAGGTGCTCGCCAAGCGCCGCTTCAGCGCGCACCTGACGGAGGACGTCGAGTTCCAGCTGGAACTGCTCCTGGCAGGCGAGCGCGTCGGGTTCCTACCGGACGCCGTGGTCGAGGCGGAGATGCCCGCGACACTCGAGGCGGCACGCACACAGAACGAGCGGTGGGAGCTCGGCCGGGCCCAGCTGGCCAGGCGCTACGTCCCGCGGCTGCTGGCGAAGGCAGCGGGACGCCGGCAGCCGTACCGCATCGCGCACGTCGACGCCGCGCTCGACCAGCTCGTGCCGCCCTTGTCCGTCCTGCTCGCCGCAACCATCTCCGCGACAGCAGCGTCTGCAACTGCCGCCGTGATCGGCGGCCACGGCCGGTCACGGCTGGGGCGGGCCGGGACAATGCTCTCCCTCGTCTCGCTCGGCGGCTTCGTGGCTCACGTCCTCGGCGGCCTGCGCGTCGCCCGAGTGCCGCGTTCCGTCTACGCCGCGCTGCTCCATGCGCCACGCGCGGTCGTGTGGAAGGTCGTGCTCTGGCTGCGCGTTCTGCTCCGCCCGGACCGTGTCTCTTGGACCCGCACTCGCCGCAACGCACCCTGAGAAGCACGTGTGGTGGTGGTCCCGCCACCGGACGTGCTGAGTTTCATCTCATCTGTTTCGCTCAGATGGCGAGAACGTTGCGATCCGAGCCACGACCGAACCGCTTGCTCCATAGTCACGCCAGCGGGGCGGTGGAACCCGGCGGAACAAGCGAGCGGAAAGCGGGCGGGCAATGGAGCGGGCGCATCATCGGCAGCCTCCTGTCGTGCGCTTCGGGCGCGTCCATGCGCATGGCGTGGACCTCGACGAGGCGATCGACCGGATCGTGGAGCGGGCGAAGAGCGACCAGGGAGGGTTCGTCCTCACCCCGAACGTCGACCACATCGCCATGGCGCAGCGCTCGCCGCTGCTCGTCGACGCCTACCGGCGGGCGTTCCTCTCCCTGCCGGACGGCATGCCGCTGCTGATGATCTCCCGCCTGCTCCGCCTCCCGCTGCCGGCGAAGGTCTCGGGAAGCGACCTCTTCGAGCCCCTCCTCGCACGGTGCGCCGACGAGGGACTGCCGGTCTTCCTGTTCGGATCGACCGGTGACTCGTGCGAGCGGGCGACACTCATGCTGAAGGAGCGCTACCCGCACATCGAGATCACGGGCTACGACGATTCGTTCTTCGACGCCGACCTCGACGCGGGCGACGCGATGCGCGCGTTCCACCGCGCCCGGGCCAGCGGTGCGAAGGTGATCATCTGCTCGCTGCCGCCGGCCAAGCAGGTCCTGCTGTCGCAGTACATGTGGGAGTACGCACCGGCGGTCGGCGTGGCCACAGGCGGGGCCCTCGCGTTCTTCGTCGGCGAAGTCAAGCGGGCGCCGAAGTGGGTCTCCAACTCGGGGTTCGAGTGGATGTACCGCCTGGCGATGGAGCCACGCCGGCTGTGGCGTCGCTACCTGATCGAGGACTTCGGCGCGTTCCCGGTCTTCGCCGGCATGCTCCTCCGCCGGCTTGCGGGTGTGGCGCTGCACGAGCCGGCGACGGCCGACGTCGTGCCGCTGCGGCGGGCGCGACGCGCCGAACAGGGTCGCGAACTGGCGGGGGCAGGCCCGGCGGTCGCAGTGAACGGCAACGTTCCGGCGACCGCCGAGGCGGCCATCGCCGCCGCCGGCGCCTGAGCACACCCGTCCAACCGCTGTCAGCCAGCGGCCGAGCTGTGCCAGCGCCATGCGCTGGCGATGATCTCCTCGAGGCCCTTCGTCGGCTCCCAGCCGAGCGTCTCACGCACGCGCGTGTTGTCGGCGTAGAGCGCGACCGGGTCGCCAGGTCGGCGACCGACGTGTGCGTGCGGCACGGGTCGGCCCGAGACCCGCTCGATCGTGTCGATCACCTCCTGCACGGAGGATCCGACACCGGTGCCCACGTTCAACGCTCGCGACACGCCGCCGCGCTCGAGATACTCCAGCGCCCGCAGGTGCGCGTCGGCGAGGTCCTCGATGTGGATGTAGTCGCGGATCGCGGTGCCGTCCGGCGTCGGGTAGTCCGTCCCGAACACCTGCAGCGGTTTACCGGCACCGAGGCTGGCCTTCATCGCCAACGGGATCAGGTTCGCGGTCTGCGTCCAGTCCTCGCCGATGACGCCGTCGCTCGCCGCGCCGGCGGCGTTGAAGTACCGCAGCGATACGGAGCGCACCCCGTGGCAGACGTCGTACCACCGCAGGACGTCCTCGATCATCCGCTTCGTCTCGCCGTACACGCTCTCGGGATGCAGTGGTGCGTCCTCTCCGACCGGCACGTGGTCGGGCGTGCCATACACCGAGCACGAGGAGGAGAAGACGACGCGCCGGACGCCGGCGCGCTGCAGCGTCTCGATGAGGACCTGCGAGCCCGTGACGTTGTTGGCGAAGTACCGGCCGGGCGCCTGCATCGACTCACCGGGCGCCTTGTATGCGGCGAAGTGGATCGCTGCGTCCACGGCGTGGTCGCGCACCGTCTGGGCGACGAGGTCCGCGTCGGCGATGTCGCCGACGGCGAGCGGAGCGTCGAGCACCGCCTCCTTCCGGCCCCGCTCGAGGGTGTCGAGGACGACGACGTCGCGACCGCGATCGCGCAGCAGCCGAGTCACGTGCGAGCCGATGTAGCCCGCGCCTCCTGTGACGAGTACGGCCATCGCGTCGACCTCCTGCGGCGCCGCCTGCGGCGGCGTGGACTCTACGGGCAGCTACAGCCCCACCGTCCGCACGATCGTCGACACCGACGGTGCAGATCGTGCTGCGATCC
>DASZOG010000308.1:0-6772 GCA_035550895.1 Acidimicrobiales bacterium
AGCTGCTCGCCGATCGCCTGCGCCGCACCGGCCTCGAGGTGGACCACTGGCAGATCGACCTGGAGGAGCTCCAGCGGCACCCGGACTTCCCCGGGATGGAGATCGAGCGGCGCGAGGCGTGGGGTTTGGTCGGCCGGCTGGCCGGAGCCGGCGACGGACCGACGCTGATGCTCAACGGCCACATCGACGTCGTGCCGACAAACAACCTCGAGGCATGAAATGTCTCTCCGTTCGCCGCCACGCAACGCGCTGGCCGGCTGTTCGAACAGGGTGCGTGCGACATGAAGGCCGGGCTGGTCGCGGCCCTTGCCGCGGCGGACGCGCTGCGCGCCGCCGGGGTGCGGCTGCGCGGCGACCTCGTCGTCACTCCGGTGCAGGGGGAGGAGGACGGCGGGTTGGGCACGTTCGCTCTGCTCCAGCGCGGCTGGCGTGCCGATGCATGTGTGATCGCCGAGCCGACCGATCTCGACGTGATCCCGGCGAACTCCGGCGCGTTGACGTTCCGGCTGCGCGTCCGTGGCGCGGCGACACACGCTGCTCGGCGCACGGACGGCGTGAGCGCGATCGAGAAGTTCTGGCCGGTCTGGCAGACGCTCCACGAGCTCGAGCAGCACCGCCATCGCGCCGTCGATCCACTGATGACCCGCTGGTCGCTCGCCCATCCGCTGTCGATCGGGACGGTGACCGCCGGCGACTGGGCCTCCTCGGTGCCGGACCTGCTGGTCGCCGAGGGTCGTCTCGGTGTCGCGCTCGACGAATCGACCGCCGCCGCCCGCGTCAGCCTGGAGGCCGCCATCGCGGACGTGAACGACAGCGACCCCTGGTTCCGCGACCACCCCGTCGAGGTCGAGTGGTGGGGCGGGCAGTTCGCGTCCGGTCGCCTCCCGGCCAGCAGCGACTTGACGGTCCGGGTGCAGGCGGCTCATGCCGCCGCGACGACCGGCGACCGGCGCGCCGCTGACGTCTACGGCGCGCCGTACGGCAGCGACCTCCGGCTCCTCACCGGTCTCGGCGGCATCCCCACCGTGCAGTACGGGCCGGGAGACGCGCGCCTCGCCCATGGCCCACGCGAGTCCGTCGAGCTGAGCGACGTCGTGACGACGGCCCGGACCCTCGCCCTACTCGCGCTCGACATCTGCGGCGTCGCCTGAGTCGAGCTACTGATCGACCGCGCCGGAGATGACGACGGGGCACGGGGCGTGGCGGACGACGTGGTCGGACACCGATCCAAGCACGGCGCGGCGCAAGCCTCCGCGGCCGCGCGTCCCGAGGATCATCACGGTCGCGGGCAGCGAGGCGGCCAGCTCGCACAGCGCTGGGCCGGCGCTGCCGCGCAGGACGAACTGCTCGGCACCGGTGAGCCCCAGATGGGCACAGGTCTCGGCGAGGACGCGCTGCCCGTCGGCGACCTGCTCCTCGTCGAGACGCGTCGCCTCAGCAGGGCTGATGACGCCGCCGGCCATGCCCGTCCCGACGACGTCGATCGGGTGCACGAACTCCACGACCGTCGCCACGGCTGTGCGGTCTGCTGCCGCGATCACGCTCAACCCGCGCGAGAGTGCCGAGAGCGCGAGGTCGGATCCGTCGGAGCACAGCAGCACGGTGGACGTCATCGTTCGATCCTCCCACGTCGCTCGGCAACACACCCGTGGGCGGCGCCGCATCGCACACCTGCGTCGGTGGACGCGACAAGCTGAGGTGCCGCTCGCGCGTGCGGGCGCCTGCCACGGGAGGTGGTACCGATGAAGGCCGGCCGAATCGTGATGATCATCATCGGCGCGCTGGTGGCGCTGATCGGGTTCGGGATGCTCGCCGGGGGCACCGCCGCTCTCGTCGCCTACGCGACGCAGCGCACGGACGGGTTCTTCCAGACGGGCGAGGTCCGTCTCGCGTCGGCCACGTACGCGATCACCTCCGATCGTGTCGACCTCGAGAGCGAGCCCGGTGAGTCGGACTGGCTGATCGATCGCGGTGCGCTCGGCACCGTGCGCCTGACGATCGATCCGGGACGGCCGGAGACGCCGATCTTCGCCGGGATCGGTCCGACCCCGGACGTGCGGCAGTACCTCGACGACGTCAGCCGAGACGTGATCCGCGACTTCGAGCTCTCCCCGGATCGGGTCACGTTCCGGCGGGTGAACGGAACGGCGACACCCGCCCCTCCGGAGGAGCAGGGGTTCTGGGTGGCACAGCTGACGGCCGACGCGGAAGGGGCACTGACCTGGGAGGTGGAGAGCGGCGACTGGACGGTCGTGATGATGAACGCCGACGCCAGCCGCGGCGTCGATCTCGACGCGCGACTCGGCATCAAGCTCGACTGGCTGCTGCCCGCGATCATCGGTCTGATGATCGGCGGCATCGTCCTGCTGGCCGGGGGCGCGGCACTCGTCATCTTCGGCAGCCGCGGATTGGCGCGGCGAGAAGAGCCGGCCCCGGCAGTTGTCGGCGCTCCGGCGGCCTGGGCGCCTCCGGCCGCCCCCGTCGCGCCGGCGACCGCGACCGCCGTCGCCGTCCGGCGAGCGGAGCCGTACCCGCTGCACCTCACCGGCCATCTCGACGACGAGCTCAGCCGCGGCCTCTGGCTCGTCAAGTGGCTGCTGGCGATCCCGCACTACATCATCCTCGTGTTCCTGTGGATCGCGTTCGCCGTCGTCACGGTGATCGCATTCTTCGCCATCCTGTTCACGGGTCGGTACCCGCGCGGCCTGTTCGACTTCAATGTCGGTGTGCTGCGGTGGAGCTGGCGGGTCGGCTTCTACTCGTTCAGTGCGCTCGGCACGGACCGGTATCCGCCGTTCACGCTCGACGAGGCCGACTACCCGGCCGAGCTGAGCGTGCGCTACCCGGAGCAGCTCTCCCGCGGCTTGGTGCTGGTGAAGTGGTGGCTGCTGGCAATCCCGCACTACGCGCTCGTCGCCATCTTCGGCGGTGGTTGGTGGATCGGCTGGTGGGACCCGTCCGAGGACCGCTGGACCGGCGCAATGCCGGGGCTGATCGGTGTGCTCGTGCTGTTCGCCGCGGTGGCGCTGCTGTTCAGCGGGCGCTACCCGCGGAGCATCTTCGAGTTCGTCATGGGCCTCAACCGGTGGGTCTACCGCGTCGTCGCCTACGCCGCGCTGATGACCGACAGGTATCCGCCGTTCCGCCTCGACCAGGGCGACGACGACGAGGCGGGAGTGGGCGAGGTCGGCATGGCCGAGGCTGCCCCGCCCGGGATGACCGACTCCTGAGGGGACGGGAACACGCGCCGCGCGACGGACGTTCGCGCCCGGCATGGAGGTCGCGTCGCAGCTCGCGTCCGATGACGGGCTGGCACTGAAGTCGACTGCCGGGCGGCTCGCACTCGCGTCGACCGTCGCGGCGAGCGGGATGGCGAGCCTCGACGCGACGATCGTCAACGTCGCGCTGCCGCACATCGGCGACGACTTCGACGCCTCCGTGAGTTCCCTGCAATGGGTCCTCACGGGCTACCTGCTCGCACTGGCGTCGCTGATCCTCCTCGCCGGCGCGCTCGGCGATCGGTACGGACGACGGAGGACGTTCCTGATCGGCACGGTCTGGTTTGCCGGCGCGTCGCTGCTCTGCGGAGCGGCGCCGAACATCGAAGTGCTCGTCGCCGCCCGTGTGCTCCAGGGCGCAGGAGCCGCGCTGCTCACCCCAGGCAGCCTGGCCATCCTGCAGGCGAGCTTCCGGAAGGACGACCGCGCCAAGGCCGTCGGGGCCTGGTCCGGTCTCGGCGGAGTGGCGGCGGCGGTCGGTCCCTTCCTCGGCGGGTGGTTGGTCGATGGTCCAGGCTGGCGGTGGGCATTCCTCCTCAACGTTCCCGTCGCAGCACTGGTCGTGATCTGCGCGCTCCGCTCGGTGCCGGAGACACGGGATCCCCACTCGGCGGGCAGCCTCGACGTGACGGGCTCCGCCCTTGCCGTCGTGAGCCTCGGCGTGACCACGTGGGCGCTCATCGAGGCCGGCCCCCGCGGATGGGCCGACCCTGCCGTCCTCGGAGCCGCCGCGGTCGGCGCGATCGGCATGACCGCGTTCGTCCGGCGCATGCTGCACACTCCGGATCCCCTCGTCCCCCCCGCACTGTTCCGCAGCAGGGACTTCACCGTGACGAACCTGGCCACCGTGCTCCTCTACGGAGCGCTCGGCGTGTCGTTCTTCCTGGTCGCCTACCAGCTCCAGGTCGCCGCGGGCTGGTCGGCGCTCGCCGCGGGGACGGCGTTGCTCCCGACCACGGTGCTGATGCTCCTCGGGTCCGCCAGGTCCGGAGCGCTCGCCCAGCGGATCGGTCCGCGGCTGCAGCTGACCCTGGGCCCCCTCCTCACGGCGGCAGGGCTGCTCCTCCTCGGCCGCATCGGGCGGGACCCCTCGTGGGCGGCCGACGTCCTGCCCGGCGCGATCGTGTTCGGGCTCGGCCTGGTCACGTTCGTGGCACCGCTCACCGCGACGGTGATGGGATCCGTGACCGCGGATCACGTCAGTGTCGGATCCGGCGTGAACAACGCGGCGGCGAGGACCGCGAGCCTTGCCGCGCTGGCGGTCATCCCGGCGGTGTCGGGCCTGTCGTCCGCTGCTGGAGCGAGCGAGGTCACCGACGCCTTCCGCACCTCGATCGTGGTCGCAGCCGTGCTGGCGGCAGCGGCCGCACCGATCAGCTTCGTCGGCCTCCGGAGCCACGCCCGCGGTCGCCGCTCCGCACGCGAGACGTATTGCCCCGTCGACGGTCCGCCACTGCAGCCCGACCCGGGACGCTGCCCACCGCCCATCCCGGCGCGTAGCAGCGGCGCAGGCTGATCGCTTCGATCCGGGGCGGAGCCGGAGCGTGTGAGACTTCCCGGGATGAGCGACTCGACTCTCACCCCTGCACAGATCGAGGCCGCCGACCTCACCGACTGGCGCCCGATCGCCCACGCGCTGCTGACCCGGTTCCGCACGGGCAACTTCGCCACCGGGCTGCGCCTCGTGCACCTGATCGGCGAGGCCGCGGAAGCGGCGAACCACCACCCGGACCTCGACCTGCGCTACCCGCACCTCAACGTCCGCCTCTTCAGCCATGACGTGTTCGGGCTCACCGAGCGCGACGTCTCCCTGGCCCGCCGGATCTCGGAGCTGGCAGCGGAGCTCGGTGTGAGCGCTGACCCCGCGGCTGTGTCGACGGTGGAGCTGGCGCTCGACACGCCCGACCACGCCCGGATCAAGCCGTTCTGGCGGGCGGTCCTCGGCTACCGGGACCACCCCCGTGCCGACGACGAGGTGCGCAACGACGATGCGGACCTGCCGATGCTCTGGTTCCAGAGCAGCGGGTCGGACGAGCCGCGGCAACGGTTTCACCTCGACGTGCGGGTCCCGCCCGAGGTCGCGCAGCAACGCATCGACGCAGCTGTCGCCGCCGGCGGTCGGGTGGTCGACGAGGCCGCCAGCTTCGTCGTGCTCGCCGACGCCGACGGCAACCGCGTCTGCGTCTGCAGCTGAAGGCTCGGTCGGCCGCGCCGCGTTGCGCGGCCGCCGTCAGTGCTCCGTCGCGCCGGCGCGGAACTGCAGCGCGACCTGCTCGAGCCGGTCGCGGTATCCCGTCCACCACGCCGCGTCGACCGGCGCCATGTTGTCGTTGTCGACGCGGTGGCCGACGGTGCCGTCGATCAGCTCGCGGACGATGTCCGCGTGACCGGCGTGGCGGTTGGTCTCGGCGATCATGTGCACGAGGATCAGGTGCAGCGTCACCTCGCTGCGCTCCGGCGGCCAGTGCGGCACGTGGCCCACGGCGTCGAGCTCCAACGCGTCGACCGTGGCGTCGGAGTGCGCCCAGACGCGCCGGTAGAAGCCGACGATGTCGGCGCGTGATTCCTCGGCGGTGGCCCACATGTCGGCGTTCGGCTCGGCGTCGTCCGCGAACCACGGCAGCGGCTCGGGGAACGGCCGGCCGAACACGTCGCCGAGGTAGCCGGCTTCGACGCTGGCGACGTGCTTCACCAGACCGAGCAGGTTGGTGCCGGTCGGGGTCAGCGGCCGGCGGACGTCGTAGTCCGACACGCCGTCGAGCTTCCACAGCAACGCTTCGCGGGCGATCGTCAGGTAGCGATGCAGGTCCGACTTGGCGTCCGGCGCGTCCATGGCCAGCACTCTGTCACCGCAGCTGGGCGCGGCCGGACACGTTCGTCGACAGCGCACGTCGTAGCCTCCGTCGGCGGACCGACCTGTGGAGGTTGCGTGGCGAGCACCCGCGTCTACTGCAAGGGCGTCCTCGAGGCCGAGGACTTCCCGATGGAGGACGTGTCCGAGCACCTCGCCCGGCCCGACACCGTCGTCTGGGTCGACCTCTGCGGGCCGTCGAAGGAGGAGTTGGTCGAGCTGGCCGACGAGCTCGGTCTGCACGAGCTGGCGGTGGAGGACGCTCTGGGTCCGCATCAGCGCCCGAAGGTCGACCACTACGCGTCACACCTCTTCCTCGCCTGCCACGCCGTGCGCATCGACGCCGAACAGGGCACATTGGACGCGACCGAGGTCGACGCGTTCATCAACAAGCGGTGGCTGGTCACCGTCCGCAAGAACGACGGCTTCTCGATGGAGCCGGTCCTCCGGCGATGGGACCGCTCGCCGGATCTCGCCGTGTACGGCGTCAGCTTCCTGCTCTACGGCCTGCTCGACGTGGTCGTCGACGAGTACTTCGAGACCGTCGAGATGCTCGACGACTTCTTCGACGAGATCAGTGAGGGAATCTTCTCCGAGACGCCGATCCAACCCTCGCAGCAGCGGCACTGGTTCGAGATGCGCA
>DASZOG010000309.1:0-6731 GCA_035550895.1 Acidimicrobiales bacterium
GGGCGTCCCACCCCGGCCGTAGGATGGGCCTGCCATGGTCGCCCCCTCCTCCGGTCCGCTCACCGACGGGCTGAACCCGGACCAGCTCGACGCCGTGGTCCACGAGGGGGGCCCGCTGCTGATCGTCGCCGGCGCCGGCTCCGGCAAGACCCGCGTGCTCACGCACCGCATCGCCCACCTGATCGACGAGGGCGTGCACCCGATGCACATCCTCGCCATCACGTTCACGAACAAGGCGGCGGGCGAGATGCGCGAGCGGGTCGAGCGCCTCGTCGGTCCGGTCGCCCGGAAGATGTGGGTGTCCACGTTCCACTCGGCGTGCGTGCGGATCCTGCGCGCGCACGCCGACCGGCTGGGCTATCCCCGCTCGTTCTCGATCTACGACCAGGCCGACGCGCAGCGCCTCACGGGCTACGTGATCCGCGATCTCGGGCTGGACGCGAAGCGGTTCCCGCCACGGTCGGTGCACGCCACGATCAGCCAGCACAAGAACAACCTGGTCCTGCCCGACCAGCTGGCGGACCGGGCCGGGAACATCTTCGAGCGGAAGATCGCCGACGTCGCCCGCGAGTACCAGGCGCGGCTGCTGAAGGCGGGGGCGATGGACTTCGACGACCTGCTCGTCAACACCGTGCTCCTGTTCCGCCGCCATCCCGACGTCCACGCCGAGTACCAGGACCGCTTCGAACACGTCCTCGTCGATGAGTACCAGGACACGAACACCGCCCAGAACGAGCTCGTCCTGATGCTCGGCGCCAAGCACCGCAACGTCGCCGTGGTCGGCGACGGCGACCAGTGCCTGCCACGGGGGGCGCGGATCGCCACGCCCGATGGCGACGTCGCAATCGAAGTTCTCCGCGAAGGGGATGTCGTCTTGGGCTCGGCCGGCCGGCGGGCGCCAGTGCCCGCACCGGTGACGGTGGTGAGGACGGGGCGGTCTCGTGGTCCGGTGGTCGTTGTCCGGGCGGGCGCGTGTCTCCTCCGCGGCACTGTCCAGCACGTCTTGCCCGTGGCTTCTCGCGACGAGTCGCCGGGCCACGACGAAGTGCTGTTGACCATGCATGCCGGCGCCTCGGGTGAGCACGTCGTCGAGCTCGAGCGAGCGCTGGCCGGCGCGCACGCCGGCTCGCTCTGGGCGCGAGGTGGTGCGTCGGACGCACCAATCCGCGCCCAGAATGCGTCGTATCCGGCTGCGCTGGCTGAGGCGAAGCGGATCGCCGAGGCGGAGGACTTGCCGCTCCGGCGGAGGATGGCGGTCGGGGCGCGGGTGTACGACCTCACGCCGCTCAGTCAGCTGCGTCCGGGCATGGCCGTACTCGTGCGTGACGGTGATCAACTGACGGAGTCGGTCGTCGACGACGTCGAGATCGAGGAGTACGAGGGTCCGGTCTACGACCTCGAGGTCGAGGGGACTCACTCATACCTTGCTGAGGGCGTTCTGGTGCACAACAGCATCTACCGCTTTCGCGGCGCCGACTTGCGGAACATCTTGCAGTTCGAGGAGGCGTTCCCGGACGTCACCACGATCGTGCTCGACCAGAACTACCGCTCGACCCAGACGATCCTCAGCGCGGCGAATGCGGTGATCGACAACAACCTGGCGCGCAAGCCGAAGAACCTCTGGACCGACCAGGGCGATGGCGAGAGGATCACCCGCTACCACGCCGAGGACGAGTCAGACGAGGCGCTGTGGGTCGTCAACACTCTCGCGGACCTGCACCACGGCGACGGTCGCCGGTGGGGTGACATGGCCGTCTTCTACCGGACCAACGCGCAGTCCCGCATCCTCGAGGAGGCGCTGATGCGCGGCGGTGTGCCGTACAAGGTCGTCGGCGGCACGCGGTTCTACGACCGGCGGGAGATCCGTGACGCGCTCGCCTACCTGCGGGCGATCGCCAACCCGGCCGACGAAGTCAGCGTGAAGCGCGTGTTGAACGTCCCGAAGCGCGGCGTCGGCGACCAGAGCGTCGCCCGCCTGGACGCGTTCGCCACCGAGCAGGGGATCACCTTCCTCGACGCGCTGCGCCGGTCCGACGAGGCCGGCGTCTCCGGCGGGGCTTCCCGCGGCATCCGTGCGTTCGTCGAGCTCCTCGACGAGCTCGCCGAAGTCGTGCCGCGGGGTGCGGCCGAGGTGCTGCAGGCAGCGCTGGAGCGCAGCGGTTACCTCGCCGAGCTCGAAGCCGAGCAGTCCGTCGAATCGGCAGGGCGACTGGAGAACCTGGGCGAGCTGGTCGGCTCGGCGCGAGAGTTCGCCGACGTCGGCGAGTTCCTCGAACAGGTCTCCCTCGTCTCCGACGCGGACGAGCTCGACGGCGACGACTCCCGCGTCGTCCTGATGACGCTGCACACGGCGAAGGGCCTCGAGTATCCCGTCGTGTTCCTGATCGGGATGGAGGAGGGTGTCTTCCCGCACATCCGGTCGCTGACCGAACCGGACGAGCTGGAGGAGGAGCGCCGCCTGGCGTACGTCGGCATCACCCGCGCCATGGAGCGGCTGTACCTGACGCACGCCTGGAGCCGGTCCCTGTTCGGGGCGACGCAGTACAACCCGCCGAGCCGGTTCCTCGACGAGGTGCCGGGCGAGCTCGTGCTCGAGCTCGGCGCCGACCGCCGGCGCCATGCCGGCCGCGGCAGTGCCCGTCCCGGCTGGGGCGGCTACGGCGACGGGAGCGAGCGAAGGGAGCGGCGGACGACGGTCGTCGACGAGGAATGGGCCGAGCACCGCGAGCGCGTCGTCGACGCCGCGCTGCGCGCCAGCCAGCGCGCCGGCCTCGACGCGTCGACGGGTTCGCTGGGTTTGCAGCTGAAGGTGGGCGACGACGTCCGCCACGCATCCTTCGGCGAGGGCGTGATCGTGCACATCGAGGGCCACGGCGACAACGCCGTCGCCAAGATCCGCTTCCGCGACGCCGGCGAGAAGAACCTGCTCCTCTCGTGGTCGAAGCTCGAGCGGCTCTGAGCTCGGGTCCTCCTCAGGGCGCGGTGGCCGACGGGTCGACGACCCGGCCGAGGAAGAGGATCGCTCCGGTCTCCACGTCGCGCAGCACGAAGAGGAACGGCCGGTCAGCGGTGACGACCACCGGCTCGTCGACCGGGGCGGATGTCACGCCGACCACGACCGCGGTGGCGGCAGCCGCCTCGGTGCCCTTCTCGTCCACCGTGATGTTCGCCTGGTGGACGACGTCCTGGATGGCGAGCTCGGCCTCTGTGGTCATCCCGGAGAAGTCCGCACCATCGCTGAACGCAGTCGGCATGCCCAGCTCGGACAGCGCCTGGCGGAGCTGCACGTGCGACTCGGTGTCCCACTTCGGCAGCGTGAGCACCACGCGCTGGTCGGCGAGGCCGGTGACCGCTTCGTCGAGGAACCCGGCGGCCAGCCCGTCCTCGACCACGCCGAGCCCGCCGGGCTCGGGGACGACGACGAGCATCGCCAGCTGGTCGCCCACGTAGGGCAGCTGCACCGCCTGCCAGCCGTCGCCCTCGGCGTAGAGGAACTGCGCCTCCTGGTGCATGAACGGAACGGTGACCGTGGAGCTGTCGTCCAGGGTGAACGGGCCGTCAGCGGTCGCCTCCGCCGTGAACGGCAGGGCCCAGTCGGCCAGCAGGTACACCGCGTTGACGAGCGTCAGGCGGGTGTCCTGGGTGATCATGCCCTCGGGGATCAGCTCGGGGATCCGCTCGGAGGTCTCGCCGGCGACCCAGGCGTTGATGTCGACGCGGGCGGCTTCAGGATCTTCCTCGTAGTCGACGACGCGGACACCGGCCCCGTACTCCTCAGCCAGCACGTCGAGGAACGGCTGCTCGAACGCCAGCCCGTCCTGCGCCCACAGCGAGTTGGCGATCGACAGCAGCACCTCTGCGTCCTCGCCGTCGCTGCCCGGGAACGTTCCCGAGCGGGATTCGAGCGCGGTGGAGAGGCCGTTCATCGCGGTCGCCAGGCCCGTCGGATCCTCGTTGTGCAGTACGGCGTCCATCTCGGTCGCCGTCGTGCCGCCGGCGCCCTCCCGGGTCATCGCCAGCGCGATCGCGACGCTCGCCGGCGAGATGACGATGTTCCCGGCCTCGCGCGTCAGCCACCCGTAGAGGTCGGCACCGAACGCGTTGACGACGCGCACTGCCGCCGCGGGGTCCCCTCCCGCAGCGCGCGCCAGATCGGCCCGCAGCAGCGTCCCTTCAGTCGTGGCACCTCCATCGTCGTCGTCGCCGCAGGCGGCGAGCAGCTGGGCGAACGCCGGCGCGGCGAGCAGGGCGAGGAACGTCCGTCGATCCACGATCGTTGGACGCTACGCCCCCGCCCCCGGTTCCCGGTCCGTCCACCCCGGAACTCGTTCTGACGCGCTTTGGGCGCACGTGATGCGCCCAAGTTGCCAGAGAAGCACGGCTCGGCGGGCCGGCGGCCGCCTCGCCGGCTGGTACAAACTGCCGGGATGCGTGCGGTGGTGCTGTACGAGTCGCTGACGGGCAACACCCGGCGGGCCGGGGAGCTGATCGCCGGGCACCTGCAGGGGTCCGGCGTCGGCGTCGACGGACTGTGCCCGTTGGACGCGATCGACCTGCCGGCGCTGGCTGCGGCCGATCTCGTGGTCGTCGGCAGCTGGACGGACGGGATCTTCGTCGTCGGCCAGCGCCCGCGGGGCGCGGCGCGCCTCGGGCACCTACCGGCGATGCGCGGCAAGCGCGCCGTCGTCTACTGCACCTACGCGCTCAACCCGGGCAAGACGATCCCGAAGATGCAGGGCATGGTGGCGACCTCCGGTGCGGACGTGATCGGCGGCCTGGCGCTCCACCGCCGCCGCCTCGAGGCGGAGACAGCCGACTTCACCGAGCGACTGCTGGAAGCCGTCCGAGCCTGAGGCGGCCGGCCACCTCCCCGCGCCGAGGCACGTCGGGCGCGTTCGCCGGGGTCACGGCGCGGTGGTCGTCGTCGCCGTGCGCAGGTCGAGCGAGAGTTGGCCGTTGTCGGCGTCGATCACGACGATCACGTCCTCCGCCGCCGGCAGGTCCGCAACGGCGACGGGCAGGCCGGCACAGTCGGCGAGCGCGCCGGTCGCTTCGTCCTGGGTCACCAGGCACCCGGCCGGCGCGCCAGCCGGTTGAAGGTGGAACACCCGCCATCCCTCGACGTCGTTGTCTCCCGTGTGGTCCAGCCCGACCGGCCGCTCGCCGGCCGGCCCGACGAGACCGGGGAAGAGCAACGGCCCGCGCTCCTCGATCTCGTCCGCCAGGCGGTCGATGCGCCCGACCTCGAACACCTCGTCGCCCAACCGCACGTCGAGGTCGTCCGCGTTGCGCGACAGGATCACCGCGGCCAGCCACAGGATCCCGAAGAGGAGCGCGATGAACGCCATGCCGGCCAGGACGGGCACGACGGCGCGGGCGACCGGCGAGCGCAGCGTCGGGAGCGACATGGCGCACCAGTCTCGCCGGTTCGCGGGGGTTTCCAATAGGGTGCGCGGCTCGTGGACCGCCCCTACCGCGTCGTCGTGGCCAAGCCCGGCCTCGACGGCCACGACCGGGGGGCGAAGACGATCACCCGGGCGCTGCGCGACCACGGGTTCGAGGTCATCTACACCGGTCTCCACCAGACGCCCGAACAGATCGCGGAGACGGCGCTGCAGGAGGATGCCGACGCGGTCGGCCTGTCGCTCCTGTCAGGCGCGCACCTGACGTTGTTCCCGCGGGTGATGGAGGAGCTGCACGATCGCCAGCTCGACGACGTGCTCGTGTTCGGCGGAGGCGTCATCCCGAACGCGGACGTGGCGCGGTTGAAGGCAGCGGGCGTGGCCGAGATCTTCACCCCTGGCGCGTCGCTGTCGGGGATCTGCCGGTGGCTGGAAGGCGCGCTCGACGCGAGAGACGCGACAGACGCGGCAGCCGTGAGAGAGGAGCCGTAGGGGATGGATCTCCTGGAGTACCAGGGCAAGCAGGTCTTCGCCCGGTTCGACATCCCGGTCTCACCGGGCGGCGCGGCGGACACCGCCGACGAGGCCGTGGCCCAGGCCGACGCGGCGGGCTATCCCGTCGTCGTCAAGGCCCAGGTGCAGGTCGGCGGGCGGGGCAAGGCGGGCGGGATCCAGCTCGCCGACGACGCCGAGCAGGTACGCCACCACGCCGGGAACATCCTCGGGATGGACATCAAGGGCCACGTCGTGCGGCGGGTATGGGTGGAGCGGGCGTCCGACATCGCCGAGGAGTACTACGCCAGCTACACGCTCGACCGCTCGGCGAAGAAGCACCTGCTGATGATGTCCGCGCAGGGTGGCGTCGACATCGAGGAGGTCGCCGCCCGCGACCCGCAGGCGATCGTCAAGGTCCACGTCGACCCGGTGGACGGCATCGCACTCGATGTCGCCCGCCAGGCCGCGGTCGACGCGGGCATCCCGGCGCGGGCGCTGGACGGCGTGGCGGAGATCCTGGTCAAGCTGTACCGCTGCTTCGTCGAGGGCGACTGCGACCTGGCGGAGATCAACCCGCTGATCCTCAAGCCCGACGGCGAGGTGCACGCGCTCGATGCCAAGGTCAGCCTCGACGACAGTGCCGCGTTCCGCCATCCGGAGTGGGAGGAGTTCCGCTCCACGCAGGTGCTCGACGAACGGGAGCGGATGGCGCGGGAGAAGCAGCTCCAGTACATCGGGCTCGACGGATCCGTCGGGATCATCGCCAATGGTGCCGGGCTGGCGATGAGTACGCTCGACGTCGTCAACCAGGTCGGCGGGCGGGCGGCGAACTTC
>DASZOG010000310.1:0-5959 GCA_035550895.1 Acidimicrobiales bacterium
AAGAGCTGGTAGCCGATCGCACCGCCGGGATACTCGACGAAGCGGGACCGTCCAGGCGGTGTCGCGTCGTGCAAGGCACGCATCGCCGCCGTCGTGACGGTGTGGTCGCGACTCGTCACGTACAACACGTCCACCGCGCCGCCGGTGAGCAACTCGCGCTCCGCCTCGTCGGCGGGGCGGTACCCGGTGAGGATGGCGATCGCCCGGAGGGGCGTGTCGCGGACCGCGGCGCGCACAGCGTGCTCGGCGCCGTGGACGACACCGACTGCGCCGAGCCGTTGCGGATCAACGCTCGGAAGCCCGGCAAGGTGGTCGACGGCAGCCGCGGCGTCGCGCCACCCGAGGGCGCGCTCCTCAGGCGACAGATCGAAGTAGGACCCCCGGTTGATCGTCCTGCCTCGGCCGCGCCAGTCGATGTTCAGCACGGCCATGCCCCGCTCGGCCAGCAACCGTTCGAGGCGGGCGAAGACGGCCCGGTCGCTGCGGCCGGAGTGGAGCAGGACGATGCCTGGGACCGGCGCGTCCACGTGCCGCGGGAGGCACCGGGTGGCGTGCACCTCCCAGCCGTCGCTCGTCGTGAGCACGATCTCCTCGACCGCGGCCGTGCTCGACAGCCGGGCGACGAGCCACCTCGCCGCCTGCGCGACGACGTCGTCGGTCACCGGACCGACGAGCAGGTCGGAGTGCTCGTTCGCCGAAGCGAGGTGGGCGTCGACCACGCTCGCCAGGGCCGGGCGGGTGGCGGGATCGGCGAGACCGAGAACAGCGACCTCGGGCCAGCGCTCGAGGAGCGACGTCGACTCCGGCGACAGCGGCGTGCCGCACAACACGAGCGCCCGAACCCGCCCATCGCCCGCCGCGGCCCGCACGACCCCGTCGGCGAGCTCGCCGACACTGCCCGTGCTGCCGACCACCACGACGCCGAGCGGGACCGCTCGGCGTTCCGGCGTGTCCGGCAGCCCGTGCAGCGCCGCGACGAGTCCCGCCGGATCGACTGCCGTCACCGTGACGCGATCGGCGCCGCGCGGCGACTCGCGCTGCGACCCGCGGATGGCGGCGACCCACCGGTCGGCGACCGCGGCGTCCCCCGCTGCCGCCACAATCAGCACGTGGACCGGCACGCCCGCCAGCACCGGCTCTCCCGGTGACTCCGGCACCGGCTCAGCGCACCAGGCGGCGGGTGAGGGCGGGGCCGTAGTAGCG
Source organism: Acidimicrobiales bacterium (assembly GCA_035550895.1). Taxonomy (GTDB): domain Bacteria; phylum Actinomycetota; class Acidimicrobiia; order Acidimicrobiales; family Ilumatobacteraceae; genus DASZOG01. Next base: position 1,204 of record DASZOG010000310.1, read on the forward strand.
GCGGGCGTTGTCCCCGAGGAGGCGGTCCTTCACCGCCTCGTCCAGGTCGTCCCGTTCACGGACCGCCTTGACGGAGTAGGGGAACTTGCTGTCCGTGTGCGGGTAATCCGAGGCGTACATCACCTGGCCGTCGCCGAGCACGTCGACGACGACCGGCACGAGACGCTCGTCGGGCTCGGCGGTGACGAAGCACCGCCCCTCACGCAGGTAGTCCTCGGGCGAACGGGTCATCCGCTCCATCTCGGCGGAGCGCCGCTCGTAGTGCTCCTCGAGGCGCTCCACCCAGTAGGCGACCCACCCGCAGCCGGCCTCGAGGAAGCCGATCCGCAGCCCCGGGTGGTCGTCGAGCACGCCGCCGCTGAGGACGGAGGCGAAGGCGATCATCTGCTCGACCGGATGGCCGATCGCGTGCACCATGAAGTGGGTGTCGAACCGCTCCGTGCCGGCGGCCGGCAGGTGTGAGCCGTTCCCCCAGTGGACCGAGATCGGCACGTCGAGACGCTCCGCCTCGGCGAACAGCGGAGCGAAGTCCGGGTGGTGGAGGTCCTTGCCGTTCACGTTCGGAGGCACGGTGCCGCCGACGTGTCCCCGCTCCGTGACGGCGCGGCGCAGCTCCTCGACGGACGCCGCGACGTCCTGCGCCGGCAGCGCCGCCATCGCCGCCAGGCGCGACGGCGCTGTGTCGCAGAACTCGGCGTAGTAGTTGTTCAGCGCCCGGGCCAGCGCGGCGGCGAAGTCGACGTCGCGGATCGTCGACAGGGCCAGCCCGAGGCTCCCGTACACGACCTGCGCGTCGATGCCGTCGGTGTCCAGGTCCTCCAACCGGGCAGCGGCGTTCGCCGCGCCCTTGTGCGTGCCGCCGAGGTCCTTGCCCTGGACCTTCGCGCTGTGCCGCTGCCGCAGCCGTGGGTCCGGGTACAGCCGGCCCTCCATCAGGATGCGCGTCAGTCCGAGCGTGTCCTTCAGCAACCGGGGGGCGCGGCTGCGGTACGGCTCCTCGATGTGGTCGGCGACGGTGTCGAGCGATTCGTTGATGTGGGCGTCGCTGTCGATGACGGTCACATGGGCCTCCCCCGTCAGCACGGCTCGCGTCGGGTGACGAACGCGAGGTACTCGTCGAGCTCCTCGTCGAGCTCCTGCGCGGTCAGGTCGGTGAGCACGGCCGCCATGTTCACGCTCGCACCCGGCGTCAGCCGCCCGTCGCCCTGGTTCGGCGCGGCGACGGCCTCCGCCAACGTCAGCCCGTCCCCGTCGACGGCAGTGATCGTCACCTCGACGCAGTACGTCGTCGTCGACGAGAAGTTGCGGGCCAGCGTCTGGACGCGTGTGGTGCCCTCGGCTTCGTCGCCGACGCGCACTTCGCTCAGGCGGACAGGTGGGCGATCCACGATCTCGCGGACGCCGAGCACGAACGCGACCAGCATCCCGCCGACGACGAAGACCCAGAACACCGGCGCCCACCGGTCTCTCGTCGGCGGCACCGTGGCGACGGTCGACTCGACCGACCGAACGCTCACGACGACGTTCCGATCGTCAGGCTGCCCATCACGACGTCCCCCATCACGACGTCCCCATCATCATCCGGACGAGTTCGTCGCCGTCGCCGAGCGCGTCGGCGGCGCCGAGCGGCGTGACGACGCCCTTCTCCATGAACATCACCGTGTCGGCCACCTCGAGCGCGACGCTGACCGACTGCTCGACGATGATCACGGTCGTTCCCAGCCGGCGGATGTCCCGCACGACCGGCAACAGCTGCTCGATCACCCGCGGCGCCAAACCGAGGGAGAGCTCGTCGACGAGGAGGAGACGGGGACCGGCCATCAGCGCCCGTCCGAGCGCGACCATCTGTTGCTCGCCGCCGGACAGCGTGCCGCCGCTCTGGCGCAGGCGGGACGCCAGCTGCGGGAACACCTCGAGCACCGCCGCGAGCCGCTCGTCGACGATCGTGTCCGTACCGTGGAAGGGGTACGCGCCCATCCACAGGTTCTCCTGCACGGTCAAGGTCGGGAACATCGAGCGCCCGCCGGCCATCAGCGTGATCCCGAGCCGGACGCGCTGGTCGGGCGGCACCCCCGTGAGGTCCACGCCGCCGTAGACGATCCGGCCGCGCTGGCCGTCGATCAGGCCGGCGATCGCCGACAGCAGGGTCGTCTTGCCGACGCCGTTGCGCCCGACGAGCGCGTGGATCCCGCCTTCCTCGACGCGGAAGTCGACCCCGAACAACACCTGGATCGGGCCGTAGCTGAGGTCGAGCTCCTCCACGGCGAGCAGGCACGGTCCCGGTGCGCCGTTGCTGCTGACGAGCTCGGGAACCGGCCGCTGCGGCAGGACGACATCGGTCGCGCCGATCGCGATGACGATCTCGGGAGCGTCGTCCGGTGCGTCGGGCTCGGCGACGATCAGCACGCCCGCGGTGTCGGACCCGGGAGGGACGCGGCCGTCACCCGATCCGCCGCCACCCGGACCGCCGTCGCCACCGTCACCCGGCCCGCCGCCGCCGGACTCGTGCCCGTCACGGTCGCTTGAGCCGTCACGATCCACCGAGCCATCGTCTCGGCCCGCCAGCGCCTCGGCGCGCACGATGTCCCGCAGCCGGCGCTCCTCCCGGATGTACGGCCGCACCGCTCCCAGGAGCAGCAGGCCCGACAGGCCCATCAGCGGCACGAGGACGAGGAACGCGGTCCGCAACCCGTACTGGTCGGCGAGGAACCCGACGAGCGCGGGAGCGATCGCCGCGCACACGCTCTGCACGACGATGTCGATCGCCGTCCCCCTGCCGCGCAGGCCGGCGTGGAGCACGTCGGCGCGCGCCGCGTTCAGCACGGCCTGCGGCGCGACGAGGCACATCGACGCCAGCGTGAAGCAGAGCAGCATCACCGGCGTGTTGTTCAGCGTGAACGTCAGGATGAACAGCGGGAACGCGACCAGCCGGGCGACCGCGCCGACCAGGACCCGGCCAGCCCGGAAGCCGCGGAACGTGAGGTAGTCCGCCATCCACCCGGACAGCAGCACGCCGACGAGCCCACCGAGGGCGAGCAAGCTGATCGCCGTCGCCGCTTGCGAGATCGACATGTCGTGATAGCGGACGAAGAACGTCGGCGCCCACGTGCCGATGCTGCCGAAGAACAGCGACCCGACACCCGACGACAGTGCGGCGAGCGTGAACGTGCGCACCCGGAACAGCTCGCGGTACGCCTGGCGCGCCGGCATCGTGTCGTAGACGGAACGGTGGACGAGCCGCGCGTCCAGGTCCTGCTGGAGCCGGTCCTGCTGCCCGCGCACCGGCTCGGGAAGGCGGCGGGCGAGGATCGCCACGACGAACGCCGGGATGGCCAGGAAGAAGAACGCCGAGCGCCAGCCCCACTCCGTCGCCATCGCCGCCGCGATCGGCACGAGAAGGATGCCGATCAGCTGGCCGGTCTGGTAGACGCTCATCACCTTCGAGCGCTGGACCGTCGGGTAGTAGTCGGCGAGGAGCGACTGGGAGGTCGGGTTGTCGCACGGGTCCCAGGCGCCGAGCGACATCCGCCCGAGGAGCAGGCTGGCGTAGTTCCACGCCAACCCGGTCCAGATCATCGTCGCCCCCCACGCCGCCGTGCCCCACGAGATGACCCGCGTCCGCCGCCGCCGGTCGGCCAGGTAGCCGAACGGCACGGTGCCGATCATCACGACGATCACGTAGCTGCTGGAGAGGATGCCGAGCGCGCTGTCGGAGAGGCCGAACTCCTGCTTCAGCAGCGGGAACAGCGTCGGGACGATGTACTGGTCGGTGACGTTCAGCGCGTAGATCGCGGTCAGCAGGAACAGCGGCCAGCGCGACGTGCCGACCAGGCGCCGGGTGAGCTGGAACGGGGGCCGCGGCGTGCGAGACGGCGCCAGCGGCGTCTCGATGCCCGCCTCCGGCGGCGTCGGAGCCGTGGCCACCCCCATGACGTCTAGAGTATACTCAATTCGATGAAGCCGGCCGGGGCCGACGCGCTGCGGATCAGCCACTTCGACGCGCTGGAGTGGACGAATCCCGCGGCCACAGAGTCGCTGCCGGAGCACCTGCGCGAGGTGGCCCGCCAGATCCGCCGCAAGGGTCTCGTCGACGGCGAGAACGGGTTCTTCGCCTCGCACGTGACGATGCCGCCCGGCCACGTCGCCGACCCGCACAGCCACAGCCACGGCGAGCTGTTCGTCATCCTCTCCGGGTCGATGGAGCTGCGCGCCGGCGACACCACGACGATGCTCGCGCAGCACGACGCGGCGTCGATCCCGGCAGGGCAGACCTACGGGTTCACGATCGGCCCGGACGGTGTCGCCTTCCTGCTCGTGCGCACCGCGCGGGCGACGGCGACGATCGCCTCGACGACCGACTCGACTGCCGCTTCGGCTGCCTCTTCGGCCGTCCCGCCCGCGTGACCCGACCGCTCGCCGGGAAGGTCGCCGTCGTCACCGGCGCGGGTGGCGGCATCGGGACCGCAGCCGTGAACCGTCTGGCCGAGCTCGGCGCGGCGATCGCCGCCGTCGACGTCGACGCGGCGGGAGCGGACGCGGCCGTCGCCAGCGTGCGCGAACACGGCGGCGACGGGATCTCGCTCGCGGTCGACCTCGCCAGCGCGGACGCGCCAGGAGAGATCGTGGCGCGCACGGTCGACGGGCTCGGACGGCTCGATGTGCTGGTGAACAACGCCGGCACCGGGACGAAGGGCGAGCAGTTCCCGGACGTCGGCGCGGCGACGTTCGACCGCGTCATCGCCGTCAACCTGCGCGG
>DASZOG010000311.1:0-4672 GCA_035550895.1 Acidimicrobiales bacterium
GTCCGGCGCCGTGCTGGCCGCGGAGGTCGTCGCCGGGCTGCTGCTCGCCATCGTCCTGACGTTCTTCTTCCTCAAGGACGACCGGCAGCTGGTGCGCGGCCTGATCCGCGTCCTGCCCTCCTCGCGCCGGGCGGCTGCCGATCGGCTCGGCCACCGGGGCTGGGACGCGCTCGGTGCGTACTTGCGCGGCGCCGCGCTGCTGGGCATCGTCGAGGCGACGGTGATCGGCGTGACGCTGCTCCTCGTCGGGGCCGACCTGGCGCTGGCCGTCGCCGCGATCACGTTCGTCGCCGCGTTCGTCCCGATCGTCGGGGCCGTCGTGGCCGGCGTCGTGGCGACGCTGGTCGCGCTGGTCACCGCCAGTCCCGTGGCGGCCCTGATCGTGGCGGTGGTCGCGCTCGTCGTGCAGCAGTTGGACAACGACCTGCTCGGCCCGCTGGTGTACGGGCGCGCGCTGCGCCTGCACCCCTTGGTGATCCTGCTCGGCATCGCAGTTGGCGGGGCGCTGTTCGGCATCGTCGGGACGGTCCTCGCCGTGCCCGTCCTCGCCGTCGTGTGGAACGTCGTCGACGAGGCGCGCCAGATGGCCGCCGCGAACGAGCGGCTCAGCGCCTCGCTTCCAGGATCAGGTTGAGCGGCGTCTCCGCAGCGCGCCGGAAGCGCGTGTAGCCGGCCTGCTCGAACACGTCGCGCAGACGGGCTTCGCCGGCCTGCGCGCCGAGGCCGAGGCCGACCTCCTGCGAAAGCGAGTTCGGTGTGCAGATCGCGGAGGAAGCGGTGTACAGGAGTGCCGCCATCGGGTTGCCGCCGATGTTCGCGCCACGGCCGTCAAGGGCATACGGCTCGACGAGCAGCACCGTGCCGTCGTCGGCGAGGTGCTCCAGGGCGTACCGGGCGATGCCGACCGGATCACCCATGTCGTGCAGGCAGTCGAAGAAGCAGATCAGGTCGAACGTGCCCGCGTACCCCTTCGCGTCGGCGACCTCGAACGCGGTCTGCCCCGTGACGCCCGCTTCCTCGGCGCGCCGGCGGGCGGTCTCGATCGATGGGGCGTGGAAGTCGAACCCGGTGACATGTGCCTGCGGAAAGGCTTGCGCGAGTACGACGACGGACGCTCCGTGCCCGCACCCGACGTCGGCGACCGTCGCTCCAGCCTCCAGCTTGTCGCCGACGCCGTCGAGCGCCGCGATCCAGGCCGGCAGCTCGGCGCGGTAGCCGGTGCGGAAGAACCACTCGGTGCCGGAGAACAGGCATGGGTGGTGGTCGCCCCAGGAGAGAGCACCGTCGCCGCGGAACGCATCGGCGACCTTCGGCATGTCGATGAAGAAGGCTCCGAACGCGTTCATCGCCCTGGCGACGAACGCCGGCGACTCGTCGTCGGCCAGCGCCATCGCCGCCTCGGGGCTCAGCGAGTACTGGTCGCTGGCTTCGTCCCAGTCGACGAGTCCGCCGGCGACCTGCCCGTCGAGCCACTCGCGCACCAGGCGCGCATTGCAGTCCACCGCTCCGGCCAGATCGTCGGCAGTCACGGGCCCACTGCCGGCGAGCGCGCGGTACAGGCCCAGCTCGTCACCCAACCACACGCCGAAGCACATCGCGCCTCCGGTCATGTATCCCACCATCTGGCCCATGAACTGCTCGAGCCTGGACTGATCAACGGCCTGCGACATCTCCACCCCTCCATGGATCAGCGCTGCGTGCCGCACCGGCGATGCAGAGGTCGAGGATCATACGTCGCCCACCACTGGGCGACGACCGGCACGGTCGGGCGCCTGCAGCATCGTGTCGATGCTCTCGGCCAGAGCGACGCCCTCCTCAGCTGCCACGACGCTGAACGGCGCCTCCGCGACGTCGTCGGGCCAGTCGTCGACCACCTCACTCGCCCAGACGACCCACCGGGCGACCGTCGCGTAGAATTCGGTCAGGAACCGGCCGGGGAGCTGATTCAACGCGGCGCGCTGGGGGAAAGGGCCCGCGCCGGCCAGATAGGCGCGCGCGGCCGCGAGGTTCTCCCGGTTCTGGGCGAGCACCCACGCCCGTGCCGCTTCGAGGTTGGTGACGATGTCGGCCTTCGTTCCGCTGTCGGCGAAGTGAATCTTGACGAGCTGCTCGAACTCGAGCGCCGGCCCGCTGCCGGGTTCCGTGAGCCAGCGCGCCAGCGCGCGGCGACCCGGCGGCGTGATCGTGTACCGGGTCCGCCGGCGACGTCCGACGGAGTCGTCGGTCGCGCGGGCATACCCGTGGGCGACCAGCTTCTTCGGCTCCTCGTACAGCTTGCTCTGGGCCCGCGGCCAGAGCCGGCGGAGGCTGCGGTCGACCTGCTGGACGAGCTCGTGGGTGGTCCACGGCTTGACGGCGAGCAGCCCGAGGATGGCGTACGACGTGGTCGTCATCTGTGGCGCGCTTGACATGCCTCTCCCTTTGGGAGTAAGAAATCTCCCAAAGGGAGAGTAGCAGGAGGAGGTGGTCATGAACACGACCCACTCGGCGCTGGCGGCTCCGTCGAACGTCGAGCAGCTCCGCGCCTGGGACGGCGACGAAGGCGCGTACTGGGCGACGCACGCCGAGTACTTCGACCGGGCGGTCGCCGAGCACCATCGGCAGCTGCTCGCCGCAGCGGCGATCGCAGAAGCGGACCGCGTGCTCGACATCGGTTGCGGCACAGGGCAGGTCACGCGCGACGCCGCGCGGGCCGCGACCGGGGGTTCGGCGCTCGGCGTCGACCTGTCATCGCAGATGCTCGCCTACGCCCGCCAGCGTGCCGCCGCCGAAGGGCTGGCGAATGCGTCGTTCCTCCAGGCCGACGCGCAGGTCCACGACTTCGCGGCGGCGTCGTTCGACGTCGCCGTCAGCCGGACCGGAGCGATGTTCTTCGGCGACCCGGTCGCCGCGTTCGGCAACATCAGCCGGGCGCTGGCGCCAGGCAGCCGTCTCGTCCTCCTCGCCTGGCAGAGCGTGGCCACCAACGAGTGGATCCGGGAGATCTCCGGAGCGCTCGCCGCCGGTCGGGACCAGGCGCCGCCGCCGCCTGACGCTCCGGGTCCGTTCTCCCTCTCGGATCCCGACCGCGTCCGCTCACTCCTGACCGCGGCTGGCTTCTCCGCCGTCGGCCTGGCGGCGGTCGAGGCACCGATGTGGTTCGGCCATGACGCCGACGACGCGCAGCGTTTCGTGCTCGGCCTCGCGGGCTGGATGCTGGAGGGCCTCGACGATGCCGGGCGCGCCCGAGCGCTCGACGCGCTGCGCGCCACCGTTGCCGCGCACGCGACGCCCGAGGGCGTGCTCTTCGGCTCCGTCGCCTGGCTGATCACCGCCATCCACCCTGACTGACGTCGGCCCAGGCTCCAGAGGGGACCTTGGTCCCTACGGGGCGGTGGCCCGCCCCTTCTAGCGTCCGGGTGGAGAGATGGCACCGACGTCAGAGCACCGGGCGACCGCCAGTGTCGCCTTCCCGGCCACGCCGCCCGTGGACCTCGGCCGGGTGGAGGGGACCGGAGGCGTGGTGTGGTCCGTGTCGCCGCACGGCTTCCACGCGAACCTCGTCGTTCTGCCGCCCGGCGGCATCATCGAGCGGCATCTCAACGACGTGGTGGACGTGCTCCTCGTGGTCCTGGCGGGTTCAGGGGCAGTGACGATCGAGGCCGAGACGTTCGACCTGGCACCGGGCACAGCGGTGCTGCTGCCCGAGGGTGCCACCCGCGAGATCGCCGCCGGCTCGGTGGGGCTCCGCTACCTCTCCGTTCACGCTGAGCGAGGGCCCCTCACGATCGGCGTACCAACTGCTCACACGACTCCGGAAGGAACGCGGTGACCGACCTCCACGACCCGACGCTCGGCGATCTCGTCGCCACCAACCCCGCCGCCGCCCGCGTGCTCGACTCGGTCGGGCTCGACTACTGCTGCCATGGCGACCGCACGCTGGCGATGGCCTGTGCCGAGGCGGGCATCGACGAAAGGGAGTTGGCGGAGCGCCTTGCCGATCTCCCCGTCGAGGGGGACACGACATGGGCGTCTCTCGAGCCGCCGGCACTGGCCGCGCACATCGTCGAAGTCCACCACAGCTACCTGCACGAGGAGCTCCCGCTCGTCGACGAGCTGGCGGCGAAGGTGCTGTCGGTGCACGGCGAGCGGCATCCCGAGCTCGCCGAGATGCGTCGCCTGGTCGCGGCGCTGCGCGCCGACCTCGAACCGCACCTCCTCAAGGAGGAGCGCGTGCTGTTCCCCGCCGTCTCGGCGCTCGCCGGCGGCCGCACCGAGTTCCCGTTCGGCAGCGTCGCCAACCCGATCCGGATGATGATGCTCGAGCACGACCGCGCCGGGGAGCTGCTCGCCGAGCTGCGCGCCGTCACGGGCGGCTACGCGGTTCCCGACGACGCCTGCGCCAGCTACCGCTCGCTCTACGAGCGGCTCGCCGCGCTCGAGCTCGACACGCACGTCCACGTGCACAAGGAGAACAACGTCCTGTTCCCCGCCGTGCTCCGGATGGCCGACGCCGCTTGATCTGCGTCCCTGTCCGCCTGCCCACCGCGCCAGTCAGCTCCAGGCCGACTACACGGGCGCCGGCTCGACGACGGCTCCTTCCCCGGGCATCCCGATCGTCTGATCGTGGAAGCCGTTCGCGCCGCGCGGCCACTCGCGGTAGTCGCGGAACAGCATCGGCACGCCCTGCGCC
>DASZOG010000312.1:0-5793 GCA_035550895.1 Acidimicrobiales bacterium
ACCACGAGGGCATCAGCCAGATCACCCCGGAGGACATCGCATCGGCACACCGCCTCGGGTACGCGGTCAAGCTGCTCGCCATCTGCGAGCAGGACGCCGGCACCGGCGACGTGGCGGTGCGCGTCCACCCGGCGATGGTCCCGGGCACGCACCCGCTGGCCAGCGTCCGCGACAGCTTCAACGCCGTGTTCGTCGAGGGCGACGCCGTCGGGTCGCTGATGTTCTACGGCCGTGGCGCGGGCGGATTCCCGACCGCCAGCGCGGTGCTCGGCGACCTGATCGACGCCGCGGGCAACCTCCGCCGCGGGTTCCACGCCAGCCTCGGGTCGTTCGCCAAGGTCGCCATCCGGGCGATCGACGAGACGACCGCCGAGTACCACGTCGTGCTCGAGGTCGTCGACCGCCCCGGCGTCCTCCACGCGGTCACCGGCGTGTTCGCCCGCCACGGCGTGAGCATCCGCGCCGCCGAGCAGGAGGGCCTCGGCGACGACGCCCGCCTGGTGTTCGTCACCCACGACGCCCTCGAGGCGGCCGTCCAGGCGACGCTGCGCGAGCTGCGCGACCTGGAGGTGGTGAAGCAGGTCGGCGGCTTCCTGCGCGTCATCGGCGACTGACTGTGCGCTACGTCTCCACCCGTGGGCGGGCACCGGAGCTCGGGTTTGCCGACGTCCTCCTCGCTGGCGTGGCCCGCGACGGCGGGTTGTACGTGCCGGAGGCGTGGCCCGAGCTGGCGCTGCCTGCCGGTCGCAGCAGCTACGTCGACACCGCACTCGCGGTCGTCCGCCCGTACGTGGGCGGCGAGATCGGCGACGAGGACCTCGCCCGGCTGTGTCGCGAGGCGTACGCCACCTTTCGGCACCCCGCGGTCTGCCCACTTGTGCAGATCGGTCCGGACGAGTGGCTGCTCGAGCTGTTCCACGGCCCGACGTTGGCGTTCAAGGACGTTGCCCTGCAGCTCGTCGGCCGCCTGTTCGACCACGTGCTCGCCAGCCGTGGCGAGCGCGTGCTCGTCGTCGGGGCGACGAGCGGGGACACCGGCAGCGCGGCGATCGAGGCGTTGCGCCGCTGCGCCCACGTCGACGTGGTGATGCTCTATCCCCACGGGCGGATCTCGGACGTCCAGCGCCGGCAGATGACGACGGTCGACTCTCCGAACGTGCACACCGTCGCCGTCGAGGGGACGTTCGACGACTGCCAGGACCTGGTGAAGGCGATGTTCGCCGACATCGCGTTCCGCGACCGGCACCGGCTGAGCGCGGTCAACTCGATCAACTGGGCGCGGGTGATGGCCCAGATCGTCTACTACGTCACCGCGGCGCGGTCGCTCGGCGGCGGTCCCGGCGGCCGTCCCGTGACATTCAGCGTTCCGACGGGCAACTTCGGCAACGTCCTCGCCGGCTGGGTCGCGCAGCGGACCGGTCTGCCCCTCGGGCGCCTCGTCGTCGGATCGAACCGGAACGACATCCTCACCCGCTTCCTCCATTCGGGGATCATGGCGACGAGCGGCGTCGTGCCCACGCTCAGCCCGAGCATGGACATCCAGGTCAGCTCGAACGTCGAGCGGCTGCTGTTCGAGCTGAACCACCGCGACGGTGGGTTGACCGCCGAGCAGATGCTCCGCTTCCGCGACACGGGACGGCTCGTGGTCGAGCCGGACCAGTACACGGAGCTCGGTGAGTGCTTCGACGGCGCCCGGATCGACGACGAGGCGACGCTGTCGATCATCAAGACCGTGTACGAGGAGACCGGTCAGCTCGTCGACCCGCATACAGCCGTGGGCATCGGCGCGGCACAGGCCGCCCGCGCCGCACAGCGCCCGCCCGGCCGCGCCGAACCGGTCGTCGTGCTCGCCACGGCGCACCCGGCGAAGTTCCCGGACGCCGTGGAGCAGGCGACCGGCGTGCGCCCGGCGCTGCCGGCCCCGCTCGCCGAGGCGCTCGAGCGTCCCGAGCAGAGCGCGCTCGTGCCGAACGACCTGGTCGCGGTCCAGGCGCACGTCGATGACGTTGCAGGGAGGCGTTCCGGTCGGTAACGTGCAACGTGCTCGGGTTCCCGAGCAGCGGCGCGGCTGATTCTTCGAACAGCGCGCTGGATGTCCCGGTGCCTTTCGGCGGCGGACGCCCCGACGGCACCATCACCATCCGCCCGACCCACGGAAGCAGGAGTCATGAGCGCGGAGACCCTCGAACGTTCGGTCCTCGAAGGCAAGGACCGGGAGCAGCTACTCGCCATCGCCCAGGCGCTGGGCGTGAAGGGCGTGTCGCGAGCGAAGAAGGGCGACCTGATCGACCGCATCCTCGAGCAGACCGGCGGCGCGCCCAACGGCGCCCCGGACGATGCGGTGGTGGCGCGCCCCGTCGATGAGCCCGACGGAGCGGACGCTGCGCAGGCCAACGGGCCGGCGCCGAGCGACAACGGAGCGGCCCCGTCGACGGCCGGCGACCGCGGCGACGACGTCCCGCCCGACACTCGCCAGCGGGTCCGCGACGACCGCCCCGACACGATCCCGTCCGCGTCCAGCGCCGCAGCGGCGGCGGGCAGCACGGATGCGGCCTCGGCTCCGACCGCGCCCGCGGAGGGGGGCGAGGTGCTCGTCGGCGATGACGGCGAGCCCCTCGCCGAGTGGGAGATCGAGCTGCGCCGCCAAGGCGTGAGCACGGAGGTCACGGTCGGCGAGCCGAACGGGGCGGCCGACGGGATCCGCCGGTCCCGCCCGAACTCGGCCACGTCCACGCGCGACGACCTCGACGCCGACGGCGACGACGGGGCGGACGACGGCAGCGGCAAGCGTCGGCGCCGCCGGCGCAGGCGCCGCGGTGGCGGCGCGGACGAGGGCCCGCAGGGCCAGGACCGCTACGCAGACGAGCGGGGCCCGGAGCCGTCCCAGGAGCCGGTCAAGGTCGCCGGTTACCTCGACCTGCGCGACGAGGGGTACGGCTTCCTGCGGGTCAACGGCTACCTGTCGAGCAAGGAGGACGCGTACGTCTCGGTGAAGCAGTCCCGTCAGTACGGGCTGCGCAAGGGCGACTACGTGACGGGCATCTCGCGGGCGGCCAGCCGCAACGAGAAGAGCAACCCGGCGCTGCTCGAGGTCCACACCGTCAACGGGCAGGACCCGGAGAAGGCCCGCAACCGGCCCCGGTTCGAAGACCTCACGCCGCTGTTCCCCGACGAGCGGCTGCGCCTGGAGAACGGATCCGACCCGCTGAACATGACAGCGCGGATCATCGACCTCGTCGCCCCGATCGGCAAGGGCCAGCGGGGGATCATCGTCTCGCCCCCGAAGGCCGGCAAGACGTTCGTGATGAAGACGATCGCCACCTCGATCGAGAGGAACAACCCCGAGGTGAAGCTGATCGTGCTGCTCATCGACGAGCGGCCCGAGGAAGTGACCGACTTCCGCCGCACCGTCCAGGGCGAGGTCATCGCCTCCACGTTCGACCGCCCGTCGGACGAGCACACGCACATGGCCGAGCTCGTCATCGAGCGGGCCAAGCGGATGGTCGAACAGGGCGACGACGTGGTGATCATCCTCGACGGCATCACCCGCCTCTCACGGGCCTACAACCTCGCCGCGCCGGCCACCGGGCGGATCATGTCCGGCGGCATCGACGCCGGCGCGCTGTACCCGCCGAAGAAGTTCTTCGGCGCGGCGCGCAACATCGAGGAGGGTGGCTCGCTGACGATCCTCGCCACGGCGCTCGTCGAGACGAACTCGCGCATGGACGATGCGATCTTCGAGGAGTTCAAGGGCACCGGCAACATGGAGCTACGCCTCGACCGGAAGCTCGCCGAGCGACGGATCTACCCGGCGATCGACGTCGACGCCTCGTCCACCCGCCACGAGGAGCTGCTCTTCGACCGGAAACAGCTGCAGATGGTGTGGAAGCTGCGCCGTGTGCTCTCCGGTCTCGCCGCCGACGGCAACGCGGCCCCCGGCCTCGAGCTGCTCATCGACCGGCTGAAGACGTTCCGCACGAACGACGAGTTCCTCAGCGAGATCGCCAAGCAGCCGTCGATGTAGCCCGCCGGTATCCTCGAACGGCCGACCACTGGAGCGCATGATGAAGACCGACATCCATCCGACGTACGACACGGTGCAGGTCGTCTGCTCCTGCGGCGCGACGTTCACCACTCGCTCGACGAAGACCGGCACGCTCCACGTCGAGCTGTGCAGCGAGTGCCATCCGTTCTTCACCGGCAAGCAGAAGCTCGTCGACTCGGGCGGGCGCGTCGAGCGGTTCCAGCGCAGGTACGGCCAGCGCAAGAAGTGATGTCGCCGGGTGGCTGAGCCGGCGCGCCTGCCGCCCGTCGACCCGGAGCGCCGGTCGCGGCTGCTCGGCGCGAAGCTCGCCGCGCTGGTCCGCGACCACACGGGCATCGCCGGTGGTGAGCCGTTGCCGTTCCCCGGCGGCGCCGCGCTTGTGCGCCCGGATGGCGCGTGGGTGCTCGTCGAGGATCACCCCGACCGCGCCGTCGCCGCAGCTCTGGCGTGGGCGGACCGCCGCGGCGCGTCGCCGGTCCACGTCCTCGTCGAGGGCGACGACGGCGTCCCCGCCCGGCACGCGGCATGGTTCACCGAGCCACCACTGGTGTGGCGCGTCGACGGGCGCGCCCTACATCCGGGCCGGGCGGCGCTCCTCCCCGAGCCGCCACCGGTCGACCCCGGGCTCGCCGAGCTGCGCCCGCTGATCGTCGAGGGCGGCGCCGACCCGGTCGAGGAACACGGCGTACTCGCTGGTGAGGTGCTCGGGCTGGAGGTCTGCCGTGCGGTGCGCGATCCGGTCAGCGGGAAGCCGCGCCTCGAGGTCGGCGTCGGCGCGCACGACCGGGAGGCGTTCCAGCTTCTCCACGGAGACGTACCCGCGGTCGACGCGCTGGCGGGCGTGGTCGAGCGGGTCGTCGCGGTCCGGAGCGACGCCGACTCCCGCCATCCGCTGCGCCGTCTCGCCGCCGAACGGCTGCTGCGGTGGCAGCTCGTCCAGCAGCCGGAGGCGATCGGCTTGGCCGCGCTCGCGCCCACCGTGCCCCCGACACCTCGATCGAACCTGAAGGATCCGGTGCCGTGCGCGGCGGTCGGCGCGGTCCGTGACGGCCGCCAGGTCGTGGCCGCCATAGCCACCGGCATCGACGTGCGGGTGGTCCCGTACGCGGCAGACGCCCTCGCCGCGCACGGTGGCGGCGAGGGCGTCCGGTTGCTGGTGATCGTGCCCGAGCGCGATGCGCACCCGGCACTCGCTCGGCTCGCAGGCCGGCTGGCTCACCCGGCGGAGGTCGTCCCTGTCGCCTTCTGACGTAGATCGACGTCGCTCAGCGACGTGAATCCTCGTCAGAAGCCGCAGAGGGCCCGTCAGCTGCCCGGCTCTGCGGACTTCTCGCTCGACGTGGTGTCGATCGCGGGTGCGGTCGACTCACCCTTGGCGATGGAGATCTTGCGCGGCGAAGCGCTGGCCGAGGCCGGGACCATGATCGTCAGCACGCCATCGGTGTAGGCAGCCGTCACCTTCTCCGGGTCGAGCGCGGTGCCGAGGCGCACGCTGCGGGTCCACCGGCCGTGGGGCCGCTCGCGCAGCGCCCACCGCTCGCCCTCCTGCTCGGCGGGCTGGCGGCGCTCGGCGGCGATCGTCAGGACGCGGTCGGCCACGGTGAGCTCGATGGCGTCCTCGGGAACGCCCGGGACGTCGACCGTGAGCACGAGCTCGTCGCCGCGCCACACGGCGTCCATGGCCATCGTGCCTCCCTGCCCGCCACCGGCGGAACCGAAGACCTGCTCGAAAATGCGGTCGACAGCGT
>DASZOG010000313.1:0-17722 GCA_035550895.1 Acidimicrobiales bacterium
CCCGGTCGGCCGGCCGTTCGTCCGCCGCCGGCCCTGGCCGCCGAGGCCGACGCACGCGCCGAGGCCGACGCAAGCGCCGATGCCGACGCAAGCGCCGATGCCGAGGCAAGCGCCGAGGCCGAGGCAAGCGCCGATGCCGAGGCAAGCGCCGATGCCGAGGCAACCGCCCCCAACGCGGCCGAAGCACCTCCCGCGGACGACTTCGGCACTGTTCCGGACGAGCTCTGGGACGGTGAGCCGGGCCGATGAGGCTGCCGTGGCGCCGCGGCGAGCGGCGCAAGCTGGCGACGAGCGCGGAGCACATGACGCTCGTCGAACACCTCACCGAGCTGCGCTTCCGGTTGATCCGCGCCCTGCTGGCGATCGTGCTCGGAGCGGTGTTGGTGTTCGTCTTCTACGAACCGATCCTCGACTTCCTCCGCCGGCCGTACGACGAGGTGTGCGCGGCGAACCCCGAGTTCAACTGCACGGGCGAGGGCTTCCTGTTCACGACGCCGCTGCAGGGCTTCAGCACACGGCTGCGCGTCAGCGGTTACGGCGGCTTCATCCTCGCTCTACCTGTCGTCCTCTGGCAGATCTGGCGCTTCATCGTGCCCGGGCTGGAGGATCGGGAGAAGAAGTACGCCCGGCCGTTCCTGGTCTCGACGGTCGTGTTCTTCCTTTTCGGTGCTTCGCTGGCGTACCTCACCACGGAGAAGGCGTTGCAGTGGTTGATCAGCTACGGCGGTGACGGCACGGCGGCGTTCACCCCGGACGGCTACATGTCGTTCCTCGCGCTGATGCTCGGCGGCTTCGGCGTCGGGTTCCTGTTCCCGGTACTGCTCGTGTTCCTGCAGCTCGCCGGCGTGTTCGATCACCGCCAGCTCGCGTCGTTCCGGCGGTACGCGGTGGTGCTGTGCATGGTGGCGGCGGCCGTGATCACCCCGGGCGGGGACCCGATCAGCCTGTTCGCCCTGTTCGTGCCGATGTACCTCTTCTACGAGCTGTCGGTGATCGCCGGGTGGCTGATCAGCCGCCGCAGGGCGAAGGCGGGCGAGCTGGCAGCCGGCGCGGCCTGATGGCGAGGGCGCGGGCGGACCGGTCGGCGCACCTCGCCCGCTACGCGTTCCCGCTCGACGAGTTCCAGCTGCGCGCCATCGACGCGCTCGACGCCGGTGACTCCGTGCTCGTCGCTGCTCCGACCGGCTCCGGCAAGACGGTCGTCGCCGAATACGGCGTGGCCACTGCCGTGGCCGACGGCAAGCGGGCGTTCTACACCGCACCGATCAAGGCACTCTCGAACCAGAAGTTCCACGATCTCCGTGCCATCCACGGCACGGCGGCGGTCGGGCTGCTCACGGGGGACAACGCGATCAACGCCGACGCGCCGATCGTCGTGATGACGACCGAAGTGCTGCGGAACATGATCTACGCCCATTCCCCGGCGCTGCGCCGCCTCGGCGTCGTCGTGCTCGACGAGGTGCACTTCCTGCAGGACGCGTACCGCGGGCCGGTGTGGGAGGAGGTGATCATCCACCTTCCCCCGGAAGTGCGTCTGGTGTGCCTCTCGGCGACGGTGTCGAACGCGGAGGAGCTCGCCGAGTGGATCACGACCGTGCGCGGACCAACGGCGGCGATCATCGAGGAACGGCGGCCGGTGCGGCTGGAGAACCTGTACCTCATCGGCGACCGCACGGCCGAACGGTTGCACCTCCTGCCGACGCTCCTCGACGGCCGGCCGAACACCGAGGCCAGCCGGCTCGACGGGGAAGCGGTGCGCGGTTGGCGCAGCGGCCGGCCCCGCCCGCGAACGCGCCGTCGGCTGTACACGCCGAACCGGATCGACGTCGTCGACCTCCTCGAGCAGCAGGACATGCTGCCGGCGATCTACTTCGTGTTCAGCCGCAACGGATGCGACGAGGCGGCGCGCGCCGCCGTCGGCGCCGGGCTGCGCCTGACGACGGGTCCGGAACGCGACCGGATCCGCGAGATCGTCGCCGCGCACATCGAGGGACTCGACGACCACGACCTCGGCGTGCTCGGGTACGGCCGGTTCCTCGCCGGCCTCGAGGTGGGCATCGCCGCCCACCACGCCGGCATGGTGCCTCCGTTCAAGGAGGCGGTCGAGCAGTGCTTCGTCGAAGGGCTGGTCAAGGTGGTGTTCGCCACCGAGACGTTGGCCGTGGGCATCAACATGCCGGCCCGCACCGTCGTCATCGAGAAGCTGTCGAAGTTCACCGGCGACCACCACCAGTTCCTCACTCCGGGGGAGTACACGCAGCTCACGGGCCGGGCGGGCCGGCGGGGGATCGACTCGCTCGGGCACGCGGTCGTGCTGTGGAGTCCGTTCGTCCCCTTCGACCAGGTCGCCGCGCTCGCCGCCAGCCGCTCGTTCCAGCTCACCTCGGCCTTCCGCCCCACGTACAACATGACCGCCAACCTCGTCCGCTCGTACAGCCGGGAGCAGGCGCACCACCTGCTCAACCTGTCGTTCGCCCAATACCAGGCCGACCGCCACGTCGTCCGCCTGGAGGCGCGGCTCGAGCGGCGCGAGGCGCAGCTCGCCGGGTACCGCGCCGCAGCGACGAGCCCGTACGGGGACATCGAGGAGTACCGCGCGCTCCTGCGCAAGGCCGAGGCGCCCGCGCCGCCTGGCGACGTGATCGAGCTGGCGATGGCGAAGCTCCGTCCCGGGGACGTGCTGCAGGTCCGCGGCCAACCGGACGACGGGCGGGTGGCGATCATCACGACGGCTCGGCGCAAGGGCGGGATGAAGCTGCACGGGCTGACGACGAAC
Source organism: Acidimicrobiales bacterium (assembly GCA_035550895.1). GTDB lineage: Bacteria > Actinomycetota > Acidimicrobiia > Acidimicrobiales > Ilumatobacteraceae > DASZOG01. The sequence continues at coordinate 2,777 of DASZOG010000313.1, forward strand.
CGGCGGTCCATCGCGCTCTCGGCGAGGGACTTCGACCATCCACCACGGCCAGTCGGGCGGATCGAGCTGCCGACGCCGTTCGCTCCGAACCGGCAGCAGTTCCAGCGCGCCGTCGTGCGGGCGCTGGACCGTGCGGAACTGGCGCCGGACGGACGGAGCCGCCGGCGAGGGAGCGTGGCTGCTCCCGTGGCGCAGCACCCGGTCACCGCCGACCCGCAGCTCGACGAGCGCCTGAAGGCCGCGGCCGCGGCCGAGCGCACCGGGCGTGAGGTCACGGAGCTGCGCGACCGGGTGCAGGGCCGGACGCACTCGGTCTCGCGGCGCTTCGACCGCGTCCTGCGGATCCTCGAGACGTGGGGGTACGTCGACGGCTGGTCGCTGACAGCGGCAGGGGAGACGCTGGCGCGGACGTTCCACGAGTGCGATCTGCTCGTGGTCGAGGCGTTGCGTGAGCGACTCCTCGACGATCTCGACCCGCCGACGCTCGCCGGGCTGGTATCCGTGTTCACCTACGAGCACCGGAGCCAGGAAGCGCCGCCGGCGCCGTGGTTCCCGTCGCACGAGGCCCGCCGGCGGTGGACGGCGATCGAGGCGATGGCCCGCCGGCTGCGCGACGCGGAGGAGGAAGCCGGCCTCTCCCCGCTGCGGCCTCCCGATCCGACCTTCGCCGGTGTCGCCTACGCGTGGGCTGCGGGCGAGAGCTTCGCCACCGTCGTCGAGGACGAGGAGCTCTCCGGGGGCGACTTCGTACGCAACGTGAAGCAGCTCATCGACTTGCTCCGCCAGCTCGCCGACGTCGCACCGGTGCCGGCGACGCGCGACACGGCTCGAGAGGCGGCGGACAGCCTGTTCCGCGGCGTCGTCGCCGCGTCGTCAGGCATCGGCACCGGCGACACCGACGACACCGAGGTGGACGACGTCGCCGACGCGGAAAGCGGATGACGCTGCGTCGCGGCGAGGACTGGGGCGCCCTCGGCGCGCTGCCCGCCGCCGCGCGTGAAGCGCGCGGCGACGCCGAGGCGGCCCGGATCGCCGAACGCGGACGCGCCGAGGGCGTGACGCCGCCCGTCCTCCTGCGGGGAGGCGATCTGTGGCGCACCTGCGGCGGCGGCCCGCAGAGCCCCGCCGGAGGCGCTGTCGCCATCCTGCCCGTCGACGTCGGCGTCGCCGCGCTCGACGGGAAGGAGCGGGTGTTCGTCGCCCATCTCGTCGCCCGCGGCCGGTCGGCGTGGTTCGGGCCGCTGCTCGCGGTGTGCAACGCGCAGTACCGCGGTTCGTGGGACCTGGCCCCGCGCAGCCATCCGGCGGACGGCGTTCTCGACGTGGTCGAGGTGGGCAGCATGTCCCTGCCCGACCGGTGGCGGGCGTGGCGGCGCCTGCCGACGGGCACGCACGTGCCCCATCCCGCCATCGCGCAGCGGCGCGTACGGGAGGCGACGTTCACCTTCTCCCGCCCCCGCCGGATCTGGCTCGACGGCGAGCCGGCAGGAACGGCGACAGAGGTCGCTGTTCGCGCCGAGCCCGCCGCGCTGACCGTGTGTCTCGCTGCCTCGGGCTGACCGGGACGCGCACGGCGTGAGTACGGTCGGCGGGATGGACGCGTGGATCCTCGACGAGTCGCCCGGGAGCTACCGATGGGGCACCATCGACGACCCCGCGCCGGGGCCGGACGACGTGCGCGTGCGCGTCGTGGCCAGCGCGCTGAACCACATGGACCTGTGGGTGACGCGCGGGCTGCCGAAACCGCCGCTACCACACGTCCCCGGCTGCGACGTGGCCGGGGTCGTGGACGCGGTCGGCGAGGGGGTCAGCGGGTGGAGCCCGGGGGAGGAGGTCGTCATCAACCCCTCCGTCTCCCCGCTCGAGGACGTGATCGCGCTCGGCGACGACAGCCCGATGGGGCCGGGCCTGAAGATCTACGGCGAGCACTGCTGGGGCGGCCACGCGACGTTCGCCGTTGCGCCAGCGCGCAATGTCGTGCGCCGTCCGGCAGGCCGGACGTGGGAGGAGTGCGCTGCCTACCCGCTGGCGTACCTGACCGCGTACCGCATGCTCCGGCGGGCGGAGCTGCGCGCCGGGCAGACGCTGCTCGTCGTCGGCATCGGCTCCGGTGTCTCCTGCGCGGCGCTGGCGATCGGGCGGACGATCGGCGCCCGGGTCGTCGCCACCAGCCGCAGCCCGGAGAAGCGCACGCAGGCGCTCACTCTCGGGGCCGAGGACGCGTTCGACTCGGCGGCGGACAGGTGGCCGGTGGAGGCCGACGTCGTGGTGGAGAGCGTCGGCCCGGCGACCTGGGAGCAGTCCGTGCGCGCCCTGCGGGCCGGAGGCCGGCTCGTCGTCTGCGGTGGGACGAGCGGCCCCAAGGTCGAGCTCAACCTGCCCCGGCTGTTCTTCAAGCAGTTCTCCGTCATCGGTTCCTCGATGGGCTCCTACCAGGAGTTTTCGGCGGTCACGGACCTCGTCGGGCAGGGACTGCCGATCCAGATCGATGCCACGTTCCCGTTGGCGGACTACGAACCTGCGCTCGAGCGGCTGGAGCACGGCGAACAGCTGGGGAAGATCGTGCTGATGCACTGAACCGCTGGTAGCGGCGCCTACGCGCTCCCCGGCAGCGGACGGGGTCCCCCGTACCATGGGCGCCGTGACGATCTACGTCGCGGAGGAGTTCACGGACTCCGAGTCCGACATCCTCCGGCGGTACTTCACGAACCTCGACGGCCCGGTCTTCGCCCTCGTCAACCTGCCGGAGGTCGTCAAGGGCGCGCTGTTCGCCCGTTACTCGCGCAGCGCGAAGAGCCTCCGCCGGCTGTTCCTCGACGAGTTCGTCGGCGACCTCGACATCAGCGGCGACCACGACGTCGACGCGACGGTGGGTCTGCACCGTGCCGAGGAGCTGTACGAGCGCGTCTTCTACGAGTACGGCGACGACTCCGTCGCGCAGCTCGGTGGCGTCCACCTCGCCTGCGAACAGGCCTCGAACGTGCTGACGAAGATCCTCGAGTGGGGCCGGCTCGCCAGCTACCTCGAGCAGAGCACGCGGTACATCGCCTACGACGCGCGCCTCGGCGGCCGCTACCGGTACTACCGCGATCTCGCCGTGCTCACGTCCCCGCTCGGCACGCGCTACGTCGGCGACCTCGACCGGATCTTCGACGCATACAGCCAGCTCGTCGAACGGGTGACGGAGCACGTGCGCGCCTCGGTCGGTCGTGGCCCGGGCGACTCGGAGTTCGTCTACCGGCAGGCGACGCGGGCCAAGGCCCTCGACGCCGTGCGCGGCGTGCTGCCGGCGGGCGCGCTGTCGAACGTCGGCATCTACGGGTCGGGGCAGGCGTACGAGCAGCTCCTGCTGCGGATGCGCGCCCATCCGCTGCCTGAGGCTCGCCAGTACGCGGAGCTCATGCTCCACGAGCTGCGCAAGGTGATCCCCAGCTTCCTCCGCCGGGTCGACGTCCCCGAGCGGGGCGGGGCGTGGAGCGACTACCTGGCCACGACGCGCGAAGCCACGGCGAAGGTCGTCGCCGACCTGATCGGTGACGACGAGCCGGCGCCGGTCGACGAGGTGGTGCTCACGGAGTGGGACGCGGATGGCGAGGACAAGGTGCTCGCCGCGATCTGCTACTCCCACAGCACCTTGCCAGAGGCGCAGCTCCTGGAGAAGGTCCGCCGCCTCGGGACGGACGAACGGCGGTCGATCCTCGAGGCGTACGTCGGTGAGCGCACGAACCGTCGGCACAAGCCCGGCCGGGCGTTCGAGCGGACCGGCTACCGCTTCGACGTCCTGTCGGACTACGGCGCGTTCCGAGACCTGCAGCGTCACCGCCTGCTGACGATCGAGTGGCAAGCGCTGTCGCCGCGCCACGGCTACGTCCGCCCGGAGCTGGTCGACGAGGCCGGTGGCCGGGGCGTCTTCGACGGGGCCATGCACCGCTCTGCGGCGCTGCACGACGTGGTGGCCGAGCACTTCCCCGACCAGGCGGCGTACACGGTCGCCATGGCCTACCGCGTGCGCTACGCGATGCAGTTCAACGCCCGGGAAGCGATCCACCTCCTGGAGCTGCGCAGCTCCAGCCAGGGCCACCCGGCCTACCGGCGCATCGCGCTCGCCATGCACCGCCAGATCGCCGAGCGAGCGGGGCACCACGCCATCGCCGCGGCGATGCAGCACGTGACGTTCGACGCGCCGGAGCTGGAGCGGCTCGAGGCCGAGCGACTCGCCGAGCGCCGCCGAACACAGACACTCTGACCTTCAACTTCACCTCGAGAGTGAGCCTGACGGCTGGACGACCATCAGGCTGTGGTTTATGGTGAGGCCGAGCGGTGCGGGCGGATCCGGAGGCCCTCATGCCGTTCGCTCGTCTCGCCCGCCGATCGCTCCCTCGTCCTGCGCCCCGCAGTGCGATCCCGGTGCTCCTCGGCGTGTCCGCCGGCCTGCTCGCGTTCGCCGTCGCCGTCCCCGCCGGGGCGACCGAGCACACCGTCGGCACCGGGGAGAACCTGACGGCGATCGCCGCGCGGTACTGCACATCGGTACGCGACCTCGTCGCCCGGAACGGCGTGTCCGACCCGAACCTGATCCACGTCGGCACCCGCCTCGAGGTCGACCACCGCTGCGCAGCCGCGGCGAGCGGACCGAGCGCCGCGCCGGCGAACCCGCCGGCCGCCGCCGTTCCGGACGAGGCGCAGGAGATCGAGTCCCTCCTCCACCTCGTGCCGGTGTTCCGCGCCGCGGCAGAGGAGTTCACGGTGCCGACCGACCTGCTGATGGCCCTGACGTTCACCGAGTCCCGCTGGCGCGCCGACCGCGTCTCGCGCAGCGGAGCAGTCGGCATCGGACAGCTGCTGCCGGACACCGCGAGCTGGTTGCGGGAGCTGATGGGTGAGCCCGACCTCGACGAAGGGGAGCCGGTCGACAACGTACGGATGTCCGCCCGGTTGCTGCGGTTCCTCCTCGACCGCACCGCGTCGTCCGCCGGGGATCGGCCGCGGCTCGCGCTGGCGGCGTACTTCCAGGGGATCGGCGACGTGCTGCGCAACGGGATCGACGTCGGCGGCGACTACTACGCCGACGTCGTGATGGACCGACGGACGTGGTTCGCGGACCTCTGAGCCGCTCGGCCGGCTCCACGCCGTCCATGTGACCGAGGTCATAGGTCGGTCCCCCGGGCCCCGCGCGCACGGGCCGTATGATCCCGCCCCGCGCGCACGCCCCCAGGCGCTCGGCGACGTGAGGAATCCTGCATGGCTGACGACGACATCCGCGACGACGGACCCGATGAGGAGGACGCGGAGGAAGAGGCGGAGCCGGATGACATCGACCCCGATGAGATCGAGCCGGATGACATCGAAGACATCGACCCCGACGAGATCGACGCGGACGATGACTTCGAGCCGCTGGACGACGCGCTCGCCGAGGATGTCGACGAGGACGAGGAAGGCGAGGAGGAGGAAGGCGAGGAGGAGGAGGAGGAGGGGGGCGAAGCCGCGCCGCGCCGCGCCGCGCCCGCCGAGGAGGAGGACGACGACGAGGATCTCGTCGACCCGGACGACGTCGAGGCGGATCTCGACACGATCCTGAAGGATCGCCTCGTCGCGGCCGAGGAGGCCCCCGAAGAGGACGAGGAGGAGGTCGAGGTCGATGAGCGCGTCGATCCTTCCGAGCGCCTCACGCCGCGCCGGAGCGACGAGGTCCAGTGCCCGGCGTGCTTCCTGCTCGTGCGCCGGAGTGCCCCGGCGTGCCCGATCGGCGACGACGACAACTGCCCGATCTTCACCCACTGATGCGCGCCAGGCGCAGCTTCGTCGATCGCGTGCTCGACGTCGCGGTCTTCGGTCCGCTCGGGTTCGCACTCGAGGCGCGCCGGCTCGTCCCGGAGTTGGCGGCCCGCGGGCGCGAGCACGTCGACGCGCAGCTCGACGTCCTGCGCGGCGTCGGCCGGTTCGCCGCGCAAGTCGGGCGGCAGGCCGTGGTCCCCGCGCCAACGCGCCGCGCCCCTGCGCCGAACGCCGCCCGTCACGGCGGGGTCACCGCCGGCGCTCCTCCGCCCAGGGGCCCCAGCATGACCACGGGCGACGAGATCCCGGTCCGGATCGTCGACGAGCTGGACCCGTCCCGGAGCATCGACGAGGCGCTGCTGGCGATCGACGGGTACGACGCGCTGGCCGCGTCGCAGATCGTCGCCCGCCTCGACGGTCTCGCCGAGCCCGAGCTGCGACAGATCGAGGCGTACGAGCGCGCCCACCGGGGACGGCGAACGATCCTCCACCGCGTGACGCAACTCCTGTCGGTCAGATGACCGGGAACGGTCCGTCGGGTCGCCCGGCCGGAGCGACGGACGTCGCGCGGGTGGTGGACCTCGCCCGCGCCGCACGGGCAGAGCTCCTCGGTGAGCGCGGCGGGCCGATGTGGGCGATCCGGGACGCCCGGCCGGAGCCGCAGGACGGCACGCTGGCGCAGCTGATCGACACCGAGGACGCGCTCGTCGCCGTCGGGACCTTCGACGACGCCGTCGTCGGCTACGCCGTCGTCGAGCTCGAACTGCTGCGGGACGGGACGCGCCTGGCGCGCATGTCGGACGTGTACGTCGATCCCGTCGCGCGAGGCGTCGGGGTCGGCGAGGCGGTGATGGAGCTCGTCCTCGCTTGGTGTCGGCAGCACGGATGCCGGGCGATCGACAGCCTCGCGCTGCCGGGGATGCGCGAGTCGAAGAACTTCTTCGAGCGTTTCGGCCTGAAGACTCGCCAGTTGATCGTGCACCGCGCACTGGACGCTGACGATCAGGAGCCGTGAGTCCGCGCCCGGAGGTGTGTGTCGGGGCGGTGGCCGTCGACGACGGCAAGATCCTGCTGGTGCGCCGCGGTCGAGGCGCGGGCCAGGGCTTGTGGTCCGTTCCCGGCGGCCGCGTCGAGCCGGGGGAGACGCTGCCCGCGGCCGTCCAACGGGAGCTGGCCGAGGAGACGGCCGTCGCGGGGGAGTGCGGGCAGCTCCTGGGCGTAGCCGAGCGCATCGGTCGCGAGTACCACTTCGTGATCCTCGACTACCTGGTCAGCGTCGTTCCTGGGCAGCGGGCTGTCGCCGGTGACGACGCCTTCGCGGCGGCGTGGGTGACCTTCGAGGAGCTGGCGCGCCTCGACGCGTCGGGCGAGCTCGTGCCCGGGTTGCTCGCCTTCCTCCGCGAGCACGGCGTCCTCTGAGCTCGGCGCGCTGGGCGTTCAGCGTCCCGTCCACACCGGCGGGCGCTTCTCGCGGAACGCGGCCAGACCCTCCTGGAGGTCTTCAGACTGCAGGATCGACGCCGTGGCCTCGTCCGTCATCTTCCGCAGCTCGGCCTCGGTGCCGTCGTGCGCGTTGGCGACGACGCGCCGGCTGGCCCACACGGCGACTGGAGCGTTCTCGCAGATCCGCTCGGCCAGCGACAGCGCTGCCTGCTCTGCTGTGCCCGGTCCCACCAGCTCGGCCACCAGGCCGAGCGCGTACGCCCGCTCGGCAGGGATCGGCTCGCCGGTGAGGATCGCCAGCATCGCCGCAGACTTGCCGATCGCCTGCGGCAGGCGGAACAGCCCACCGGCGCCGGCGACGAGGTTCCGCTTGACCTCGGCGAGGCCGAACGCCGAACGCGTCGTCGCGACGACGAGGTCGCAGGCGAGCACGAGCTCGCACCCGCCGGCGGTGGCCAACCCGTCGACGGCGGCGATGAGCGGCTTCGTGCGGTCGCGATACGCGAGGCCGCCGAAGCCGCCGCGCTCGGTCAACGAGTTGCCTTCGGGCGTGCCGATCTGCTTCAGGTCCTGGCCACTGGAGAACACCGGCGCGGCCTGACCGGCCGTGTTCGCCTGCAGCACCGCGACCCACACGTCCGGGTCGGATTCGAGACGGTCGAGCGCCGCCTCCATCTCCGTCGCCACCTGGCGGTTGATCGCGTTGCGTGCTTCCGGCCGGTTCAGCGTGAGCACCGCGACGCGACCGTGGACCTCGTAGTCGACCATGCGCCGAGCGTACGCAGGCGAGCTCGACGCGTGACAGGACGCCGGTACGCTGCGCCCCGAGCCATGACCGGACGGGGGTGGCGTGAGCGATCGATCCAGACATCTCGGCTGCCCCTACTGCGGCAACTACGACGTCGAGCGCCTCTACCTCGCCGCCGTGCGCGAGGACACGTGCCACTGCCGGGGCTGTGGCGCCGAGTGGGAGGAGGACGTCGAGACCGGGCAGTTCCGCGGTCGCGCTGGCCGGCACTCCGTCGTCATCCCGCGCGGGTGAGAACTCCGGCGCGGGTGTCAGGCTTCGGCGTCGCCCGCGGTCGAGTCGGGTGCGCTGGGTGTGCCGGCAGGTGCCGTCGCCGCCTGCGGTGGGGGAGGGACGCGCGCCATGGCTGACGCGCTGCGCTTGTCCGGGCGGCGGGGCGGGCGCGGGGTCCGCCGCGCCCGGGCGTCGCGGGGGAGCGCCTCGACGCCGAGCAGCTTGGCGATCTCCGGGACGGCTCCGGCGGCGCCGGCGACGACGCTGCGCAGCGTGTCGCTGATCTCCGCCGGCGGCGCCGCGGGCACGACGGTGGCGTGCACGGGGGACAGCGCCAGCGCTTCCACCACGGCTGCCCAGCGGTCGGCGGGTGCGTCGGCCGTGAGTGCCTCGGTCGTCATCGACGACAACCGGTTGCCCAGATCGGGCGGGAACGGCACGCCGGCCTTCGGGGGGCGGGACGACAGCCGCAGCGCGCGGACGACGCGCCCGACGTCGAGCGCGGCGGTGATGTCCGCGAGCCACAGGGCGTGCTCCTCGTCCTGGCGGCGCTCGAGCCCGGAACGCAGCTCCTCCGCCAGGGGCCGCGCGTCTTCATCGCGCTCGATGACCGGATCGGCACCGGCGGTGACCACGGAACGCAGGTCGCGCAGGTCGAGCTCGCCGAGTACCGCCTTGGCTGCGTCGGCCCGGTCGAGCCAGTCGGCGATGCGGACGCGCGGCAGGAGGTCCTGCGCGAGGGACTCGATCCCGGAGGCCGTGATCTCCGGCTTGCCTTCGGCCCGCAGCGCGTCGTTCTGCTCGCGCAGCGCCTGGCGCACCGCGGGCAGGCCGCCACGCAGCAACTGGTCGGCCACCGGCCGATGCTCTTCAGGGAGCGCAGCCAAGAGCTCCTTGCGGTGGGCGCGGCCGGGCTTGAGCCGCTTCGGCTTCGGGCGTTGCGGCAGCTCCGGCGGTGGCGTGAACGACGGCCGCGCCGAACGCTCGCGCCGCGGGCGGCGCTCGTCGCGCTCGTCCGCCGCGCCGCGTGGCGCCCGGGCAGCCCGATCCTGGCGCTCCCCCGTGGTGCGCCGCGGCGGGCGGCCGTCGTCGTCACCTCGAGGGCGAGCACGGCGCTCACGGCGCTCACCGTCCGGGCGATCGTGGCGCCGCTCGCGACCGCGGCTCTCGCGCCGCGCCAGGTTCGTCGTGATCGGCTGCACGTCGCGCTCGGGGCCGAGCACCTCGAGCAGCTCCGGTTCCTTGCGCGTCGTGCGCTCCGGCACGACGGTGAGGATCTCGATGCCGTCGAGCCCGATGTTCGCCTCGACCTTGAGCACGTCCCCGATCTTCGCCCCGTCGGGCAGGACGTCCTGGCCGACGACGCCCTTCGGCTGTCGCGCGCCAGCGGCGCGCCAGGTCCACGTCCCGTCGGGGCGCGCGCTGGTGAGCTCCACGTCGAGGCGCGTCGGCATCGGCCGACCACGGTAGCGGGGCCACCGTCCGGCCTGCACTCGCCGGGCCGGGCACATCGGGCACAGGAGCGGTTCGCTACGGTCAGCCGGTGCCCGAGCTGGCAGTCGTGCTCACGGTCCCTGTGCCCGACGCCGAGCTGGCCGCCGACGCGCTGTGGTCACTCGGTGTCCTCGCGGTGGAGGAGCGCGACTCGTCGCTCGTCGGCATGGTCGAGCTGTGGACCTCCGTCGGCGGCGACGCGGAGGCCGTCGCCGCTGCCGCAGAGGGGTTCCCGGCCCGCTGGCACTGGCGGATGGTGGAGGTCGACCCGCAGGACGCTCAGCGGTGGCGGGAGCATGCGCACCCGAGCTGGATCCACGCCGACTTCGTCGTCTGCCCGGCGTGGGTCGAGTTCGACGCGCCGCCGGAGGCGGTCGTCGTGCGCATCGAACCCGGCTCGACGTTCGGGCTCGGAGACCACCCGAGCACCGTGCTCGCCCTGCGCAGCCTGCGACCGCTCGCTTCGGGCGTGTCCGTTCTCGACGTCGGGTGTGGAAGCGGCGTGCTCGGCGTCGCCGCCGCGGTGCTCGGCGCGCGCCACGTCGACGCGATCGACATCACGGCTGCCGCGGTCACGGCGACGACGGCCAACGCTGCGGAGAACGGCGTCAGCGAGCGCGTGCGGGCGAGCACGGCGGCGCTCGCGGACGTCGACGGACCCTACGACGTCGTCGTGGCGAACATCCTCGCGCCGGCGCTCGTCGAGCTGGCGCCGGACCTGCGCCGCGTGCTCGCCGACGACGGCGCGCTCGTCGTCAGCGGAGTGCTGCGCGACAGGTACGAGCACGTGCTCGACGCGCTCGCCCCGTTGCGGGTCGTCGACACGCGCACGTTGGAGGGATGGGCGGCGCTCACGCTCCGCCGCTGACGAGACGGTCGATCGCTGCCCCGGTCAGCGCTGGCGGGCTGGCGCCGAGCTGACTGACCGCCAGCGCGCCGGCGGCGCACGCCCTGGCGAGCGCGGCGTCGATGCCCATCCCGCCCGCCAGCGCCGCGGCCAAGGCGCCGCACGCGGCATCGCCGGCGCCGGTCGTGTCCACCGCCTCCGCGGGGTACGCCGCCTGGCGCACCGTCCCACCGCGGCGCAGCGCGATCGCCCCTGCGGCGCCGAGCGTGACGACGACCGTCGTCGGGCCCGTCGCGAGGATCGCCTGCGCGGCGGCCTCCGCAGCCTCGGCGTCCGCCACCTCCGTACCCGCGAGGACGCCCGCCTCGTGCTCGTTGACGACGAGCACATCGGTCAGCGCGAGGAGGGTCGGCACCTGGCGTGCCGGTGCGGCGTTGAGGATCGTGGTCGAGCCGTCGGCACGGGCGAACGTGAACGCCGCCGCCACAGCCGTGTCGGCGACCTCGAGCTGGGCGAGGACGACCGGGGCGCGGGACAGCTCGGCGCGCGCGGCCTGCACGGACGGCGCCGAGACAGAACCGTTCGCCCCGCTGACGACGACGATCGCGTTGTCCCCTTCGGAGGCGACGGAGATGAACGCTCTCCCCGTCGGCGCGCTGACGGTGGAGAGGCCATCGACGTGGACGCCCTCCGCGGTGAGCGAGGCGCGCAGTTCGGCGCCCTCCGGGTCGTCACCGACGCAGCCGACGAACGTGACCGCGGCTCCGGCCCGCGCTGCCGCCACGGCCTGGTTCCGGCCCTTGCCACCGGCGTGGGTCTGGAAGTCCGTCGCCAGCACCGTCTCGCCGGGCCGGGGATGACGGTCGACCCGGGCGACGAGATCGATGTTGGCGCTGCCGACCACGCACACGGTCCCCACCGGTCGCACCGTACCGGGCGGGTGCCCGCGGCCGGTGACGCCGTCGGCGCGGCGCCGTCAGCCGGGCGCGCAGGCGGCGCGCACCCCGGCTGCGAAGCGCTCGACGTCGTCTGAGGTGGTGTCCCACGCGGTCATCCACCGCACCTGACCAGTGCCGACGTCCCAGTCGTAGAACGGGCACCACGCCTGCAACCGCCTGGCCACGTCCCTCGGGAGCCGCGGGAAGAGGCTGTTCACGATCGGGGGGCCGTCGAGATCGACCGCCGGGAGATCATTCACCCTCTCGTAGAGGTCGAGGGAGGTGGCATTCGCGTGGCTGGCCAGCTCGAGCCAGCGGCCGTCCTCGAACAGGGCGAGGAACTGGGCCGCGACGTAGCGCATCTTCGACGGCAGCTGGGTCACCTGCTTGCGCACGTAGCGCGCCGCGCGGGCGTACTCGCGGGTCAGGTAGACGACCGCCTCGCCGTACATCATCCCGTTCTTCGTGCCGCCGAAGGAGATCACGTCGACGCCGGCGTCGACCGTGCACGCGCGCAGGTCGCCGCCGAGCGCCGCGGCAGCGTTGGCGATCCTGGCCCCATCGACGTGCAGGGCCATCCCGTGGCGGTGGGCGGTCTCGGCCAGGGCGGCCACATCGGCGGGGGAGTAGAGCGTGCCGAGCTCGGTCGACTGGGTGATCGACACGACTCCCGGCTGCGCGTGGTGCTCGACTCCCAAGAGGTGCGCCAGGTCATCGATCTGGTCCGGCTGCAGGCGCCCGTCCGGTGCGTCGAGCTCGATGATCTTCGCCCCGAGGATCCGCTCCGGCGCGCCGGTCTCGTCCACGGCGATGTGCGAGCAGTCGCTGGCGACCACGGCCTGCGCCGGACCGAGCATCGTCGCCAGGGAGAGGACGTTCGCCCCGGTGCCGCCCCACACGAGGAACACGTCCACGTCGGTGCCGAACAGGTCCCGGAATCGTCCCTCGACGGCGCGGGTCAGATCGTCGTCGCCGTAGGCGAGCGCGTGGCCGTGGTTGGCGGCGGCGAGCGCCTCCAGCACGGCAGGATGAACGCCCGCGGAGTTGTCGCTGGCGAAGGAGCGCTCGGGCGCCGGCGGCAGCTCCAGCGCCGGGCGTCGATCGGCGATGTTCGGATCGGCGACGTTCATTCGGCCGAGTCTGCCAACCGCAGGGCGCGCGAGTCGTATGCGCCTCCCGCCCTGGAACGCATGTTCCATCGTCCGCGGCGGCGCGGGCTTCGGAACGTCTGTTCCAGCGCGTCGCGGCCTGGCCTAGCGTGCCGGTGTCCGACGGGGAGGACCGATGGGGGAGATCGAGCAGCGGGTCACCGATGTCCGGCTGTCGTTGACGCCGGCCGAGCGACGTGTTGCAGACGCGGTGCTGCAGCAACCGGAGCGCGTCGCGTTCGGGACCGTCGCCGAGCTGGCGCGGGACGCGCACGCCGGGGGAGCGACCGTGCTCCGGCTGGCAGCGAAGCTCGGCTACGACGGCTTCAGCGCGCTGCAAGAGGCCGTGCAGGACGAGCTGGCCCAACGCCTGCGGCCGGCGGCGGAACGCATCCGGGCGCCGCGACGGGGCGACGTCGTCGGGCGGGTGATGGAACGAGAACTGCAGAACGTGCAGCGCACGCTGGACGGTGCCGAGAGGACCGTGTTCACCCGTGCGGTCACCGCGCTGTCGGCTCGGGGGAAGCGGGTGTACGTCCTCTCCGGCGACGCGTCGTCGGGTCTCGCCCACCACGTCGCGCTCGAGCTGAGCATGCTCCGTGACGAGGTCCATCTCGTCCAGGGCAACGAGGTCGGCGTGCTCCGCCAGATCGCCGCCGCCGACGCCGGCGACACGTGCCTGGCCATCGACCTCCGTCGCTACGACCGGTGGGTGGTCACGACCGCGACAAAGCTGCGCGCCAGGGGAGTGCGGATGGTGGCGCTCACCGACAGCGCCCTCTCCCCGCTGGCCGACATGGCCGACGCGACCTTCTGGGTCAGCGCGGACAGCGAGGGCCCGTTCGACAGCCACGTAGGCACCTTGGCGTTGCTCAACGCGCTCGTCGCCGGAGTGGCCGACCGCCTCCGCCGCTCCGCGACCGACCGCCTCGACCGGCTGGAGGACGAATGGCAGACGCACGCAGCACTCGTCGAACCCTGACCGCGCGGGTTCACCAGCCACGGCGGCCTACTCGCCTAATATCGTCACAGTGACGGAAAAGGCCAGGTGTGCCTGGTGCGGCCGACAGGTCGCCGCGCGAGAGGGTCGCGGCCGGCCGCGCGAGTTCTGCCGCCGCTCCTGCCGCCAACGGGCGTACGAGTCCCGCCGCCGAGCCCGAGAGCTCGGCCTGGGCGAAACAGAGATCGTCCTCCGCCGCACCGAGCTCGCCGAGCTCCAGGACCGCATCTACATGCTCCGGTGCGCCATGGAAGACGTAGACCGCGACGTGGCCGAAGACGACTCCCCGGAGACCATCCGCACAAGCCTCGATTGGCTCCTCCAACACGCCCGCGCCGTAGCCGAGTGAAGCGTGGTCCCGTGGGGCGCCCTGACGGCCGGCGCAAGCCGGTGACGAGATGCAGGGCGGCCATGACGGTCGCCGCAAGCTGGAACGGGGACGCGTCAGCGCCGTGACGTCCGCCGCAAGCTGGAGCCGGCGGTCACATCATGGGCGCCGAAGGCCGCCCATAATGTGCGTTATGTCAAGTTGACACTCGAGCGGGCGGGGGCTCTCCACGACGGGCAGACTGCACCGGTGGCGTCCTACCTCCTCCCCGAGCGGCCGCTGGCCTCCTTCGACGAGTACCTGGCGCTCGGCGGAGGTGCAGGCCTGGCCCGGGCGGTCGACATCGGGCCGCAGGCAACGATCGCCGAGGTGACTCGTTCGGGTCTGCGTGGTCGTGGTGGGGGCGGCTTCCCCACCGGGCGGAAGTGGGCGACCGTCGCCGCGCAACCGGGGACGGACCGCTACCTCGTCTGCAACGGCGCCGAGGGCGAGCCCGGCACGTTCAAGGACCGTGCGCTGATGCGGGCGAACCCGTACCAGCTCGTCGAGGGCGTGATCATCGCCGCGTACGCGATCGGCGCGGTCGAGGCGTTCATCGCGCTGAAGGCGAGCTTCTTCCCCGAACTGGCCGCGGTGACCCGCGCGGTCGAGGAGATGCAGCGGTCGGGCGTCTGCCGCGACTGCCAGGTGACGATCGTCCGCGGCCCGGACGAGTACCTCTACGGCGAGGAGAAGGCGCTGCTCGAGGTGATCGAGGGCAAGGCCCCGCTCCCCCGCCTGTTCCCGCCGTTCGAGCACGGCCTGTACGCCACCGCCCCGCAGACCGGGTGGGAGGCGACGGACGCCGAGCCGGGCCACACCGGCGTGCACGAGTCGAACCCGACCGTCGTGAACAACGTCGAGACGTTGTCCAACGTCGCGCACATCCTCGCCCGTGGCGCCGAATGGTTCC
>DASZOG010000314.1:0-3223 GCA_035550895.1 Acidimicrobiales bacterium
GGCACGCCCTTCACGCCGATGTTGAACCACACCGGCGAGTTGAAGGCGGCGCGCTGGTGCACGAGCACGTACTTGAGCTCGTCGCGGAACGCGGCCGCCTCTTCGTCGTCGACGAAGTAGCCGTCGCGCACGCCCCACTCCGCGATCGTGTCGACGACGCGGTCGATCACCTGGCGCAGCGACTGCTCGCGCTCCGGTGTCCCCAGCGTGCCGCGGAAGTACTTCTGGGCGACGATGTTGGTCGCGTTCAGCGACCACGACGCCGGGAACTCGACGTCGCGCTGCTCGAAGGCGACCGAACCGTCCTGCCAGTTCGTGATGCGTGCGTCGCGCAGTTCCCACACCAGCTCGTCGTAGGGGTGGGTGCCCGCCGTCGTGAAGTGCCGCGTGATGCCGATGCCGATCCGCTCTGGTGCCAGGGACATCCGCTGCTCCGTTCGCTCGTCGTGCTCCGCTGCGACCCGGCCTGCCTGGCGTACCAGGCCCTGGGATCGAACGGCCCAGGGCTTCGCCCTGGGCCCCGAGATCTCTGTAGGAGAAGTTGGCGAGAGAACCCCCGTGTTCCCTCCCCGCTCCCGGTTGGCGCATTACAGCACTGTAGTTACGCCAGTGTCAACGCTTCTGCGGCGGACACTGTTCCCGGATGCGAAGCGCCTGCAGAGAGGCGATTCTGCCGCGACAGGGAGGGGCAGGTTCGAGGGCCGCGCCCCCCGTCCCCTTCGGATGGGCCCTCCACCCAGCGAGGAGTCCGTTCGTCCGCCCATGTTCCCTGCCGCGGCTGCTACGGACGGTGACGATACGGAGCCTGGGCTGTGGAAAGGAAGAGGGACAACATGTGGATTTCGTGGTGGATGACCCTCAGATTCTGTGGACGACCAGCACCTGCCGACCACGCAGCGTGAAGGACCTGCGTACGTCGCCACGACGGCGCGAGGATCGGCCGCGTGCAGATGCTCACCCCGGACGCCCGCGCCGATCTCGATCTGGCCCAGGCTTACGCCGACGGTCGCCGCCAGCGGCACGACGGGCGCCCCTGGGTCGTGGTGAACATGATTTCCAGCCTCGACGGCGCGTCGGCTCTCGACGGTCGCTCCGGGAGCCTGGGCAACGCCGGCGACCGGGCGGTCTTCGCCGTCATGCGCAGCCTGGCCGACGTGATCCTCGTCGGTGCCGAGACCGTGCGCGCCGAGCACTACGGCCCGCCCCGCGCCGCCGGTCAGCACGTGGCCGTGGTCAGCCGCCGCGGGGACCTGGATCTGAGCTCAGCCCTGTTCACGAGCGGTGCCGGGTTCCTCGTCCTCCCGGAGGACGGGCCCGACGTTCCGGTGCACAGCGTGCGCGCCGGTAACGGTACGGTCGACCTCTCCACGGCGCTGCCGCTGCTCGAAGGTGACGTGGTCCTCGCCGAGGGCGGGCCTTCGCTGAACGGGGCGCTCCTGGCGGCGGATCTCGTGGACGAGCTGTGCGTGACGTTCGCGCCGGTGCTGGCCGGCGGCGGGAGCTCGCGCATCGTCCGGGGCCCGGAGCACGCGACCCGCCTCGAGCTCGCGCACGTGTTGGAGGAGGACGGCTACCTCTACTGCCGCTACCTGCGCGCCTGACGCGCCGGTGTCTCACGGCACGACCACGCGCTCGCCGACGTGCAACGTCGCGCCGCCGTTGGCCCGCACGAGCCGGTCGACGAGCGGGCGCACGTCACCCTCGGGCTGGAGGTCACGGGCGATCGACCAGAACGTGTCGCCCGGTTGGGCGATCACGCTCGCCGGCGGGTCCGGGCGACGCTCGAGGCGGGAGGCAGGAGGAGCCCCGAACGCCGCCGCGGCCCGCGTGGCCACCACCGCGATCGCGAGCACGATCAGGGCGATGGCGAGGAGCGCCGTCAGCCGCCGCCGGCGAAACGTGGCGGCCGTGGGTGCGTTGACCACGTAGGCCAGCGGCGGCTGGACCGGGATGGTGACGGCTGCCATCTCGAGCGCTCCTCATGGACATGAACATGTGTTCGTAGCCACCCAACCACGAACGCCCGTTCGTTGTCAAGGCCGAAGTCGAACTTTCGTTCCCGGAACAGATGTTTGACGTGGCGCGCCGAACACCAGTACGCTGCCGGTCATGCCTGCGCTCACCTCCCGCCAGCGAGAGATCCTCGACGTCATCGAACAGTCCATGCGCGACCGGGGCTACCCGCCCTCAGTGCGCGAGATCGGCGAGGCGGTCGGGCTCACCTCCCCCTCCACCGTGCACAACCACCTCTCCACCCTTCAACGCCTCGGCTATCTGCGGCGTGACCCGACCAAGCCCCGCGCCATCGAAGTGCGCTACGAGTCCTCCACCGGCGCCGCCATGGAACGCCGCCCCGTGCGTCACGTGCCGCTCATCGGTGACGTCGCGGCCGGTGTGAACGTGCTCGCGCAGGAGAACGTGGAGGAGATCCTGCCGATGCCTGCTGACTTCGTCGGCGAGGGCGAACTGTTCATGCTCCGCGTGCGTGGCGACTCGATGATCGACGCAGGCATCCTCGACGGCGACTACGTCGTCGCCTCCAAGCGCGACGATGTCCGCAACGGCGAGATCGTCGTCGCCGGCATCCCAGGCGAGGAGGCGACCGTGAAGACGTTCCAGCGCAAGGGCACGAGCGTCGCCCTTCTCCCGGCGAACCGGGACCTGGAGCCGATGCGCTTCCCCGCCGACCAGGTACAGATCTTCGGCAAGGTGGTCAGCGTCCTGCGTCGGCTGTGAGCATGCCCGCCGGCCGCGGCGTCACGGACCGGTCGTGAGGACGTCGGCGAGCGCGCGGTAGGTCCGCTCGAGCGGCTCCCGCCCCACCCGCTCCTCGCGTGTATGGGCGAGCGTCGCATCGCCGGGACCGAAGTTGGCCGCAGGTATGCCGTGCGCCGCGAAACGGGCGACGTCGGTCCAGCCGAGCTTCGCCCGCACCGCCAGCTCGTGGCGATCGATCAACGCGGCGAGGAAAGGGTGATCGAGCGCGGGCGCTGCACCCGGGGCGCAGTCCACGACGTCGAACGCGTCGTCAGGCTCGAGCGACGACGCGACGACCTCGCGTACGTGCGCCTCGGCCTCCTCCGCGGTTCGGTCCGGGGCGAACCGGTGGTTGACGACGAGTGACGCGCTGTCCGGGACGACGTTGCCAGCGACGCCACCGGTCACCCGCACGGCCTGCAGTGCCTCGCGGAACTCGCAGCCGTCGAGGACCGGCCGCCGACCC
>DASZOG010000315.1:0-3351 GCA_035550895.1 Acidimicrobiales bacterium
CGTCGGCGCCCATGATCGTGGACACGATCTGGGTCTCGTTGCGGTAGCCCTCGGCGAAGCTCGGCCGCAGCGGCCGGTCGGTGAGGCGGCAGGTGAGGATGGCGAGGTCGGTGGGCCGGCCCTCGCGGCGGAAGAACGAGCCGGGGATCTTGCCGGCGGCGTAGGCCCGCTCCTCGACGTCGACGGTGAGCGGGAAGAAGTCGATGCCCTCACGCACGTGCTTCGCGGCGTTCGCCGTGGCGAGCACGGTCGTCTCGCCGATCGAGGCGACGACGGCACCCTGCGACTGCAGGGCGAACTTGCCGTTCTCGAAGCTGAGCGTCTTGTCCGTGCCGGAGACCGGCGCTTCGACCTGGATGGGCGACGCCGGCGGGGCGCCGGCCTGGGTGGTATCAGCCACAAGGGCTCCTTTCCAGCCTCCGGCATCGAGCCGGGGCTGTCTCGGAACGGGGCCGGCTCCCAGTCGGCGACCCCCCGATCGGGTCGGGCGCCTCGGCGGCGCCTGCCCGGCCTCGGGAATCGGCGACTAGGACCGACCGGTCGTTCACAGTGATTCTCATCTGGTTGTGGGACGGGCGGCCCGTGGGCCGCCCGTTCGTGGATCTGGGGTTCGTCAGCGGCGGATGCCGAGCTTGGCGATCAGCGCCCGGTACCGCTCGATGTCGATGTCCTTCAGGTAGTCGAGCAGGCGACGTCGCCGGCCGACCAGCATCAGCAGACCACGACGGCTGTGATGGTCCTTCTTGTGGACCTTCAGGTGCTCCGTCAGGTGGTTGATCCGCTCCGTCAGCAGCGCGATCTGGACCTCGGGTGAACCCGTGTCGGTGTCGTGCAGCTTGTGCGTCGCGATGGTGTCCTGCTTCGCAGGCAGTGCCATGAAGGGGCCTTCCTTCGCCTCGGAGGCGCGCACCGCCCGGGAATCGGAGGTGCATCGCGCCGCAGCCGGAGCCACGACGGACCTGGGCAGGATACCTGCTGGCAGCGCCACCCGCACCGGCCGGCCGGCAGCACGCCCGGTATCGTCCCCCGCCGTGCTCCGCGCCGCGCCGTCGTCGTGATCGCGATCTCCGACGTCGGCAAGTCGTTCGCCACTCGGCGTGGACCTGTGGCCGCGCTCGACGGGATCAGCGTCGACGTGCACACGGGCGAGTTCCTCAGCCTCCTCGGACCGAGCGGGTGCGGGAAATCGACACTGCTCCGGCTCGTCATCGGGTTGCTCGAGCCGGATCGGGGCGAGATCCGCGTGGGTGGCCGGGCGCCCTCGGCGCTGCGGCGGGCGAAGCAGTTCGCGCTCGTGCCGCAGACACCCGCCCTGCTGCCGTGGCGGACCGTCCGCCAGAACGCGCTCCTGCTGACGCAGGTCAACCGCGCCGGCTCCGGCGGGCCCGCCACGGACGCCATCGGCCTGCTGGAGGAGGTCGGGCTCGGGGAGTTCCTCGACGCCTATCCGCACGAGCTGTCCGGCGGCATGCAGCAACGCGTCGCCCTGGTCCGCGCCTTCGCCCTGGGCGCTCCGCTGCTGGTGATGGACGAGCCGTTCGCCGCGCTCGACGAGATCACCCGCTCCCAGATGCGCTACCTGCTGCTCCGGCTGTGGGAGCACCACCAGGCGACGGTCCTGTTCGTCACCCACTCCATCGCCGAGGCCGTCATGCTCTCCGACCGGGTCGTCGTGATGACCGGCCGGCCGGGCCGCGTTGCCCACATCGAGGAGATCGCACTCCCCCGCCCCCGCCATGCGGCGCAGGAGGAGTCGCCCGAGTTCTTCGCGCTGGCGACGGCGCTGCGCCACGCGTTGCACGCGGAGGTGATGTGAGCGAGGAGCCCGCACCCTCGGCGCGCAGCGCACTCGTTTCCAGTCCGCTCTTCGCCGGGGTCATCGGGCTCACCGTGTTCGTCGCGCTGTGGGAATCCATCGTCCGCGTCTTCGACGTGAAGCGCTACGTGCTCCTGCCCCCGTCGACGATCGTCGGCGAGCTGCTCGAGCGGCCGGGCTTCTACTGGGAGCAGACGTGGGTCACGGCGCTCGAGGCGCTGCTCGGCTACCTGCTCGCGCTCGCCGTCGCGCTCGCGTGGGGCGCGTTGATGGCACGCGTGCGGTTCATCGAGCACGCCACGGGACCCGTCGCCGTGCTCGTCCAGGTGACGCCGATCATCGCCTACGCCCCCTCGGTCGTGCTCTGGCTGGGAGCCGGGATGCGCCCGATCGTGCTGCTCACGTCGCTGATCTGCCTCGTGCCGTTGTTGTTCAACGTCGTCGCCGGCTTGCGCGCCGCCGATCCTGCCGCGCTGGAGGTGCTCGCCTCGGTCAACGCGTCCACGTGGGAGCAGTTCCACCGCGTCCGTCTCCCGTCGTCCCTGCCCTTCCTCGTCGCCGCGACGCGGACGTGTGTCGGCCTCGCCTTGATCGGCGCCGTGCTCGCCGAGCAGTTCGCGCTCGTCGACCGGGGGCTCGGCCAGCTGATCCGCCGGGCGTTCGCCCTCAGCGCGTTCGAGCAGGTCTGGGCGGCGATCCTCGCCACGGCGGTGCTCGGCGGCGTGCTGGTCGGACTCCTCGACATCGCCGAACGCCGGCTGCTGCACTGGCACGCCTCCCAACGCGCCTAGCGGTTGTTGCGGCACCGGACCCGCCACTACCGTGACCCCTGCTCGGCACGAGAGGGCCGCCCGCCACCTCCCTGGCACGGACGGACGGCCTGCCTGAGCTCTGGCATCACAACCGACGCCGTGGAGGTGCCAGATGTCCCGCGCCCGCCGAGCCCTGGTGCTCGCCGTTCCCCTGTCGATCCTCGCTGCGTGCGGGGGCGACGATGACACGTCGGCCGATCCGCCGGCGACCAGCGCAGTCACCACGACCGGCGCCGTCACCGCCGACGGCATCTCGCCCGAGCGATGCGCGGCGAACCGCGCCGCAGGCACGATCACGTACCTGTCCGGCTTCGACTTCGCCGCCACGGCATCGATCGTCGAGGTCGTCATCGCCGACGAGAAGGGCTACTTCGACGAGATGTGCCTGGACGTCGACCTGCAGAACAGCTTCTCGACCGACAACTACCCGCTCATCGCGGCGAACCAGGCCCAGTTCGCGTCCGGCGGCTCCTTCAGCGAGGTCGTCCGCTACGCCGACGGGAACGACGCCGAGTTCGTCGTCCTCGCCGTCGAGGGGAAGACCGGCATCGACGCGCTCGTCGCGCAGCCGGACATCACGGACCTCGCGCAGCTCGAAGGCCAGCGGATCGGCGTCAAGGGCGCGATCACCCAGTCCGTGAAGGCGATGCTCGCCGAGGCCGGGATGATCGAGGGTGAGGACTACTCCACGGTCAGCCTGGAGGGAGTCGATCCGCTCGTGCA
>DASZOG010000316.1:0-4427 GCA_035550895.1 Acidimicrobiales bacterium
ACGTCGTCGAGCGGGAGCTCGAGCAGGCGCTCGCCCGCGGGACGAACAGCGTCGAGTGGACGTTCGGGGTGGACAACCCGCGGCTGTGGTGGCCGCGAGCGCTCGGGGATCAGCCGTTGTCCACGCTGACCGTCACGGTCAACGTCGACCACGAGGTCAGCCACGCCGCCGCCCGTCGCACGGGGCTCCGGCAGGTGGCGATGCACCACTGGCAGCTGTCCGTCAACGGCGAGCGGCTGTTCCTGAAGGGCGCGAACCTCGGGCCGACCCGCGCCGCGCTCGCCGAGGCGTCGCCCGACGACGTCCGGCGCGACATCGCGCTCGCCGCCGAGGCCGGTCTCGATCTCGTGCGCGTCCACGCCCACATCGGCCGGCCCGAGCTCTACGCCGCGGCCGATGAGCTCGGCATGCTCGTCTGGCAGGACCTGCCGCTGCAGTGGGGCTACGCCCGGTCCGTGGGCCGGGCGGCGGCCGCGCAGGCGTGCGAAGCGGTCGACCTGCTCGGACACCACCCGTCGATCGCGCTCTGGTGCGGGCACAACGAGCCGTTCGCGCTCGACGTCGAGCCGGGTGTCCCTGTGCAGTCCCGCCGGGTGCGGGCCCGCCTTGCGTTCGGCCAGACGCTGCCGACCTGGAACCGGACCTTTCTCGACCGTCGCCTGAAGCGGGCGCTCGAACGCGCGGACGAGACCCGCCCGGTGATCCCACACTCCGGCGTGCTGCCCCACGTCCCGCAGCTCGACGGCACGGACGCGCACCTCTACTTCGGCTGGTACCACGGCCACGAGCGGGACCTCCCCGGCTTCGCCGCGACCGTGCCGCGCATGGTCCGCTTCGTCGGCGAGTTCGGCGCGCAGGCCGTGCCGACGACAGCGGACTTCTGCGAGCCGGAACGCTGGCCGGAGCTGAACTGGCGCCGCCTGCAACGGCACCACGGCCTGCAGAAGCACGTCTTCGACCAGCGCGTGCCGCCGAGGGAGTTCGCCACCTTCGAGGCGTGGCGGGACGCGACGCAGCGGTACCAGGCGACCGTCCTCAAACATCACATCGAGCACCTGCGGCGGTTGAAGTACCGGCCGACGGGCGGTTTCTGCTTCTTCCTGCTGAACGATGCGCAGCCGGCGGTCAGCTGGAGCGTTCTCGACCACGCGCGCGTCGCCAAGGCCGGCTACGGCACGGTGATCGACGCCTGCCGGCCGGTGATCGTCGTCGCCGACCGCCTCCCGCCGACGGTGCGGCCGGGTCAGGCGCTCGCTCTCGACCTGCACGTGATCTCCGACCTGCGCCAGCCGCTCGACGGCGCGGTCACCGGGGCGACGCTGTGGTGGCCGGGCGGCGAGCACCGCTGGCGATGGCGCGGCGACATGCCCGCGGACGAGTGCGTGCACGTCGGCACGATCCAGTTCGTCGTGCCGGACACGACCGGCGACCTGGCCCTCGACCTCGACTTGGAGTGCGGCGACGTCGTGGCCGCGAACCGCTATACGGCGCCCGTCACCCGGTCCGGCTGAGGAAGCGGCGGTTCTTCACCTTCGCCTTCAGGTAGTCCTTGTTCATCAAGGCGATGAAGTCGATCGAGATCATCTTCGGACAGGCGATCTCGCATTCGCCGTGGTTCGTGCACGAACCGAAGTAGCGCTCCATCGTGTCGACCATCGCCTCGACGCGCGTCAGCCGCTCCGGCTGACCCTGGGGCAGCAGGTCGAGGTGGGCCAGCTTCGCCGAGGTGAACAGGTTCGCCGCGCCGTTCGGGCAGGCGGCGACGCACGCCCCGCAGCCGATGCACGCCGCCGCGTCCATCGCCGCGTCGGCCACCACCTTCGGGATCAGTGTCTGGTTCGCCTCCGGCGCCGAACCGGTCGGCGCGGTGATGAAGCCGCCGGCCTCGACGATCCGATCGAGCGGCGAGCGGTCGACCATCAGGTCCCGGATGACCGGGAACGCTGCTGCCCGGAACGGCTCGACGACGATCGTGTCGCCGTCGGCGAACTTGCGCATGTGCAGCTGGCACGTCGCCGTGCCCCGTTGCGGGCCGTGGGCTTGGCCGTCGATCATCAGCGAGCACGTCCCGCAGATGCCCTCGCGGCAGTCGTGGTCGAAGGTGATCGGCTCGCGACCTTCGCTGGTCAGCCGCTCGTTGACGACGTCGAGCATCTCCAGGAACGACATGTCGTCGTTGATGCCGGGCGCGTCGATCTCCTCGAAGCGGCCGGCGTCGTCCGGTCCGTCCTGGCGCCACACCTTCAGGGTCAGGTTGAGCACCGTGCCCATCGCTACTTGTAGCTCCTCGTCGCCAGCTTGACGTTCTCGAACACGAGCGGCTCGACATGGCGCGTGGGGTCGCCCGCGTCACCGGTCCACTCCCATGCCGCGGCGTGGCAGAAGCGGTCGTCGTTGCGCAGCGCCTCGCCGTCGGCCGTCTGGTACTCGACGCGGAAGTGGCCGCCGCAGCTCTCCTCACGCTCCAGCGCGTCGCGGCACATGAGCATCGCCAGCTGGAAGAAGTCGTCGACGCGGCCGGCTTTCTCGAGGCTCTGGTTGAGCGTCGCCCCGGAGCCGGGGACACGCAGGTCCTGGCGGAACTCGGCGTACAGCGCAGGGATCTCCCCGAGCGCCTTCTCCAGGCCCTCCCGGCTGCGCTCCATCCCGCAGTAGTCCCACACGATCCGGCCCAGCTCGCGGTGGAAGTCGTCGACGGACCGGCTGCCGCGCATCGCCAGGTAGCCCTCGAAGCGGCCCCGCGCCTCGGCCTCCGCCTGCTGGAACGCGGGGTGGTCCGCAGGAACCGGCGCCGTGCCGAGCTGTGGCGCGAGGTGGTTGGCGATCGTCGCCGGCGCGACGAAGTAGCCGTCGGCCAGTCCCTGCATGAGCGCCGACGCACCGAGACGGTTCGCGCCGTGGTCGGAGAAGTTCGCCTCACCGAGCGCGTAGAGGCCGGGCACGGTGGTCATCAGCTCGTAGTCCACCCACAGCCCGCCCATCGTGTAGTGCGGGGCGGGGTAGATCCGCATCGGGACGCGGTACGGATCCTCGTCCGTGATCCGCTCGTACATCTCGAACAGGTTCCCGTACCGCTCCTCGATGACGTGCTCCCCGAGGCGGCCGATCGCTTCGGCGAAGTCGAGGTACACGCCGTTCTTCAGCGGTCCGACGCCGCGCCCGGAATCGACCATCCGCTTCGCGGCACGCGACGAGATGTCCCGTGGCGCGAGGTTGCCGAAGCTCGGGTAGAGCCGCTCGAGGTAGTAGTCGCGCTCGGCGTCGGGGATCTGGTCCGCGGGGCGGTTGTCGTCCGGGTTCTGCGGCACCCAGATGCGGCCGTCGTTGCGCAACGACTCCGACATCAACGTCAGCTTCGACTGGAACTCGTCGCTCTGCGGGATGCACGTCGGGTGGATCTGCGTGTAGCAGGGGTTGGCGAACCACGCGCCACGGCGGTGCGCCCGCCACGCGGCGGTCACGTTGCACGCCATCGCGTTCGTCGAGAGGAAGAACACGTTGGCGTAGCCCCCGGTGCACAGCAGCACCGCGTGCGCGGAGTGGCTGGAGACCTCACCGGTGACGAGGTCGCGCACGACGATGCCGGCGCACTGCCCGTCGACAGTGACGACGTCCACCATCTCGACGCGGGTGTAGAGCTGCACCGTCCCCAGGCCGACCTGGCGGGCGAGCGCCTGGTACGCGCCGAGCAGCAGCTGCTGGCCGGTCTGGCCCCTGGCGTAGAACGTGCGCGACACCTGCGCCCCGCCGAACGAGCGGTTGTCGAGCAGCCCGCCGTACTCGCGGGCGAACGGCACGCCCTGTGCGACGCACTGGTCGATGATGTTCAGCGACAGCTCGGCGAGGCGGTGGACGTTCGCCTCGCGGCTGCGGAAGTCGCCACCCTTGACCGTGTCGTAGAAGAGGCGGTGCACGGAATCACCGTCGCCGCGGTAGTTCTTCGCCGCGTTGATCCCGCCCTGAGCCGCGATCGAGTGGGCCCGCCGCGGGGAGTCGTGGAACGTGAACGCCTTGACCCGGTAGCCCATCTCGCCGAGCGTCGCTGCGGCGGCGGCGCCCGCCAGGCCCGTGCCCACGACGATGACCTCGTACCGCCGCCGGTTCGACGGGTTGACGAGCTTGGCGTTGAACTTGTAGCTCTCCCACTTCTCCTCGATCGGCCCGGCGGGGACTTTCGAGTCGAGCGTGAGGATCTCCGTGGACATGCGGACTCCTCCAATGGCCCTACAGGTCGACGACGCCGGCCAGGACGGCGACGGGCATGCTGACGTTGCCGATCAGGACGATCGCCGCGAACGCGACGGCGAACTGGCGGCGCAGCGCATTGAACCGCGCGTTGTTCCACCCCAGCGACTGAAAGAGGCTCCACGCCCCGTGGTACAGGTGCACGGCCAGGGCGATGTTGCCGACGATGTACAGCAGCGCGA
>DASZOG010000317.1:0-12468 GCA_035550895.1 Acidimicrobiales bacterium
GTCTCGATCCGTCCCAGTCGGTGAAGGGCGCGCTCGCCGAGCTGCTCGGCATCCCCATCGACCACTACGTGCTCGTCGACATGGCCGGTTTCGTGCGGATCATCGACGCGCTCGGCGGGGTGACCGTCGAGCTCTCCAGGAGCATCCCGCTCGTGCCGAACATCGACGGCGTGACGAAGGAGGCCGAGGCGGTCGGGCCGGGACCGGTGCGGATGAACGGAGCGATGGCGCTCGCCTTCGCCAGGACGCGCAAGATCGACTCGGACTACGGCCGCATGCAGCGCCAGCGGTGCCTGCTCGCAGCGGTCGCGCGCAGTACCTCGCCGGTGCTGCTGGCGCAGAACTACCCGGCGATCGCGAGCGCGGTCGAGGGAGCGTTCCGTTCGGACATCCCGCGCGACCTCCTCGACGATCTCGTCCGGCTGTTCGCCAGGGTGAACGTCGGCGGGGCGCGGACGCTCTCCCTCGCGCCGCCCGTCATCGAACCCGGTCATCCCGACATCGCGCACGTGCGCGCGCTCGTCGCCCGTGTGCTCGATCCCGCTGTGGCAGAACCAGCGGTCGGTTCGCCGACCTGCTGACCAGACCGCCCGGCGTGCGCACGGGGCGGTCGCGCACCGCTCAGCCCATGTCGAGCGAGGGGAGGACGTGCTCGACGAGCGCGGTGACCGTCGCCAGGGACGTCTCGTCGTCCTGGCCCGGCACGATCGAGAGATCTGCGACGCCAAGCTCGGCGTAGCCGTGGATCGCGTCGGCGACCTCGGCGGCCGTGCCGGTGACGCTGCTCCACTCCACCGTGTCGCCTGGCGTCGCGGCGGGATGCGGCTCCACCGTGACACGGACGCGCACCGTCAGGTCGTTCCCGCCGCGGTCGAACCACTCCCGCGCCAGCTCGGCGAGCTGCGCAGGACTCATGCGCGACGCCTGGAACGGCAGCTGCCGCGCCAGGGCGCGCTCGAACGTCGCCCGCCCACCGGCGAGCCAGACCTGCACGGCGCCGGGAGGGGCGATCGGCGACAGGCGGCCCTCTTCGGGGACGGTCAGCGCCTCGCCGGCGTGAGGCCGCCCGTCGAGCAAGGCCAGCACGGCGTCGACGAACTCGTCGAACCGCCGGCCGCGCGTCGCGAAGTCGAGGCCGCGGAAGACGAACTCACGCTCCCAGAACCCGGGACACAATCCGAGGACCACACCCCCACCGGCGAGGTGAGCGAGCGTGGCCGCCTGGCGCACCGTCCACAGCGGGTCGCGCAGGGGGATCACCGCCGCGCCGACACCGGCGCGCACGTGCGGATGACGCCCGGCGAGCCAGCCGAGCTCGGTGAACGCCTCGAGGCCACCGGACCAGCGTGGAAAGTCGGCGACGTCGAGCAGTCCGTCCCCGAGCCAGAGCGAGTCGATGCCACCCGCGACGGCGACGTCGGCGACACGCAGCGCCCCCGCCCGGGTCGTGCCGTACGGCGACACGCCGAGCCGCATGGTCACGGCCGCGTGCTTCCGTCGATCGGGCGATACTACGGCGATGCCCGATCGGACGACCGCGCCGGGCCCGCTCGTCTCCACCGCGTGGGTCGAGGAGCGTCTGGCTACGGAGGACGTGCGTGTCCTCGACTGCCGCTGGTACCTCCGCCCGTTCGACGAGCGCAACGGGATCGACGAGTACCGCTCCGGTCACGTGCCCGGCGCCGTGCACGTCCGCTGGGACACAGCCCTCGCCGACCCGGCCCGGCCGCACAGCATGGTCGCCGGGCCGGAGCGCTTCGCCGCCGCGATGGGCGCTCTCGGCGTGGGCGACGACACGTTCGTCGTCACCTACGACGACCACCACGTCCCCGTTGCGGCGCGGGTGTGGTGGGCGCTGCGCCTGTACGGCCACGATCGCGTCGCGGTGATGGACGGCGGAATCACCCGTTGGCGGGCGGAAGGCCGCCCGCTCGAGACAGCGGTGCCGGCGGTGCGCCGGGCGACGTTCACGGCACGGCACCGCTCCGAGCTCTACGCGACGAAGGACGACGTCATGGCTGCCGTGGCGGCCGGCGACGTGCGCCTGTTCGATGCGCGGATGGACTCGGCATACGACGCGGCGACCGGGCACATCCCGGGCGCGGTCCGCCTCGTCGGGCTGTCGTTCCTCGGCGACGGTGAGCGGTGGATCTCACCGGACGCGGCCCGCGAACGCATCGCGGCCGCGGGCGGCGCCGACGGGACGCCAGTGATCGCCTACTGCGGTGGCGGCGTGGCAGCCACCGGGCTCGCGCTCGCGTTCCGGCTGGCCGGACTCGGCGACGTCGCCGTCTACGACGGGTCGTGGACGGAGTGGGAGGCCGATCCGGCAACGCCGAAGGTGCTCCACGGCACATGACCCAGCAGGACCGCGCCGATCGCGTCGCGATCGTGACCGGCGCCAGCGGCGCGATCGGTGCGGCAGTCGCCGAGCGATTGCGGGAGAACGGCGACCACGTCGTCGGCCTCGACGCGCGCCCAGGAGAGGGCGTGCTCTGTTGCGACGTCACGCGGGAGGACGAGGTCGACACGGCGTTCCGCCAAGTCGCCACCGAGGCCGGGCCCGTGCGCGTGCTCGTCCACGCCGCCGGAGTGACCGGCTCCGGATCGGTGGAGGAGGAGCCGCCGGACGAGTGGCGGCGCATCCTCGAGGTGAACCTGACCTCCGCCTACCTCGTCACCCGCGCCGCCATCCCGCAGATGCGCGCCGCTGGTGGCGGAGCGATCGTTCTCGTCGCCTCGGTCAATGCGCGCTTCGGCGGGAGCGCGCTCTCCGGTCCGGCGTACGCGGCGTCGAAGGGCGGCCTCGTGACGCTGGCCCGCTTCCTCGCGCGCGAGCACGCCGCGGACGGCATCACCGTGAATGCCGTCGCGCCCGGACCGCACGCCACGCCCATGTGGGAGGCGCTCGACGCGCAGCGCCGCGAGCGGATCCTGGCCATGATCCCGGGCGGCCGCGGGCCGGGGGATCCACGGGATCTGGCGGCGACGATCGTCCATCTCTGCGCGCCGGAGTCCGGGTACATCACCGGGGCGACGATCGACGTGAACGGCGGCCAGTGGATGGGCTGACGCCGTCGGGGAGCGTGGTGAGCTTCTAGCATTCCGCCGCACATGCCGTCGATCGAGGACGTGTTCGCTGCGACCCGTCAGCGGGTCAGCTCCATCGCGCCTCACGCCGCGGCCGCGCTGTATGAGCAGGGCGCGCTGATGGTCGACACGCGATCCGCCGCACAGCGCGAGCAGTTCGGGATGATCCCGGGCGCGGTGCTCATCGAGCGCAACGTCCTCGAGTGGAGACTCGACCCGGCCTGCTCGCATCGGCATCCGGCCGTCAGCGCGCACGACCAGCCGATCGTGGTCTTCTGCCAGGAGGGCTATGCGTCGGTGCTCGCCGTCGCCTCGCTCGGCGAGCTCGGGCTGACCGACGTGCACGATCTGGCAGGCGGGTTCGAGGCCTGGGCTGCCGCCGGCCTTCCGGTGCTCAGCGCGCCTTCGCCACGATGACCTCGGTCGCCTTGATGATCATGACCACCGCGTCACCAGGCGCGAGATCCAGATCCGCGGCCGCGTCCTTGGTGATCGCCGCCGTCAGCACCTGACCGTCTCCGAGCACCGCCTTTGCGGTGGACATGACCTCGCCGTGGTGGACGGCAGTGATCGTGCCGTGGAGCTGGTTCCGCGCGGAGATTCGCAGCTCGGGCGGAGAACCATCGTGTGCGGGCGAGGGGTGTATCGCCTGGTCGAGGAAGCGGCGCACTGCCCGGGCGTTCTCCCGGCGCCAGAGATCGACAAGGTCGTCGTCGGAGCGGGTGGAAGTCAGTGCGTCGATGGTCGCGGCGAACCGCTCTTGCTGGACGGCAAGCAGCCGCGCGTTGTCCAGTCCTGCCCGCCCGCGCAGCGCGAGCTTCACCAGCAGCTCGGTGCGGACGTCGCGCAGGTGCTCGACCGGAGCGTCCAGCCACTTCTTGGCCACGCGCCGCCCGGCGGCAGTCGGGGTGACGATGACCCGGTCGCGGCCCCGGCCCGCGGCCTGCCCCGTGCGAGTGACGAGGCCCTTGTCGACGAGGCCGTCGATGGCCCGGTAGGTGAGCGGTCGGCTGAGGATCCAGATGCGGCCGAGTTCTCCGTCCGGGGCGAGGATCGTGCCCAGCGCCCAGCCATGGGAGACCTTCTGGACGACCAGGGTGAGGCACACCCGCTCGGCCAGCGAGAGCTCGCGCTCGTTCACGCCACGAGGTTAGTCAGATTCTTTCTATACAAACTGAGACTCTGACTACCATGCGACCGTATGACTCGTACCGTGCGCGTGGTCCTACTCGCCTTGTCTTCACTGGCCATGGTGAGCTGCGGCGACGACGGCGGAGAATCTGCGTCGCCCACCGGCGCTCCTGATTCGGCCTCGGCCGGTGTCGAAGGGGACATCACGGTGTTCGCCGCCGCCTCCCTCACCGAGTCGTTCACCGAGGTCGGCGAGGCGTTCGGCGCGGCCAACCCGGGTGCCACGGCGACGTTCAGCTTCGACGCTTCGTCGGCACTCGTCGAGCAGATCACTCAGGGTGCACCGGCGGACGTGTTCGCCTCGGCGGACTCGGCGAACATGGACAAGCTGACCGAGGCTGGCCTCCACGGCGGCGAACCGGTGATCTTCGCCACGAACCTGTTGACGATCGTCGTCGCCCCGGGGAACCCGCTCGGGATCACCGGTGTTGCCGATCTCGCCGACGCGGACCTGACGACGGTGATCTGTGCGGACGAGGTGCCTTGCGGGCGCTACGCCACCGAGATCTTCGCCCACGCTGGCGTGACGGTGACAGCGGACAGCCTCGAGCAGAACGTCCGCGGCGTCGTCAACAAGGTCACGGCGGGTGAGGCTGACGCGGGCGTCGTCTATGTCACCGACGTGACCGCCGCAGGTGACGGGGCCGACATGGTCGAGATCCCGGAGGACATCAACGTGCTCGCCGAGTACCCGATCGCCACGGTCGAGGGCTCGGGCAGCGCCGAAGTCGGCGAAACGTTCATCGAGTTCCTGACCGGAACGGAAGGGCAGGCGATCATGGCCGAGTACGGCTTCGGCGCTCCGTGATTCCCACGGCGGCACCGGAGACGGTGCACCGTCGCCGTGTGGCTGGCGAGCGGCTGCCGTGGCCGTTCCTCGTCCTCGCCTTCGCGGCCATCGCGTTCTTCGCGCTGCCGTTCCTCGGTCTGCTGGGGCGGGCGCCCTGGGGTGACCTCTGGTCGATCCTCACCTCGGACAGCGCCCTCACCGCGTTGCGCCTGTCGCTGTGGTGCTCGCTGTGTGCGTCGCTCGCCGCGCTGCTGTTCGGCGTGCCGCTGGCGTGGATGCTGGCCCGAGTCCCGTTCCCCGGCAGCGGGTTCGTGCGGGCGCTCTGCACGCTGTCGATGGTCCTACCTCCGGTCGTGGCCGGCGTGGCGCTGTTCTACGGGCTCGGGCGGCGAGGGCTCGTCGGCCAGTACCTCGACCGGTGGTTCGGCTTCACGCTGCCGTTCACCACTACCGGGGTGATCGTCGCGCAGACGTTCGTGGCCATGCCGTTCCTGGTCATCACGGTCGAGGCGGCGTTCCGTCAGCAGGACACCCGCTTCGAGGACGCCGCGCGCACCCTCGGCGCGTCGCGTTGGTACGTCTTCCGCCGTGTCACCTTGCCGGCGATACGCCCGGGTCTGGTCGCCGGCGCCGTGCTCGCGTGGGCGCGCGCCCTGGGGGAGTTCGGTGCAACGATCACCTTCGCCGGCAACTTCCCTGGCCGGACCCAGACGATGCCGCTCGCCATCTACCTCGCCAACGAGATCGACCCCGAGGAAGCGATCGCGCTCAGCCTCGTGCTCGTGGCCGTCTCGTTCGGCGTGCTCGTCGCGCTGCGCGACCGATACCTCGGCGGTGGTCGCCCGCCGCACGCGTGAGCCTCGCCGCGCGTGTCGCCCGCACGTTGGGCACGTTCGCGCTCGACGCGCAGATCGCGGTGGAGGCCGGCGAGACGGTGGCGATGCTCGGTCCGAACGGCGCTGGGAAGAGCACGCTGTTCCGCTGCCTGGCCGGGCTGCTGGCCCTCGACGCCGGTTGCATCGAGCTCGACGGCGAGCTGCTCGACGACCCGGTCGCGGGGGTCTTCGTCCCGCCCGAGCGGCGGCCGGTCGGGGTCGTGTTCCAGGACTACCTGTTGTTCCCGAACCTCAGCGCGCTGGAGAACGTCGCGTTCGGCTTGCGTGCGCGCGGGATCGCCCGCGCCGCGGCGCGCGGCCGGGCGGAGGCATGGCTCGAACGGGTCGGGCTCGCCGATCACACCCACCACCGGCCCCGGGCCCTGTCCGGCGGTCAGGCCCAGCGCGTCGCCCTGGCCCGCGCGCTGGCCACGGAACCGCGCCTCCTCCTGCTCGACGAACCGCTCGCCGCGCTCGACGCCGGCGCCAGGGGAGAGGTGCGCCGCGACCTGCGGCGGCACCTCGCCACGTTCGACGGCATGAGGCTCGTCGTCACCCACGACCCTGTCGACGCGTATGCGCTCGCCGACCGGGTGGTCGTCCTCGAGACCGGGCGGGTGGTGCAGTCCGGGACGCTCGCCGACGTCACGGCACAGCCCCGTTCGAAGTACGTGGCCGATCTCGTCGGTCTGAACCTGCTGACCGGCGTCGGGCGCGACGGCGCGATCCAGACGGCCGGTGGTGGGCGGATCGTCGCCGCCGAGGCTGTCGACGGACCGGCATTCGCCGTCATCCAGCCCCACGCGGTCGCGCTGTACCACTCGCCGCCCGACGGCAGCCCGCGCAACGTGTGGCCGGCGAAGGTCGTCGACTTGGACCGTCTCGCCGACCGTGTGCGCGTCCGCCTCGCCGGGGAGGTGCCGCTCGTCGCCGAGATCACCGCCGCCGCGCTGGACTCGCTCACGCTCCACCCGGGAGACGACGTGTGGGCCACGGTCAAAGCGACGGAGGTGAGCACCTACCCGGCTTGAACCCGGCGGCGCGCGTCACGGGATGATGGGCACCATGCGCGTGGGGATCGCCGATCATCTCGGCTGGGCGGTCGCGGTGACGACGTCTGCGGACCTCACAGTGGTGGATCGCCGGCGGATCGAGCTGGTGGAGCCCGGTATGACGGCAGCACCGATCCACTACGAGAGCTGGCGGCTCGATGTCCCGGCCACGGCTGAGCTCGTCGCGCAGGTACGCGCGTCCGTCGTGCGAGCGACGTCAGCGGCGCTCGACGAGCTGGCGATCGCGCTTTCCGCGCCGGTCGTGTCGATCTCGCTCCGGCGGTGGCCGCTCGACTTCCCCGACGACATCGCCGTCCAACGTCGCCCGCCGTACGAGGCCCGCGCCGACGCGATCATGTATCGCCAGGTGCTCGCCCAGCTCGCCGGGGCGCGCGGTTGGGACGTGCACGTCTACGACGCGAAGGTCGTCGTCGATCAGGCGGTCAGCCTGCTCGGTGAGCGCGCCGACGACGTCCTGCTCGGTCCCCGGACACGGCTCGGACCACCGTGGGCGAAGGACCACCGCACCGCCCTCGCCGCCACGATCCTCGCCGCAACGCCCAACACCGCCTCGTAGCGATCTCGGGGGCGCGGCGTGGTCTACACCTGGTCTCTCCGACCCGTCCCGACCGCCCGGGCATTCGAGCAGGGATGCATCGCTCCCGAGCGGTGGGTCCCGTCCTCCGCGGATGGCTACTCGAACACGGGGTAGCCACCGAAGCGGATGCTGGCCCCGGCCAGGACGAGCAGGACCGCAGCGAGCGTGACGATGCGGATGTGCCACGCCAGTGTGGGCAGGGTCGCATCCGACAGCTTCGGGATGACGCGGAACCTGGCGTGAATGGCGAGGCCGAGCGTGACCGCGAGGAGGCCGAGCTTCACTTGGACCAGCCGCGCGAGGGAGTTGCCCTCGAACCAGTGGTCCGGGGAACCGAGCATGCGCTCGGCGAGCCACAACCCGCTGACGATCTGAACGGCGAGCGCGGGCAGGCCCAGCCGCTCGAAGCGTCGCTCGAACTCGATGACGGGTGCGGCGCTCTTCTGCCTGAGCGCGTTGGGCAGGATCGTCAGCGCGAGCACCAGATGGCCACCTGCCCAGACGGTGGCACCAAGGATGTGCAGGCTGAGGAAGGTGTAGTAGCTCGCCATGTTCAGCTCGCGGATCTCAGCGCGCGATGCGAGCCTCGTCGGGTCATGCCTGGTAGATGCGTCGGGGAGGGGGGATTTGAACCCCCGACCTCCTGCACCCAAAGCAGGTGCGCTTCCGCTGCGCCACTCCCCGGTCGGCGTCGATGGTACCGGGGTGTCCGCTGGCACGCCGTGTGACCGCTGCCCCGTTGCGCGCCGAACCCGCGACACGGATGATCGTTGCATGACGCAACGTACTGCGGTCGCGATCCGTCCGGTGCGAGAGGACGACCTCGAACTCGTGCGGCAGATGTTCGAGCGCTCCTCACCGGAGACGCGCTATCTGCGGTTCTTCACGGGTGGCGCGGCCGTCCCCGAGCAGATCCTCCGCCGGCTCGTCGACGTCGATCACCACTGCCGCGAAGCCGTCGTCGCGATCGTCGAGGGCCGCGTCATCGGCTTGGCCGGGTACGACCGGACCGCAGCGCACCCGGAACGCGCCGAGGTGGCTGTCGTGGTCGAGGACGCGTGGCAGCGCCAGGGACTCGGCGCCCGCCTCGTGCGCGAAGCCAGTCGCCTCGCCCGGAAGCGCGCCGTGACGGTCATCGAGGCGAACATGCTCTCGGAGAACCAGGGCGCGCTGCGCCTCGTGCACCGGGTCTCGCCGGGCGCGCGCCCCCGCACCGACGGCGCGGAGGCTGCCGTGGAGATCCCGCTCGCGAGCTGAT
Organism: Acidimicrobiales bacterium; assembly: GCA_035550895.1. Taxonomy (GTDB): domain Bacteria; phylum Actinomycetota; class Acidimicrobiia; order Acidimicrobiales; family Ilumatobacteraceae; genus DASZOG01. The sequence goes on from DASZOG010000317.1 coordinate 8,855, forward strand.
CCGTCCTTGGACGTCGAAGCAGTGGATCGCCGGGAGGATCGCACCGCGTAACGTCCACAGCCACATGGAGCTCGTGACGATGCCCCAACTCGGGGAGACGGTCACCGAGGGAACCATCACGCGGTGGTGGAAACAGGTGGGCGAGGCGGTCGCAGTCGACGACGTGCTGTTCGAGGTGTCGACCGAGAAGGTGGACACCGAGGTGCCCTCGGCGCACGCCGGCTTCCTGCGGGCGATCCTCGTCGCCGAAGGGGAGACGGTGCCGGTGGGTACCCGTCTGGCAGTGATCACCGAAACCACCGACGAGGACATCGCCGTCGAGGAACCTGCCCGCGTTCCTGACGACCGCGAGGCTCGGGACCGTACGGAGTCGGGAACGGACGTGTCGGCGGGTGGGCGGGTCCTGTCACCGGAGGCCCCTCCCGCGCCGGGTCCCCCCGCCCTTGGCGGGTCCTCCCGGGCGGGTCCCTCCCTCCCGGCGCCACCCGCCCGCCCGCCTGTTCGCTCCGAGACGTCCGGGACCCGTCTGCCCGCCGGGGCCGGCGCGCGTGCAGACGATGTCTATCTCTCGCCGGTGGTGCGGCGGCTGCTCGACGAGTACGGGCTCGAGCCGGGGCAGGTCGTCGGGTCGGGGCGCGACGGGCGGATCACCCGCAGCGACGTGTTGGCCGCGGCGGCGAACCGGAGTGGGAACGGCCAGGCCGCCTCGGCGCGTGCGGTCGCAGCAACCGCAGCGCAGACGGGTACCACGTCTCGCCCGACCGCACCGCCCGTCGAGCCGCTCCCCGACGACGAGATCGTGGAGTTCTCCCGCGCCCGGCGGATGACCGCGGAGAACATGGTCCGGTCGATCGCCACGAGCGTCCACACGCTCGTCGGGACGGAGGTCGACTACCACACGATCGAGCCGGCCCGCGCCGCCGCTGGGCTCTCCTACCTGCCGTTCATCGCCCGCGCGGTCATCGACGCGCTGAGCGAATACACACACCTCAACGCCTCGGTCGGTGAGGACGCGCTCCATGTCCACCGGGCGGTCAATCTCGGTGTCGCCGTCGATCTCGACCATCAGGCGCTCGTGGTGCCCGTGGTCCACGACGCGGGCGCCAAGCGACTCCCAGCCCTCGCAGCCGAGATCGCCGAGCTCGCCGGTCGGGCCCGGGCGAAGCGGCTCTCGGCGGATGACCTCTCCGGCGGCACGTTCACGATCACGAACGTCGGTCGCTACGGAACGGTCGTCACGGCGCCGATCATCAACCAGCCGCAAGTCGCGATCCTCTCCACCGATGGCGTGCGGATGCGGCCGGTCGCCGTCGAGGCGCCCTCCGGCGAATGGGTGATCGCTGTCCATCCCGTCGGCAACCTCTCGCTCACCTTTGACCACCGTGCTGTCGACGGCGCGTACGCCGCAGCGTTCCTCGCTCGGGTGCGTCAGCTGGCCGAGACGCGGGACTGGCAGCAGGAGCTGTGAGCGTGGACGCCGCCAGCGGCGACGCCCCCGGCACCGCCGCCGCCCCCGGCACCGGCACCGCCGCCGGCCCCGGCAGCACCGCCCCGGCGCCCGAGCTCTCCGTGGAGGACCTGATCGCGGACTTCCGCCTGGCGTGCATCTCCCGCGCCATCGACGACCGCGAGATCTCGATGCAGAAGCAGAGCCGGGTGTTCTTCCAGATCTCCGGCGCCGGACACGAGGCGCTCGGCCTGGCCCTCGCCCGCCACCTCCGCCCCGGCCGGGACTGGTTCTTCCCGTACTACCGCGACCAGGCCCTCGTCCTCGGCCTCGGCGTCACACCGAAGCAGATCCTCCTCCAGGCCGTCGGCTCGGCCGACGACGTCGCGAGTGGGGGGCGGCAGATGCCCAGCCACTGGGGTGACCCGGCGCGCCACATCGTCACCCAGTCCAGCCCCACCGGCAGCCAGTGCATCCCCGCGGTGGGCTGCGCCGAGGCCGGCCGGTACATCGCCCGCCGCCCCGAGCTCGGCCTGCCGGCCGACGGCGACGAGCTGACGTACGTCAGCCTCGGCGAGGGTGCCTGCAGCGAGGGCGAGTTCTGGGAAGCGCTGAGCACCGCCTGCAACCTGCACCTGCCGGTGCTTTTCATCGTCGCCGACAACGGCTTCGCCATCTCCGTGCCGGCCATCGACCAGCACCCGGCGCCGGTCGCCGATCTCGTGCAGGGCTTCCGCGGTCTCGAGATCCACCATCTCGACGGCACCGACTACTTCGCCATCCACGAGGCGGCGAAGCCGATCGTCGCCCGCGTGCGCGCTGGCACCGGTCCGGCGCTCCTCCACTGCGACGTGATCCGCCCGTACTCGCACTCCGCGGCGGACACGCAGAGCAAGTACCGCTCGCCCGACGAGCTCGCCGAGGAGCGCCGGCGGGATCCGATCGACAGGATGGAACGGGCACTCGGGGAGCGGGGCATCCTCACCGCCGACGAGGCGGCGGGCGTGCGGGCCGAGGCGAAGGAGATCGTCGCCAAGGCAGCCGCCGAGGCCGTCGCCGCGCGCCGGCCCGACCCGGCGAGCGTCACGGAGCACGTCTACGTCCTGCCCGACCTTCCCGATCCTCCGGACGAGTACGAGGGCGGGGACCCGGTGCCGTTGGGCGAGGCCGTGAAGGGGACCCTGCACGAGGCGATGGCCGCCGACGAGCGGATCCGCGTCTTCGGCGAGGACGTCGCCGACGCCCGCGAGCAGGTCCTGGCCAACGTCGAGGGCAAGGGTGGCGTCTTCGGCACGACGCACGGACTGCAGCGCGCGTTCGGCCAAGCGCGTTGCTTCAACACGCCGCTCTCCGAGGCGAACATCATCGGACGCGCCGTCGGCCAGGCGATCCGCGGCCTGCGGCCCGCGCCGGAGATCCAGTTCTTCGACTACATCTGGCCCGCCATGACGCAGATCAAGAGCGAGGCGGCCACGATCCGCTGGCGCTCGGCGGGCGCGTTCTCCTGCCCGATGGTGATCCGGGTCCCGATCGGCGGCTACCTCACCGGCGGTTCGATCTGGCACAGCCAGAGCGGGGAGTCGATCTTCGCCCACGTGCCCGGATTGCTCATCGCGTTCCCGTCTCGTGCCCGCGACGCGGCCGGGTTACTCCGCGCCGCGTTCCGTGGTGAGGACCCGGTGTTGTTCCTCGAGCACAAGCACCTGCTGCGCCAGCCGTACACCGTGGACCCGTTCCCGCCAGCGGAATACGTGATCCCGTTCGGGCGCGGCGACGTCCGCCGCGCGGGCGACGACTGCACGATCGTCACCTGGGGCGCGACGGTCGAGAAGAGCCTGCGCGCTGCGGCGGCGGTGGCCGACACCGAGGGCTTCGAGATCGAGGTGATCGACCTGCGCACGCTCTCCCCGTGGGACCGCGACATCGTCTGCGAGTCGGTGGCCCACACGCATCGGCTCGTCGTGGTCCACGAGGACGTGCTCACCGCCGGCTTCGGCGGTGAGGTGGCGGCGTGGGCTGCCGAGCACTGCTTCACCGACCTCGACGCTCCCGTGCGGCGGGTCGCCGCGCTCGACACCCACGTGGCGTACGAGCCGACGCTGGAGGAGGCGATCCTGCCGCAGGTCGACGACATCACCGCCGCAGTCGTCGACGTCTGTACGTTCTG
>DASZOG010000318.1:0-9685 GCA_035550895.1 Acidimicrobiales bacterium
GTGCTCGGGTCGGCGTCGGGTGTGGGGTCCTGGATCCAGAACCCGCGCCCTCCGGCTGTGCGGCGCGCAGTGACGACACCCTCCACGCCGCTGACGACCTGGCCGCTGAACGGGGAGAGGTGCCCGGCACCTTGGATCTCCGCGATGGACGGCGGCGCCTGCGCGCCGGCGCGGGGCGCGACCGCGGCGACCGTGGCGATGCCGAGCAGTGCGCCGATCGTGATGGTGGTGATCCGACGGTCGCTCATCGATGCGTCCCCCTTCGACGACGTCCCGATGTCGGCACCCCGCCCGGCGAGCCGAACGCCGCCAGCGTAGGCCGCCGCGGCCGGTCGGGGTCGGCGTGCGAGGATGGCGCGACCCCGCATCCAGAGAAGGCACCGTGAAGCGCGCGCTGATCACCGGCATCACCGGCCAGGACGGCCGGTTCCTGGCCGAGCTCCTGCACGAGAAGGACTACCAGGTGTTCGGGCTCGTCAAGGGCCAGAGCAACCCGAAGGCGGCCGAGATCCAGGCCGAGTTCCCGTTCGTCGAGCTCGTCTCCGGTGACCTCGCCGACCTGCCGTCGCTGATCGGGGCAGTCGAGCAGAGCCAGCCGGACGAGGTCTACAACCTCGGCGGCATCTCGTTCGTGGCGATGTCGTTCCGCCAGGCCGAGCTCACCGCGAACGTCACCGGCCTCGGGGTGCTCCGCCTGCTGGAGGCGATTCGCATGGTCGGCGGCACCCAGTCGAACCCGATCCGCTTCTACCAGGCGTCGTCGTCGGAGATGTTCGGCAAGGTGCGCGAGACGCCGCAGACCGAGCTGACTCCGTTCCACCCCCGCTCGCCGTACGGCACGGCGAAGGTCTTCGGGCACTACACCACGGTCAACTACCGCGAGTCCTACGGCCTCTACGGCTGCTCGGGGATCCTGTTCAACCACGAGAGCGAGCGGAGGGGGATCGAGTTCGTGACGCGCAAGATCACGAACGCTGTGGCCAGGATCAAGCTCGGCATCCAGGACGAGCTCGTCCTCGGCGACCTGCAGCCGAAGCGGGACTGGGGGTACGCCGGCGACTACGTGAAGGCGATGTGGCTGATGCTCCAGCAGGAGCAGCCCGACGACTACGTCGTCGCCACGGGCCGGACGCACTCGGTGGAGGAGTTCCTCACGCTCGCCTTCCAGGCGGTCGAGATCGCCGACTGGCGCCGGTACGTCCGCCAGGACGAGCGGTTCTTCCGCCCGGCCGAGGTCGACCTGCTCGTCGGCGACACGACGAAGGCCCGCTCCGTGCTCGGGTGGCGGCCCGAGGTCGACTTCCGGGGCCTCGTGCACCGGATGGTCGAGCACGACCTCAAGCTCGAGCGCTCCAAGCTCGAGCACCGCTGACAGGGTCGGGTCGAGCGGCTCCGTCAGGGTTCGATCGGCACGTCGATCATCGCCTCCAAGACGGAGCCGGCGTCCGCCGAGGCACCGGCCGCCAGGCGCTGGCGGAGCGCCGAGGCGAAGACGAGCATCGCCATCGCCGGCCCGGCGACGAGCCCGATCTCGACCCGTAGCAGCAGGTCGTCGCTGGAGACCGCCGTCGCGACGAGGAACGCAGCCATGCCCACCGCCCAGCCGAGCGCGACCTGCGCGTGGCCGTGCAGCGCGATCACGGCCTGGGCGATCGCCAGGGCGATCATGTACAGCCCACTGCCGAGGGCGAGCAGCGTCAGCGTGCGCCGCCCGACCGGGTCGAAGAACAGCTCGACCAGTGCCGGACCGATCGTCATCGCGCCGACCACGCCGAGCGCAGCCGTGGCGATGACCGTGAGCAGCAGCTTGCGGAACCCGCGCACGAACTCGTCCAGCGCGCCTTGCGCGGCGAGGCGGGCGAGCTTCGGGAGCAGCGCCGCCTGCACGGCCTGGAACAGGAACAGCGGCACGCGGGCGATCAGCACGGCGCCGGCGAACTCGGACACGAGGTCGTTCTGGTCCGGATCGGAGAGCAGCTTCGCCATCACGGGCCCGGCGTTGACCAGCGCCGCAGCGAGCACCGAGCCGACGACGAGCCAACCGAGGTTCGGTGTCAGCTCGGCCCAACTGGCCGGCGGCCCGGCCTCGCGATAGCGGGTGAAGCCACGCGTCGACGTGCCGACGGCGATCAACGGGGGGAGACCGACGAGGACGCCGTACGGTCCGACGGCGGACACTCCGGCGATCGCCAGCGCAGCCGACAAGGCCACGCGCACGATGCCGTCGGCGCCCATCAGCGCCCCGTACCGGGAGAACTCGCCGTAGCCGGCGAGCACACCGCGGGTGAAGTGCGAGCAGGCGTAGCCCGTGAACCCGAGCAGTAGGCAGGCGAACAGCGCCCAGCTGCCGTCGAAGACCTCGTCGACGAGGATCGGGCTGAGCGCGGCGATGACGACGCCCACCGCAGCGAGGAGCATCAGCCCGAGGACCGCCGCCTTGCGCACCACGGGCCCGCCGCCCTCCCCGATGGCCTGGCGATGGGCGAGTGCGCGCCCGACCTCCTGCTCCACCGGGAGGAAGAAGCCCGGCGCGAGCAGGAACGTGACGAACCAGAGCTGGCTGACGGAAGCGAACTGCTCCTTGCCGACGCCCGCCCGGCTGAGGGAGAGGAACGCGTACGCCGCGAGCCCGGAGATGAGCAGGCCGGCGCCGACGGACAGCGTGCCCTCGGGAAGCACGGTCCGCAGCTCGCGCAGTGAGGGGCGGCGCATCGACAAGACCCCGAGCCTACTGAGCAGTGACTGTCAGCGGCGGGACGCGCGCGCCGCTACGACACCGCTGCGGGGTGGCGGCTCGGCGCCGCCCCGCAGCGGAGCGCGGGCCGTTACGCGGCGTCGCGCAGGACGCGCTCGCGCACCTGAGTCCGCGCTGCGTCGGCCGCCTGGCGCGCCTTGCCGAACCACTCGTCGGCCGGCTCGGGCAGGCGCCCCTGCACGTCGTCGAGCGCCGCACCGCAGCGCTCCCCGAGGGCCTTGACGCGGTCGTCGAGCGCACGCACCTGCGGTTCGACGACGCCCTGGAGCTGCTGTGCCGCGTAGACGCCCAGGCCGACGGTGAAGTGGACGGCGTCCTCAGCGAAGGTCTTCAGCTTCTCGGTGGTCGTCATCGGGGGACTTCCTTTCATGACGGATCGACCGGATCCTCTGCTAACGATAATAGCACGTACTGCTAACTTTTGCAAGCAGGCGGCAGTGCCGGACGCATGACCTGCAGGTCGGCGGGCGTGGCCGTTCGGTAGCCTCGCACGACCGTGACCGACTCCGGACAGAGCACCGCGCCGCCCGTCGTGGCGGTGGTGGTGGTGCACGAGCCGGGCCCGTGGTTCGACGAGGTGCTCGCCGGGTTGGCCGCGCAGGACTACCCGAATCTGCGCTTCGTGTTCCTGCTCACTGACGCGGAGCTGGACGAAGCACTCGTGTCGCGGATCGGCCGCCATGTCCCGTCACCGATCGTGCGCCTCGTGGGCGCGAACCTCGGCTTCGGACCGGCTGCCAACGAGGCGCTCCGGCTCGTCGAAGGGGCCGGGTTCTTCCTCTTCCTCCACGACGACGTCGCGCTCGAGCCGGACGCCGTCACGCAGCTCGTCGCCGAGATCTACCGCTCGAACGCCGGGATCGTCGGCCCGAAGCTGCTCGACTGGGACCAGCCTGTTGTGCTGCAGTCCGTCGGCTTCGGCGCTGACCGGTTCGGTGTCGCCGTGTCGCCTGTCGAGCCCGGCGAGCTCGACCAGGAGCAGCACGACGCCGTCCGCGACGTGTTCTTCCTGCCCACCGCGTGCCTCCTCGTCCGCATCGACCTGTTCCGCGAGCTCGGGGGGTTCGCCGAGGACATCGACTACCACGGCGACGACCTGGACCTGTGCTGGCGGGCCCACATCTCAGGGGCGCGGGTGGTCGTCGCCCCGTCGGCCACTGCCCGCCACCGGGGGCTGCTCGCCGAGCGCCGGCCCGATCTCGATCACGTCGCGCTGCTCGAGCGGCACCGCACCCGTACCGCGTTGAGCGCCCCCAGCGGTGGGCGCCTCGCGCTGCTGCTGCCGCAGCACCTGGTCGTGGTGCTCGTCGGTCTCGTCGTCGGCAGCCTCTCTGGCCACGGCCGCCTGGCCCGTGCCGCGTTCGGTGCGTTCGTCGGCCAGATCGTCGCCTCGCCGGCGCTCGTCGGGCGCCGGCGCCGCTTCCAACGCCTGCGCCAGGTCAGCGACGGCGAGATCGGCAGCCTGCAGTCGCGCGGCGCAGCGCAGATCCGCAGCTACCTCCGCGCCCGGTCCGCGCAGCGTGACGCGCTGGTGGAAGCGCGCGGTGGCTTCGCCGAGCGGTCCGCCGCCGCCCTGCGGCAGCGGGCGAGCATCACCTCGGTCCTGGTCTGGGTCGCCGCCGTCGCGCTCGTGCTCATCGGCAGCAGAATCCTGATCACGCGCGGCGTCCCCGTCGTCGGCGACCTCCTGACGTGGCCGGGCGCGCCGCGAGACCCGCTGTCGACGTACGTCGGCGGGTGGTGGTCACTCGGGCTCGGCGTCACCCGGGCCGTCCCGTCGGCGATGGCGGAGCTCGGCGGGCTCGCCACGCTGGCCTTCGGATCGTCCGGACTCGCCCGCACGCTGCTCGTGGTCGGATCGATGATCGTCGGCCTCCTCGGCGCGTGGCGCGTCGGGCGCGGGATCAGCTCCGAACGGTCGGCACAGGCGACGCTCGCTGTGTACCTCGTCGCTCCGCTGGCGGCGGCAGCAGCCGGGCTCGGCTCCCTGCCCGGGCTGATCGGCTACGCCACTGTCCCGTGGATCGTGCACCTGCTGGCCCGGCTCGGCCGGTGGCGCCCGGCGGCACCGCTCGGTGATCCGCGCCGCGCCGCCCGCCGCCAGCTGGCCGACCTGCTGCTGCTCGCGGTCGTGATCGCGCTCGGTGCGGCGTTCGTGCCGCTGCTGCCGGTCGTCGTGATGGGCATCGCCGTCGCCATCGTCGTCGCCAGCCTGTTCGGCGGTGACTGGCGCGGCGCGTTCCGCTCGCTCGTCGCCGGGGCCGGCGCAGTCGTGCTGGCGACCGTGCTGCACCTGCCATGGGCGACGCGCCTCGTCCCGTTCGGGCGGCCGTGGTGGACGTTCGCTCAGCTCCCTCCGTCAGTGCCGGCGCGCCGCGGCCTCGTCGACCTGGCGCACGTCGGTCTCGGCCCGCAGCGGATCACGTTCCTCGCCCTCGGTCTCGCCGTGCCGCTCGTCGTCGCGCTCGTCGTCGCCCGCGGGCCGCGCCTGATTTGGGCGGTGCGGGCCGCGGTGCTCGGCGCCGCCGGGCTCGGCACCGCCTGGCTCGTCGACCAGGGCACGATCGACGGCGGCACCGGCACGACCGTGCTCTTCCTCGTCCCGTACACGCTGGCGTTGGCGATCGGGGCGGGATGCGCCGCCGCGGCGTACGAGTCCGACGTACGCGGCACGCAGCTGTCGTGGCGCCAACCGCTGGGATTGATCACGCTCGCCGCGGCGGTGGTCGGCATGATCCCGTTCCTGCCCGCGGTCGCCGGCGGGCGGTGGGAGCAGCGGCGCAGCGATCTCCCCGTGCTGCTCCAGCTGCTGCCGGTCGACTCCGATGCGGGACCGAGCCGCACGCTGTGGATCGGGCCGCCGGAACAACTCCCGGTGCGCGGGTGGCCGCTGGCCCCCGGCCTGGCCTACGCGATCATCGACACCGAGGTCCCGACGCTCGCCACGCTGTGGCCGGAGGAGCCGACCGAGGGCGAGGAGCAGGTCGCCGACGCGCTCGCGCTCGCCGCCAGCGGCCGCACGGACCGGCTCGGCCGCCTGCTCGCCTCGACCGCGATCCGCTACGTGATGGTGCCGGTGGCGGTCCCCGCCGACGACGCCGTGGACGATGCGGCGCTGCCGCCGGACAACCAGGAGATCCTGGACTCCATCCTCGACCGGCAGCTCGACCTGGAGGCGTTCGAGATCGGCGACGATCGCCTCGCGGTGTTCCGCAACGAGTCGGCGCTTCCGGAGCGCGCCGCATTGACCGGTGACACCGCGGCAGCGAGCGAGCAGGCCGGCGCCGACACGATCATCCGCTACGACCCGTCGGCGGCAGAGCCCGTCCTCCCCGGGACCGACACCGAAGGTGCCGGGCCGGTCGCCGGCGAGACCGTCGTCCTCGCCGCGTCGAGCGACGACCGTTGGCACCTGATGGTCGACGGTGAGGAGCTCGACCGGCGGGTCGCGTTCGGGTGGGCCAACGGCTGGGACCTGGCGGACCCCGGCGCCGGGGTGCTCGAGTACCGCACGGGCATCGAGCGGCGGCTCGTCGTGGCGCTCCAGGCGGTGCTGTGGATCGCCGTACTGGCGGCGATCGTGCTCCTGCGGCGGGAGCGGGTTGCGCGCCGCCGACCGCGCGCAGTCGAAGCCGGGCCGGTGCTCTCCCTCGAGCGCACGGCGATGCCGGACGCGAGCCGGACCACGGTGCCGGGTGCGGACGCCGATCCGTCGCTCGTGCCGATCGAGCTCGCCCAGCCGTGGCGGGAGCAGCGATGAAGCTCGGCCGGAGCCTCGCCGTGCTCCTCGTCGCGGGTGTAGCGGGCGCGATCGCGGTCGAACGCTCCGCGAGCGAACCGGAGCCGCCGCCCGAGTTCGGCGTGGCCGTCGAACCCGGCAGCCCGGCGATCGTGCTCGGCAGCGGCGGGTTGTCGCAGAGCTGGTTCTGCCCCGGCGGTCCGACGGCGAACGACCAGGCGACGTCGCTGACGATCTTCAACCCGCAGGACGGGCCGCGCGCCGTGCGGCTCACGGCCTACCCCGCCGACGCTCAGCCGGTCAGCCGCCCGCTCGAGCTCGGGCCGCACGACCGGGAGACGGTGGCCATCGGGGAGTTCGCTCCCTCACCGTTCACCGCCGCCACGGTCGAGGTCTTCGGGGAGGGCGTGCTGGTGGAGCAGACCGTGACGACGCCCGTCGGGCGCTCGACCACGGCCTGCGCCACCTCGGCTTCCGACACCTGGTACTTCGCCGACGGTGTGACGACGATCGACGCCGCGTACTCGCTGGCGCTCTTCAACCCCTTCGCCCAGGCAGCCTCGGTCGACGTCCGCTTCGCCACCGCCGAAGGCGACCGCGCGCCCGGCGACCTGCAGGGCATCTCGGTGCCCGCCGCCGGTGTGCGGCTGATCGACATCGGCGCGTTCGTTCAGCGCGAGGCCGCGTTCTCGACGATCGTCGAGACGCGTCGCGGCCGCGTCGTCGCCGGCCGGTTGCAATCAGTGGACCGGCGCGGGCGGCGGGGCATCGCCGCCGGGCCGGGTGCGCCCCGGCCGGGCGACACATGGTGGTTCCCCGACGGCGAGAAGGGTGAGGCCGCGGGTGAGCAGTACGTCGTCTACAACCCGAACCCGGTCGACGCCGCGGTCGCGTTGAGCTTCTTCCCCGGGGAGGGGATCCCCGGGGCGACGCCCGCGACCACCGCGCCGACGACTCCGCCGCCTTCCCCAGCGCCGACGACGGCGACGGGCGCGTCGGGGCCGGGGACCACGTCCGCCGCCACCACGTCGACCACGACCTCGAGCACCTCGACGACTTCGACGACTTCGACGACGGAGCCCGGCACCACGGTGCCGCCGACGACGCCAGGTGAGCTGCTCGCCGGCGCCGCGGTCGTGTCGTTGCTGGTACCGGCCGGTGAGTTCCGCGTCGTCGACGTGACGAACAACCCCGACGTGCCGCCGGGCCGCCACGATGTGGTCGTCAGCCTGGAGGGCGACGACACGCCTGTGGTCGTGGAGCGAGTGCTGAACCGCATCCGCGACGACCGCTCGACGACGTCCACCCTCCTCGGCTCGCGCATCGTGTCCGCGACGTGGTACGTCGCGGACGCCTCGGCCAGCGCCGAGGGCGTGCTGGTCGTGATGAACGGTGCCGGGCTGAGCACGAACGTCACGGTCAACGTGATCGGTCCAGCGGGGCCGGTTCCCGTGCCCGGATTGGTCGACCTGCAGGTGCCGACCGGCGGGATCCTCGAGCAGTCGATCCCGGCGAGCGTCGCCGGCATGCCGCTGAAGGTCGAGGGCTCGGGGCCGATCGTGGTCGAGTGGCGGGCCCGGGCCGGCGGTGAGATCCCCGGCCTCGTGCAGTCCTTCGCCGTCGCCGAACTGGGTTAGTGACAGTGCCCCGCCAGGCAACCTTCGCTCCGTTCCCGCCGGCCAGCGACGCCGATCGCGGCGTCCGCCTCCTCGCCAAGTGCGCTGCGGCAACAACCTCGTCAGCGTCCTTGCGCTCGGCGCCGCTGACTCGCCGGTCGACGGAACACGGCTACCTGGCGGGGCATTCGTGATGAGCCGGATCCTGACCGCAGTGGCGATCGTCGCCGTGGTCGCCGCGGTCGCGTGGTGGCTGCAGCGTCGGCGGGCGCCGGCGGCGCCGACGCAGCCCCGGTGGCAGGCACCAGCCCAACTCGACCGTGCGGACTTCCCCGACGCGGCCACCCCGTGGCTGGTGGTCCTGTTCACGTCGGCCACCTGCCACACCTGTGCCGACATGTCGCGCAAGGCGGCGGTGCTCGCCAGCGCGCAGGTGGCGGTGGTCGAGGTGGAGTTCACCGCACGGCGCGATCTGCACCGCAAGTACGCCATCGACGCCGTACCGATCGCCGCCGTCGCCGGTCCGGACGGTGCCGTGCGGGCCACGTTTGTCGGCCCGGTGACCGCGACCGACCTCTGGGCCGCGGTGGCCGAGGCGCGCGATCCGGGGACGACGCCGGAACCCGGTCTAGGAGCACCCTGAGCAATTGGACGCACTCGCCTCGCCGGCTCCGACCGCCGCTGGCGGCGTCTGCCTCCTCGGCAAGTGCGCTTCGGCAATCGCGCTCGTCGGCATCCTTGCCAGCGACGCCCGGCGCTCGTCGATCCGAGCACGCCAATTGCTCAGCGCACTCCTCGGTCGCGCCTGACGCCGGCCAGCCGGCTCAGGCGCGCGGTGTCGGCTCGTGCGCGCCGCTCACGGCCGCGTCCGCATCGACACCGTTGCCGCCGCTGGGGACGAGCCCGAGCTGCACGAGGCGGGAAACCTCGGAGCCCTCGATCGTCTCCTTCTCCAGCAACGCCTCGGCGACGAGGTCGAGGCCGCGGCGGTGGTGGGTGAGGAGCTGTCGCGCCCGATCCTCCTGCTCGTGGAGGATCTTGGCCACCTCCTCGTCGATCATCCGGGCGGTGTCGTCGGAGTACTCCCGCTGTGAGGTCATCAGGTCCTCGCCGAGGAACACGTGCTGCTGCGACTCCCAGGCCATCGGCCCCACCTTGGCGCTCATGCCCCACTCGCGGACCATCCGCTTCGCCAGGCGCGTGGCGACCTCCAGGTCGTTCGCCGCACCGGTCGTCTGCTGGCTGAAGACGATCTCCTCGGCCACCCGCCCGCCCATCGTCATGCAGATCCGGTCGAGGAGGTGGTCCTTCGAGTAGGCGTGGCGCTCCTCGGGCATCGTCTGCGTGACGCCGAGGGCCATGCCCGTCGGCAGGATCGTCACCTTGTGGACGGGATCGGCGTGCGGCGTCACGTAGGCGACGAGGGCGTGGCCGGCCTCGTGGTAGGCGACGCGCTGCTTCTCGTCGGCGTGCATGATGCGGCTCTTCCGCTCCAGGCCGACGGCGCCGCGCTCGATGGCCTCCTCGAACTCGGCCATCGTGACCATTTCCTTGCTGCTCCGCGCCGCCATCAGC
>DASZOG010000319.1:0-2379 GCA_035550895.1 Acidimicrobiales bacterium
GCGCAGGTGCAGTCGCGGCCGCCGTCACCGCGAACCGGCCGCACGACCCCGTCGCTGCCGGGGCGACCACCGATCCGATCGTCGTGACGGTGCCGACGACGGAGCCCGAGCCGACGTTGCCCTCGACGGTGCCGGAGACGACACCGTCGACGACGACGAGCACGACGACGAGCACGACGACGCTCGCGACGGTGCCGGAGACGACGGTCGCGACGAACGTAGCTGGCCAGGCACAGGGACCGGATGCGACCGGGCCGGCGGCGTTCGGGCTGTGCACGGCATGGTCGGCGCACCAGCGCAACGGCGCACAGCCGAACGGCGTGGCATTCGAGAACCTCGACGCGGCCGCCGCAGCAGCCGGCCAGACGACTGTCGACTACTGCGCCGCCATCCTCGCCGCGAAGCACCCGGACGGCGCCGTGAACGGGAACTCGAACGGCGCCTCCGACGCAGCGACGGCTTCGGCTGCGAACGGTCCGCCCTCTGGAGGGCAGCAGCCCGCCTCGAAGGAAGGCCAGGGCCCTCCGCCTGACGTCCCCGGCGCGACGGCACCCGGTCGAGGCCGCCCCTAGCGCCCCGTCAGGGGCACGAGCTCGCCACCCGGCGGGAACCACGCGTTCTCGCGATCCCCCTCAGCGGCCGCTCACGCCGGGGATCGCGAGAACGCAGTCCGACCGGCGTGTGCTCGCCGGCTCAGGCAGTGTCACACCTGGGGAAGCAGGCGTCTCCGAGCGCTCAGAATCCGGAGAAGGTCTCCTCCATCAGATCGGCGAGCTCCTGGTCGTGGATCGTCGCCGAGCCGGTGGCAGGACTGCCCGACTCCACCCGGGCCACGTGGCGGATGTCGTAGCCCTCCTCCTTCACGCGCCAGACCCGGTGTTCGATGAAGTGCCACGGGCCCATGTTCTCCGGCTCCTCCTGGAGCCAGACGAGCTCGCGGGCGTTCGGATACTGCTGGAGGACGTCGCGCATCTGCTGCTGCGGGAACGGGAACAGCTGCTCGATGCGCACCACGGCCACCGGCGCACGGCGCTTGTCTCGCTCCGCCATCGCGTCCCACGCGACCTTGCCGGAGCAGAAGACGAGCCGGCGCACCGCGGAGCGGTCGTCGACCGCCGGGTCGTCCAGCACCTCCTGGAACGAGCCGGACTCCAGCTCCTCGATCCGCGACCGGCTCTGCGCCATGCGCAGCGGGCGCTTCGGGGTGAAGATCACGAGCGGCTTGCGCACGTCGCGCACCACCTGGCGGCGGAGGAGGTGGAAGTGCTGCGCGGCGGTCGTCGGCACCGTCACCTGGATGTTGTCCTCGGCGGAGAGTGTGAGGAAGCGCTCGATGCGAGCCGAGGAGTGCTCCGGCCCCTGGCCCTCGTAGCCGTGGGGCAGCAGGAGCACGAGACCCGACGTCTGCCCCCACTTGTCCTCGGCGGCGACGACGTACTGGTCGATGACGATCTGTGCGCCGTTGACGAAGTCGCCGAACTGCGCTTCCCACAGCACGAGCGCGTCCTTGTTGGCGACGGAGTAGCCGTACTCGTAGCCCACCGCGGCGTACTCGGACAGCAACGAGTCGTAGACCCAGAACTTCGCCTGGGTGTCGAGGTCGTTGAGCGGCGTCCAGTCGCGCTCGCTCTCGAAGTCGATCAGCGTCGCATGGCGCTGGCTGAACGTGCCCCGCCGAGAGTCCTCGCCGGCGAGGCGCACATCGACCCCTTCGAGGACGAGCGAGCCGAATGCGAGCAGCTCCGCCGTCGCCCACTCGAGCTCGCCCTGCTCGTCGAACAGGCGGGTCCGGGCCTCGAACTGGCGGGCCAGCTTGGGGTGCGGGATGAAGCCCTCCGGGTATTCGGTGAGGTGGCCGAAGATCCGCTCGATCGTCTCCCGCGGGACGCCGGTCTCGACGTGCGGCAGCACGCCGCGCGGTTGCGGCGGGCGGGCGGCGCGCACATCGGGCGGTGCGGTCTGGCGCGTCTCGTCGAGCGCGATCTGCAGCTTCTGCTGGTAGTCGGACAGCGCCTCCTCGGCCTCGTCCAGCGTCAGCTCGCCGCGCTTCACGAGCGACTCGACGAACAGCTTGCGGACGCTGCGGCGCTTGTCGATCGCCTTGTACATCAGCGGCTGCGTGTAGCTCGGGTCGTCGCCCTCGTTGTGCCCGTAGCGGCGGTAGCAGACCATGTCGATGACGACGTCCTTGTGGAACTGCTGGCGGTACTCGAACGCCAGTCGTGCCACGCGCACGCACGCCTCGGGGTCGTCGCCGTTGACGTGGAAGATCGGGGCCTGGACTGTCTTCGCCACGTCGGAGCAGTAGATCGACGAGTGGGCGAACTGGGGCGGGGTCGTGAACCCGATCTGGTTGTTGATGATCAGGTGGATCGTCCC
>DASZOG010000320.1:0-3793 GCA_035550895.1 Acidimicrobiales bacterium
CAACCGCATCGCCGCGCTGCTCACCCTCGAGGTCGGCAAGAACCGCCTCGAGTCGCTCGGCGACGTCGAGGAGACGGCGGACCTCATCCGCTACTACACGCACCAACTCGCGGAGCACGATGGCTTCGCGCAGCCGATGGACCGGCTCGAACCCGCCGAGGCGACGTTCGACGTGATGCGCCCGTACGGCGTGTGGGCCGTGATCAGCCCGTTCAACTACCCGGCAGCGCTCTCCGGCGGCCCCGCCGGCGCGGCCCTGGCGGCGGGCAACACGGTCGTCGTCAAGCCCGCCCCGCAGGGAGTCGGCACGGCGCTGGAGATCGCCCGCTGCCTGCTCGACGCCGGTCTGCCGCCGGGCGTGCTGAACGTCGTGACGGGCGGCGACGCGGCGGGCGCCGCGCTCGTCGCCGATCCACGCGTCGACGGCGCGACCTTCACCGGGTCCTACGCAGTCGGGATGGAGCTCTACCGCCGCTTCGCCGGTGCCTACCCGAAGCCGGTGATCTGCGAGATGGGCGGCAAGAACCCCGTCGTCGTCAGCCGGCACGCCGATCTCGACCTCGCTGCGGAGGGCAGCGCCCGCTCGGCGTTCGGCCTCTCCGGTCAGAAGTGTTCAGCCGCATCACGGATCTTCGTCGAGCGTCCCGTCACCGAGGCGTTCCTCGACCGGCTCGTCGATCGTGCCGAAGCGATCGAGCCGGCCGATCCCCGCTTGCGCGACACGTACATGGGCCCGGTGATCGACGCCGATGCTGTGGAGCGCTATGAGCGGGCGACGACGGCGGCGCGGGCGACCGGCGCAGTACTCACCGGCGGCGAGCGATGCACCGACTTCGACCGCGCCCGCGGGTACTTCGTCCGCCCGACGGTCGTCACCGCTCCGGACGACAGCTGGCTGTGGTCGACCGAGCTGTTCGTGCCGTTCGTCGCCGTCCACGCCGTCGACGACCTCGACACGGCGATCGCCCAGGCGAACGGCACCGAGCTCGGCTTGACCGCGGGCTTGTTCTCGACCGACACGGCGGAGATCGACCACTTCCTGGAACGGATCGAGGCGGGCGTGGTGTACGTCAACCGCCGCGCCGGCGCGACCACCGGCGCCTGGCCGGGCGTGCAGCCGTTCGGCGGGTGGAAGGGCTCCGGTACGGCCGGGAAGGCGGGCGGTGGGCCGTACTACCTGCAGCAGTACCTGCGGGAGCAGAGCCGCACGATCGTGGAGGGATGACGGGATGAAGACGGAACCGACGTACGACGAACTGGCCGGGGCGGACGTGCCCGTGCTCGTGACGGACCTGCCGGGGGCGGAGGCGAAGGCGGTGATCGACCGCGATCTGAGCGTGTCGAGCCCGTCGATGCCGCGCGTCTACCCGCTCGTGCCGCGGCGCGCCGCGGGTTGCGTGATCGAGGACGTCGACGGGAACCGGTTCCTCGATCTCAACGCGGGCATCGCGGTGAACGCCACCGGGCACTGTCATCCTGCGGTCGTCGCGGCGATCGAGCAGCAGGCACGGGCGTTCCTGCACTACTGCTCGAGCGACTTCTACCCGCCGGTCTACGGCGAGCTGTGCGAGCGCCTGGCGCACGCCGCGCCGTTCGCCCCGGCCCGTGTGTTCCTGGGCAACTCCGGGACGGAAGCGGTGGAAGGCGCGGTCAAGCTCGCCCGCCACCACACCGGCCGGCAGGGGGTCATCGCCTTCCTCGGCTCGTTCCACGGGCGCACCCTCGGGTCGCTGTCGCTGACGGCTAGCAAGGCGAAGTACCGCGCCGGCTTCGGGCCGCTGCTCCCCGGCGTCTACCACAGCCCCTACGGCATGGCTGGCCTGGAGCACCTGGAGCAGGTCGTCTTCCGCCACCTGGCGCTGCCAGAGGAGTTCGCCGCGATCGTGGTCGAGCCGGTGCAGGGCGAGGGCGGCTACGTCGTCCCGGAACCTGGCTTCTTGCCGGGGCTACGCGAGCTCTGTGACCGGCATGGGATCCTCCTCGTCGCCGACGAGGTGCAGTCGGGCGTCGGGCGCACTGGCACGATGTGGGCGATCGAGCACGACGGCGTGGTCCCGGACATCCTTCTCGCCGGCAAGGGCCTGGCCAGCGGCCTGCCGCTCGGCGCGATCGTGGCGCGGGCGGACGTGATGACGTGGTCGGCGGGGACGCACGGGTCGACGTTCGGGGGCAACCCCGTGTCCTGCGCGGCCGCGCTGGCGACGCTCGACCTGGTCGAGGGCGGCTTGGCCGCCAACGCCGAGCGGATGGGCGCGCGGCTGCGTGCCGGTTTGGCGGCGGTCGCGACGCGCCAGCCGTTGCTCACGGCGGTACGCGGCCGGGGGCTGATGATCGGCCTCGACTTCCCGGATCACGACACGGCCCACGCCGTGGAGCAGGCTGCGTTCCACCGCGGCGTCCTTCCGCTGACCTGCGGCGAGCGGTCGCTGCGGCTCGCGCCGCCGCTGGTCATCACCGAGGCGCAGGTCGACGTCGCCGTGCGCGTCCTGGACGACGCCATCGCTGCCGTCGCGGCGGGCTGACACGCGCGCAGTCGCAACCACGGGAGGTTCGGGTCGAATATCGACCAGTTCTTCCCGAGGTCCGCACTCGCCGGAGGTCAGCTCACGATCTGTGCCGGGCGGGGCTCAGGTGTCGAGGCGTCCTGCGGCGCCGAGCAGATCGAGAACCCGCTCGACACGCAGGCCCTCGACCACACGGCCGGCGCGGCCGGACACGGTGCTGGCCACGAAGAGGCTGTTCAACACGGCCTCCTCGGCCGCCTCGACGACGGCGGCGAACACGGGGTTCATGTCCGGCTGGCCGGCCTCGCGCGAAGTGGAGAACGCGCAGAAGATCTCGCCGCTGCCGTGGTGCGCAGTGCTCCCGCAGCGCGCCAGGCCCAGCCCGACTCGGCGCGCCAGGCGGCGGAGGTCGTGCGGAGCGCAGGCGGCGTCGGTGGCGACGATGCCGATGCAGCTGCCCGCCGGATGGAGCGCGTCCGGTTCCGGCGGTAGCAACGCGCGCCCGACGGGCACGCCGTCGACCGTCAGCCGTTGCGCCTCACCCCAGTTCGTCAGCAGCAGCACGCCGACGGTGGTGCCGTCCGGCAGGCGACGGGAGGCGTTGCCGATGCCGCCCTTCCACCCGCAGCAGATCATGCCGGTGCCCGCGCCGACCGCGCCCTCAGCAGGTGGCAGCGAGGAGGCGTCGGCGAGCGCGGCGCGCACATCGGACTCCGCGATCTGGACCCGCCGGGCGTCGTTCAGCCACGAGTCGTCGCACTCGCCGACGACCGGGATCACGACGCGGTCGGTGCCACACGACGGCTCGGCGTCGCACAGCGCGGCGACCACGCCGTCGTAGGCGCGGCCGACCTGCATCGTCGAGGTGAGGACGATCGGCGTCTCCAGCAGGCCCCATTCGGTGAGCTCGATCGAGCCGGTCAGCTCGCCGGCGCCGTTGAGCACGTCGACCGCCGCCGGCACGGGCGCGCGGTAGACGTCCGCCAGCCCGTACGGCACGACCGCCGTGACGCCCGTGCGGGCGCAGCCGCGGCCGTGCGGCGGGTCGGGTTCGTCGCGCCACACCGTCGCCTGCCCGACGAGCACGCCGGCCACGTCGGTGATCGCGTTCTCCGGACCGGCCTCGAGCCAGCCGATGCGGATCCCGAGGTCACGCGCCCGGCGGCGAGGTAGCGGCGGGGGCACGGGCGGCGACCGTACCCGCCGCCTCCACCGGCCGAGTGCGCCGTCAGGCAACCTTTGCCCCGTTCCCGCCGGCGAGCGACGCCGATCGCGGCGTTCGCCTCCTC
>DASZOG010000321.1:0-17174 GCA_035550895.1 Acidimicrobiales bacterium
CGAGGTTGTCGACCGCGTCGTCGACACGATCACCGAGTGGGGCGTCGAGGGCGGCTACTTCAGCGACGGCACCGAGGCCTCGGCGTTCGCCGACGAACTGAAGTACATCCTCGTCACGCACCGGGCGGCGTTCAACAGCCCGGTCTGGTTCAACATCGGCGTCAAGGACGTCCCCCAGCAGAGCTCGGCGTGCTTCATCTTGGCGGTCGACGACACGATGGACTCGATCCTGAACTGGTACCGAGAAGAGGGGATCATCTTCAAGGGTGGCTCCGGCGCAGGCGTCAACCTCTCCCGGATCCGCTCGTCGCAAGAGCTGCTGAACGGCGGGGGGACGGCATCCGGCCCGGTGAGCTTCATGCGCGGCGCGGACGCCTCGGCAGGCACGATCAAGTCCGGGGGCAAGACGCGCCGCGCCGCGAAGATGGTCATCCTCAACGCCGACCACCCCGACGTCGAGGAGTTCGTCTGGTGCAAGGCTCGTGAGGAGCGCAAGGCACGTGTGCTGCGCGACGCCGGGTTCGACATGGACCTCGACGGCGCCGACGCCTACTCGATGCAGTACCAGAACGCGAACAACTCGGTGCGCGTCACCGACGAGTTCATGCAGGCCGTGATCGACGATGCCGACTGGGAGCTGCGCGCCGTCACGACGGGTGAGGTGATCAAGCGGATGCGCGTCCGCGAGTTGTGGCGCGAGATCGCGGAGGCGGCGTGGGAGTGCGCCGACCCGGGTCTGCAGTTCGACACCACGATCAACCGCTGGCACACGGCGGCGGCCACGGGGCCGATCACGGCGAGCAATCCGTGCTCCGAGTACCTCAGCCTCGACAACTCGGCCTGCAACCTGGCGTCGATCAACCTGCTGGAGTTCCTCGACGACGACGACAACTTCGACATCGCCGGCTTCCGTCAGACGGTCGAGGTGGTCTTCACCGCCCAGGAGATCCTCGTCGGCAACTCGGACTACCCCACGCCGAAGATCGCCGAGACGACCCGGGCGTTCCGCCAGCTCGGGCTCGGGTACGCCAACCTCGGCGCGCTGCTGATGGCGATCGGCCTGCCGTACGACTCCGACGCCGGACGCGCGTGGGCGGCAGCGATCACATCGCTGATGACGGGCCACGCGTACGCGACGTCCGTGCGGACGGCGAGCCGGATGGGGCCGCACGCCGGGTACGAGGAGAACAAGGCGCACATGCTGCGCGTCCTGGACATGCACCGCGACGCTGCCCGCCGGCTCGTCGACTCCGCCGCTCCGGCTGAGCTCGTCCGTGCCGGGCTGGAATCGTGGAACGACGCGGTCGAGGACGGGGCGCGCTACGGCGTGCGCAACAGCCAGGCCAGCGTGCTCGCTCCGACCGGGACGATCTCGTTCATGATGGACTGCGACACCACGGGTATCGAGCCCGACCTCGGGCTGGTCAAGGTGAAGAAGCTCGTCGGCGGCGGGACGATGTCGATCGTCAACCAGACGGTGCCGCGGGCGCTGCGCCAGCTCGGCTACACGCCGCAGCAGGTCGACGAGATCGTCGGCTACATCGACGAGCACAAGTCGATCGTCGGCGCTCCGCATCTCGGCGCCGAGCATCTGCCCGTCTTCGCCTGCTCGATGGGCGACAACGTCATCCACTACGACGGCCACGTCCGGATGATGGGCGCGGTCCAACCGTTCATCTCGGGCGCGATCTCGAAGTGTGTCATCGGTCCGACTCTCGTGCCGACGAATGATGGCCTGGTGCGCATCGGGTCGCTGCACCGCGGTGAGGTTCCGGACACGTTCCGCGACGCGGTGATGGAAGTCGCCTCGCTCGGTGGCTATCAGAAGACGTCAGCCTTCTACTACGGCGGTCGCCGGCCGGTCCGCCGAGTCACGCTGCGCAGCGGACACACCGTCACGGGGACGCCGAATCACCGTGTGCTGACGATTGACGAAGCCGGGCCGGAATGGAAGCGCCTCGACGAGATTGCGGCTGACGAACTCGTCGCCGTGCACTACGGCGCCGAGCTGTGGTCCGTGCTGCCGGCTCGGTTCGACGACTTCGTTCCTTCACCGAGGTACGGCAATCAGAAGCATGTCGTGATTCCGGCAGAGATGACCGAGGACCTCGCGTTCCTGTTGGGGGCCTATGCCGCGGAGGGGTGCACTGTGCGGCCGACGTGGACCGTGCGCATCACCAACTCGGTCCCTGGAGTCCGCGAGCGCGTGGTCGACGCGTGGCGGAAAGTCTTCGGGCTCACCGCCAAGATCGTCGATGACGGAAGCCGTTGCCCAGACGTCGTCGTATCATCGAAGACAGTTGTCGAGTTCCTCGACTACCTCGGATGCGGCGCTCGCGCGTCGACGAAGCGCATCCCCGATGCCGTGTTGCGCTCGCCTCGCCACATGGTCCTTGCCTTTCTCGACGGGCTGTCGCTCGACGCGTACGTCGCCAACGGTTCGTCCAGCAAGTGGGCGATCTGCCTCGACTCGGCTGAGATGCTCGACGATCTCCAGGCGGTGTTGACGAATCTCGGTGTGGTGCACAGCCGGATCTCGAAGTGGAACGCGGAGTACGGCAAGTTCTACGGCGAGGTGTACGCCACCGGAAGGCACGCACGGAAGCTGTGCCAGCTCGTGCCGTTCCTCGAGCCGGACAAGTGGGCTCGGGCGCAGGAGCTGGTCGAGAAGCAGCCGGAGGTGAAGGGCACGGCCGATCTGATTCCGATCGCACCGCGCCATTTGCACGCTCTCATACCGAAGGGACGACGGGCGCGTTCGGATTTCGCCTTCTTGCTCGACAGCCGCACGCACCACGTGACGCGTCGCACGCTCGAGCGGGTCGCGGCGACGGGCGCCGTGCTGCCGGCGTGGCTGCAGTCGATCCTCGATGACGATCTGCACCTGTCACCGGTCGAGTCTGTCGCGGATGCCGGCGTCCAGGACGTGTACGACCTTGCTGTTCCCGCGAATCAGGCCTTTGTCGCCAACGGGATCGTCAACCACAACACGGTGAACATGCCGGAGGACGTCTCCGTGGAGGACGTCGAGGGCATCCACATGCTCTCGTGGGAGCTCGGCCTCAAGGCTGTGGCGATCTACCGCGACAACTGCAAGGTCGCCCAGCCCCTGTCGACGGCGAAGAAGGGCGACACGGCAGCCGGTGTGGCTGCGCCGGCCGAGATCGTCGAGCGGATCGTCGAACGGATCGTGCCGCAGCCGGTCCGCCAGAAGCTGCCGCGCACGCGCGCGGCGAAGACGTTCGAGTTCCGCGTCGCCGACTGCAAGGGCTTCGTCACGATCGGCGAGTACGCCGACGGTCGTCCGGGCGAGATCTTCCTGACCGTGTCGAAGCAGGGTTCCACGCTGTCGGGGATCATGGATGCCTTCGCCAAGTCGATCTCGTACGGGCTGCAGTACGGCGTACCGCTGCGGGCGTTCGTCGAGGCGTTCACGAACATGCGCTTCGAGCCGGCGGGGATGACCGACGATCCCGACATCCGCTTCGCCAGCTCGATCCTCGACTACCTCTTCCGCCGCCTGGCGCTCGAGTACCTGTCGTACGAGGAGAGGGCAGAGCTCGGCATCTTCTCCGTGGAGGAGCGGCTCCAGCCGACGCTGCCGGGCGTCGAGGAGTCGGCTGTCGAGACGTCGACGGGAACGGAGGTCGTTGCGGATCCGAAGAGCGTTCCGTCGGCCGACGACCTCGCCCGCCAGTTGCAGCTCGGCGTCGCCCCGCCGGCGCCGGTCAGCGACGCGTCCGGTGCGATCCCTCGGCCGCAGAGCGATGCCCCGATGTGCATGCAGTGTGGCGTCCAGATGGTCCGCTCCGGCGCGTGCCACGTCTGCCCCACCTGCGGCACGACCAGCGGCTGCAGCTGACCGGCCAGCGCTGACCGGCGCCCGGGGACGAGCGCCGGTGCAGCCGCGGTGCTAGGCGGCAGGAGCGAGGAACTGCTGCTCGTAGCCGGCGGCGAGGTCGTACAGGGCGCGCTTGCCGTCGCCCTGGTACGACGGGCCGTGCATGATCGCCAGCGTCGTCGGCTCCAGGTCCCCGAGCGACCGGAAGACGTGGGTGGTGTTCGGACCGAGCGACGACCCGTGGAACACCTCCTCCGCGTGCAGCGCCGCCTCCACGACGTCGTCGGTCGTCAGCGCGACGCCCTCTCCGCCGACCTGCGTCATCACGTCACCGCACAGCAGGGTGCGCGTCGTCTCCTCGAAGAACAGCTGCGCCTCCCAGTTGTGCGGGACGTGCGGCGTGGGGATCTGGCGGACGCGCTTGCCGCCGAGATCGATGACCTCACCGTCCTCCAGCGGTTGCGGTGGGCGATCACAGAGATCGTTCAACGACACGAAGCAGCCGACGGCTCCGTGGGCCACCTGCGCGCCCGGCGCGGCCGCGAGCCACAGGTTCATCGCGCCGGACTCATCGGCCTCGACGTGGCCGAACGTGATCCACCGCAGCGTCTCGACCGGCAGGACGCGCTCCACCGCTTCGGCCACGAGCGGGAACATCCCTCGCGGGCCGGTGTGGAACAGCAGTGGCTCGTCGGCGCGGATCAGGAACTGGTTGAAGGTGAACCCGGCCGGAGGAGCGACCTCGGGAACGTAGGTGGAAAGGCGGTAGATGCCATCGGCGATCTCGTCAACGGTGGTTTCCATGCCCCGGTGGCGTTCAATCCCGCACGGTGCCGTTCAGCCGGGACTGAACAACCGGGCTGACGACGGCGAACGATCAGGACGGCACCGTCCAGACCACGGCGTCGGCCGCGTCCGGCTCGTAGGCACAGAACAGCCCGGTGCGGATCCGCCGGTCCAGCGCCGCGCCCGCGTCCGGGAGGACCTCCTCCAACCGGGACAGCGCCGCCCGGAGCGCTCGCGTCACGTTCAGCCGGGCCCGTTCGGCCGCGGACGCCGAGCGGCGCTCGCGGCCGCCCAGCCCGAACGCCCGGGCCAACTCGGCGACGAGGGCGTCGAGCTCCTCCTGCAGGCGCGCGGCGCGATCGTCGTCGTGCGCGGCCAGGGCATCCTCGACCTGATCCCGCAGCTCGGCGACGCGGTGCCGGTACGTTTCCCGAGCCTGCCCGTCGAGCACGGCGCCGGCGTCGCCGAGCCGGCGCCGGTCGACTCTGCCCTGCACGTCGACGCCTTCGAGGCGGTCGACGAGGTCGAGGACGTGGTGTTCGACCGAGGGCGTCGCCACGAGCATCGCCAGGTAGCGGAGTCCCTTCGTGTCGCGCAGGCGCGCTCGTAGCTCGCCGCACCCCGCGATCCACCAGGCGCCGTCGAGCTCCAACGTGGCGACGCGGCAGCGCGCATCCGGTTCCGATGGCGCTGCGACGCCCAGGCGCCGGAGTCGACTTGCCGCGCCCGGCGGACGGACGACGTCGAGGCGGTCGAGGAGCGCGGCGGCCGCGCGCGCCTCGAGGCGCGCCGCCGCAGCGTCGCCGGCCGCTTCGTGGACCGCGGCGAGCTCGGCGTGCAGGCACATCTGCAGATATGGGAGATCGACGCCGGCGAGCTGGTCGAGGCCCTCGTGCAACGCCTCCACGGCACCCACCGCGTCCCCCGCCGCGCAGCGCACGAGTGCGCGCATCCTGGCCGCCTCGGCAGCCGGCGCCGGCAACGCCAGACCCGTCGTGCGTCGATCGAGCTCCGCCGAGGCCGCGGCAGCCGCGGCGACGTCGCCGCGGCCGAGCTCTGCCTCGACGAGCGCAGTGAGCAACGTCGCGGCGCGCACCCGGTCGGAGGCCAGCAGGCGCAGCCCGCGCCGGGCGACCTGCACTGCCAGGTCGTGATCGCCGCGCAGGACGTGCAGCCGGGCGAATGGGACCAGTGCCTGGATGTGGCCGTCCCGGCCGAGCAGCAGCGCCTCCGCCTCGGCCAGGCGCCCCTGGAGGAGGCGCAGCTCGGCGAGGGCGATGACCGTGTGCCACGCCGCCCCGGGCATCGCGTCCTCGATCTCCGCGTGCGCTTGTTCGAGGACCTGCTCGGCCTCACCCCAGCGGCCGAGATGGCAGAGCAGCGCGGCGCGCACGCTGTCGCAATGGCTGCGGAGGAACGCCGGGGTGCCCGGTGTCGCGCCAATGACGCCGCGCTGGCGGAGGAGATCGCTCCACGACGCGACGCGGCCGAAGTCCGCCGTGTCGTAGCACGCGGCGTAGAACGAGCAGACGGAGCGGCCCACCGCATCGGCGTTGTCGGCGGTGCCACCGCAGGCGAGCGCCAGTGCCTCGTCGATCATCGACATGCCGTCCGTGACCTGCCCGGCGTGGACGCGCGCCAGCCCGCCGTCGGCGAGCGCCTTGATCTCGAGGTTCACGTCGCCGAACCGCCGCGCGAGATCGAGGGCGAGGTCGGCGGCGGCCCTCAGCGCCTGCGGGTCGTCCACGTCGCAGCCCATCGGCGCCAGCGCCACCCAGCCCTGCTCCAGGCACGGCTCCTCGTCCTCGAGCAGACGGGTCGCCCGCCGGTACCACGGCCGGGCGGCGACCTTGTTCCCGAGCGCGCCCTCGAAGAGGAGTCCGAGGCTGGCGCTGGCCATCGCCGCTCCGCGCCGATCGTCCGCCGCGGTCCGCGCACGCACCTCGGCGGAGAGCGCGACGATCGTCCGGTCGATCTGATCCGGGGTGAACGGCTCGTCCGCCGCTACCGGGATGCTCACCGCGTCGCCCGTCGCCACCACCGGCCAGGCTAAGCCGCGGCGATCGCCTCTTGCCGAGGAGCACCCTGAGCAATTGGACGCACTCGTCTCGCCGGCTCCGCACGCCACTGGCGGCGTCCGCCTCCTCAGCACGTGCGCTCCGGCAATTGCCGTCATCGGCATCCTCGCCAGCGACGTCCGGCGCTCGGCGATCCGAGCACGCCAATCGCTCAGCGCACTCCTAGCCTCGGGTGGGTGACGCTCACCGATCAGGATCTCGACCGCACCGCTGCCGACGTCGCCTGGGATCTCGACCCGCTGCTCGGCGGTCGCCCGAACGTCGACGCTCTCCTCGACGAGGCCGACGCGATCGCCGCCGAGCTGGCCGGCAGCCGGGGTCGGATCGGGACGATGGACGCCACCGAGCTCGCCGCCTTCCATCGCCGGCTCGCCGAGCTGCACGACGTGATCGGCCGCGCGCAGAACTACGCCGGCCTGCGCTTCTCCGTCGACACCGCCGACCCGGCCAACGGCGCCCGCCTGGCGCGGACGGAGGAACGGGTCACCGCCATCTCCACCCAGCTGCTGTTCGTCGATCTCGAGTGGGCGGCGGCCGACGACGACCACGTCGAGGCCGTGCTCGCCGATCCGCAGCTCGACTTCGTCCGTCACCACCTGCGCTCGGCACGCCGCTTCCGCGATCACCTGCTCTCGGAGCCGGAGGAGCGGATCCTCGCCGAGAAGCAGGTCACCGGGGCGAGCGCGTGGAGCCGGCTGTTCGAGGAGCTGACCTCGGCGATCACCGTGGAGCTGCCCGACGACGCCGGCGGCACACGGACGACGCCGCTCGAGCAGGCGCTGGCGGCCCTGATGCATCCCGACCGCGACGTCCGCCGCGCGGCCGCCGAGGCGGTGACGGCCGGGCTGGCGCCAGGACTGCGGACGCGCGGCTTCGTCTACAACACGCTGCTCAACGACAAGTCGATCGACGATCGCCTGCGCTCCTACTCGACGTGGGTGTCGAGCCGGAACCTGGCGAACGAGGCCACCGACGAGTCCGTCCAGGCGCTGGTCGACGCGGTGCAGCGGCGCAACGACATCCCGCAGCGGTGGTACGCGCTGAAGGCGCGCCTGCTCGGCCTCCCCCGCATCGCCGACTACGACCGCATGGCCTCGATCGGGGAGAGCGAGCGCACAGTCGGCTGGAGCGAGGCGAAGGCGACGGTGCTCGACGCGTACGCCTCGTTCTCCGACGAGCTGGCGAAGGTCGCCGCCCGGTTCTTCGACGAGCAGTGGATCGACGCGCCGCTCCGGGACGGCAAGCGGCCCGGCGCGTTCTGCGCGTACACGGTCCCGTCGCACCACCCCTACCTGCTGCTCAACTGGACGTCACGCCCGCGAGACGTGGCGACGCTCGCCCACGAGCTCGGCCACGGCCTGCATGCCTACCTCGCCCGGCCGCAGGGCATCTTCCACCAGACCACGCCTCTGACCCTGGCCGAGACCGCCTCCGTGTTCGGCGAGACGGTCACCAACCAGCGCCTGCTCGCCACCCTCGACGACCCCACCGAGCGGCTGGCGCTCGTGGCCTCGATCCTCGAGGATTCGATCGCCACGGTCTTCCGCCAGGTGGCGATGAACCGGTTCGAGGATGCGGCACACACGGCCCGGCGCACCGAGGGCGAGCTGTCCGTCGACCGCTTCGGCGAGCTGTGGGCGCAGACGCAGACCGAGATGCTCGGCGACGCGGTCGAGGTCACCGAGGGTTATCGCAGCTGGTGGTCGTACGTGCCCCACTTCATCGGCGTGCCGGGCTACGTGTACGCGTACGCGTACGGCCAGTTGCTCGCCCTCAGCGTCTACCGCCGCTATGCCGCCGAAGGCGACGCGTTCGTACCGCAGTATCTGGAGCTGCTCCGTTCTGGCGGGTCGCTGCCGCCGGCCGAGCTCGGCCGCATCGTCGGCTGCGACCTCGACGACCCGGCGTTCTGGGACGGCGGGCTGGAGGTCATCGAGGACCAGCTGCTGGCCGCCGAGGACGCCGCCCGCCAGGCCGGCCGCCTGCCCTGATCGCTGCCGGCCATGGCGACGCTGCGCTTCGCGTTCGGGACGATGGGCTCGGGGAAGAGCACCATGGCGTTGCAGATCCACCACAACCTCGCCAGCCGCGGCCTGCGCGGGCGGCTCCTCACGCAGCTCGATCGCGACGGCAGCCAGGTGACCAGCCGCCTCGGTGTCTCCGCGCCCGCCATCGAGGTCGAGCCGGATGACGACCTGTACGCGCTGGCCCGCACGCTCCGCCCGCTCGACTACCTCGTCTGCGACGAAGCCCAGTTCTTCACCGCTGCGCAGTGCGACCAGCTTGCCTGCGTCGTCGACGACATCGGTGTCGATGTGTTCGCCTTCGGCCTGATCACGGACTTCCGCGGCGTCCTCTTCGAGGGGACGAAGCGGATGCTGGAGATCGCCGACGAGCGAGTGCCGATGCAGGTCGAGGCGCGGTGCTGGTGCGGCGCGAGGGCGACGCACAACGCCCGGCTGGTGAACGGGGCCGTCGTGTACGAAGGCGACGTGGTCGTCGTCGGGGACACGAGCGCGACCGACGGCCAGAAGTTGTTCGGCGACGTCGTCCACTACGACCTGCTGTGCCGGCGCCACTACCGCACCGGCGACACGGGCCCGGCAGCGGGCGAGCACGAGCCGGCGCGGGCGCCGTGACGCCGGGGCCTGATCCAGGGCGTCGGGTAGCGTTCTGGCCGTGCTGATCCAGCTCCGGCGGGCGCGTGGGGGTTTCCACTGGACGGCTCGGCGCTGGGCGAGCATCGCCATCCTCGTCGCCGCGATCGTCCTCGCCTTCCTGATCAGCCTCGCCTGGGACGGGTGGACGTACTGGGCGTTCCTCGCCGCCGCGTGCACTGCCACGGTCGTGTGGGCGGTGCTGATGTGCTGGCAGGCGCATACCGCCCAGGCGCACGTGGGCTGGGTCCTCGTCGGCGCGTTCGTCGTCTGCGTCGGCATGCGCGTCAGCCAATGGCTGCTCGAGGAACGGGTCGCCGTGACGACCCCCGGCGTGCCATGGAGCGCGCTCGTGCTTCTCGTCGGCTCGGTGTTCCTCCTCATCGGCGTGGTCGGCATCCACTACCCGCGGGAGGGGCTCGGCAAGCGGGTGCGGATCCTCGTCGAGGCGACCACGGTCTCGTCGGCGCTCGTCTTCGTGGCCGGCGTCATCGTCGACTGGATCGCGCCGCCCGCGTCACGCCCGGCCTGGGAGCTCGCCGTCGAGTTGCTGCTCACGTTCGTGCTGCTCACCGCACTGGTCGTCTGCCTGCTCTCGTTCTGCGCCAGCCCGACGACGCCGGCGTTCCTCCTCGGGGCGGCCCAGGTCGTGTGGCTCGGCGCGCTGATGGTGCTGCAGATCGACCGCCTCGTCACCAGCTCGGTCACGGCCGGCTACACGTCGATCGGGTTGTGGGTCGTCGGCACGACGTTTGCCGGGTTGGCGGCCCGCCACGCGCTGGCGCTGCCCTGGCGGGCGCGTCCGCTCGGGCTGATGCTCCGCGCCGCGCTGCTGTACCTCCCCTTGATGTTCGCGTTCGCGACTGCGCTGGTGAAGATCATCTTCGGCGACGGGTTGACGTCGGTCGAGGCCGGAGTGCTCGCGGCCAGCGGCATCCTGGCGGGTGCGAACCACATCGCCATCTTCAGCGACAACGCCAGCCTGACGCGCTCGTACCAGCGGAACATGCGCGAGCTGGCGCAGACGGAGAAGCGCTTCCGGCTGGTCCTCGACGAGCTGGCCGAGGGCGTCGCGGTCGCGGCTGCCGACGGCACGGTGCGCACGGTGAGCGCCCGCGTCGCCGGTCTCGTCGGTTGGCGTCCGGCGCAGCTCGTCGGGCGCTCGGTGTTCGAGTTCGTCCACCCGGACGATGCGGTCTACGCCCGCCAGGCGTTCGACCGGGCGGTGTTCAACGAATCCAAGGGCCCGATCCTCGTGCGCCTGCTGTGCGCCGACGGCAGCTACTCGACGTTCGAGCTCACCGCCGGCAGCTACGTGAAGGAGCCGGCGATCAGCGGCCTGATCCTCTCGGTGCGGGACCTCACCGAGCGGATCCGCCAGGAGGCTGCGCTGCGGGAGGCAGAAGAACGGTTCCGCGTCGCGTTCGAGAACGCTCCGATCGGCATGGTGCTGGCCACCGGCGAGGCGCGCCTGCTGAAGGTGAACGAGGCGTTCTCCCGGATGCTCGGGCTGCCGACGTCGGTGTTCGAGGGGCGCAGCCTGCTCGACGTCGTGACGCGCAGCGAGCGGCAGGCGACGCGCGCCGAGCTCGAGAGCCTGGCGGCCGTCGGCGGCGACACGCGGCTGCGGATCCAGTACCGCCACGGCAACGGCGGCGTGGTGCTCGGCGAGACCAGCCTCTCGACGATCCTCCAGCCCGACGGTCGCCGGTACCTGATCGGCCAGGTCGAGGACATCACCCGCGAGCACGCGATCGCCGAGCGTCTCGCGTACTCCGCAAGCCACGACGAGCTCACCGGCCTGCTCAACCGGTCGTCGTTCATGGAGCGGCTGGCGAGCGCGCTCATCCGACGCAACGCCGGCGAGGTCGTCGGCGTCGTGTTCCTCGACGTCGACAACTTCAAGACGATCAACGACAGCCTCGGCCACGCGATGGGGGACCGGGTCATCCGCTCCGTCGCCAGCCGCCTGCGCGACGCCGCCGGCCCTTCGGTCACGCTGGCCAGGTTCGGCGGCGACGAGTTCGTGGCGTTCGTCATCGCCGACTCCGACGCCGGCGTCGACGAGCTCGCCAGCCGCCTGGGCGACAGCCTGGAGGAGCCGCTCGAGCTGGAGAGCGGACCGACCTACCTCACGGGCAGCTTCGGTGTGGCGAGCGCCGAGGAGACGTGGGTGACGGCGGAGACGCTCGTGCGCGACGCCGACGCGGCGATGTACCAGGCGAAGAACAACGGCCGCAACCGCGTCGAGCGGTTCCACCACACGACGCGAACGACCGTCGTCCACCGCCACCAGACGGCGAACGAGCTCCACCAGGCGCTCGAACGGGGCGAGTTCACGGTCGTCTACCAGCCGATCGTCGGCCTGCGGCGCAAGCACCTCGCCGGCTTCGAGGCGCTCGTTCGCTGGCAGCATCCCGAGCGCGGCTCGATCCCGCCGGGACAGTTCATCTCCGTCGCCGAGGAGACGGGACTGATCGTGCAGATCGGCGCCCAGGTGCTGCGCGAGGGGCTGCGCAACCTGGCCCGGTGGAGCCAGGTCGCCGGCGGTCCGCAGCGCGCCCTGCGGTTGTGCGTCAACGTGTCGACGCGCCAGCTCGATGAGCCCGACTTCGCCAAGACCGTCGCGGACGCGATCGCCGAGAGCGACGTACGTCCCGAGCAGGTCTGGCTGGAGATCACCGAGAGCACGTTGGTGCGTGACGTCGACCTGGCCCGCGGCACGCTCGACGAGCTGCACGAGCTCGGCGTGAGCATCAGCATCGACGACTTCGGCACCGGCTACTCGAACCTGACGTACCTGCAGCGTCTGCCGGTGCAGGGGTTGAAGATCGACAAGAGCTTCGTCGACGAGCTCGCCGCTGCGCACAGCGAGTCGGCGATCGTTCGCGCCGTCACCCAGCTCGCGCACTCGATGGGGCTCAGCGTCACGGCCGAGGGCGTCGAGCGGGTCGAGCAGTTGACCCGCCTGCGCGAGCTCGGGTGCGACTACGCCCAGGGCCACCTCGTCGGCCATCCGAAGACGAAGGCGGAGGTCGACGCCGAGCTGCCCGGCTGGGGCGCCGGTGTGGATCTCGACCCGCCGTCGCTGGATGGATCGGCAGCCGAGGACTCGACGGCGGAGCTGCCTCTCCCGCGCTGAGGCCACTGGGGCCCGGCGGAAGCGGGTCAGTAGGCTGCTACCAGTCCGACCAGGAGGGACGTCATGCCTGAGGCCGTCATCGTCGCTACCGCGCGCAGCCCGATCGGGCGGGCCATGAAGGGATCGCTGGTCGACGTCCGCCCCGACGACCTCTCGACCCAGATCGTCACCAAGCTGCTCGACCAGGTGCCGCAGGTGCCGCGCGACGAGATCGACGACCTGCTGATGGGCTGCGGACAACCCGCCGGGGAACAGGGCTTCAACGTCGCCCGGGTCGTGTCCGTGCTCGCCGGCCTCGACGACGTGCCGGGCGTGACGGTCAACCGGTACTGCTCGTCCAGCCTGCAGACGATCCGCATGGCAGCACACGCGATCAAGGCCGGGGAGGGTGACGTGTTCATCGCCGCCGGCGTGGAGTGCGTCAGCCGGTACGGCGCAGGTGCGTCCGACACGGCGCCGAACCCCGTCTTCGAGGAGTCGCGTCAGCGGTCGCAGGAGCGCTCCCTCGGCGGACACCCGGCGTGGGAGCCGCCCAGTGGCCTGCCGGACATCTACATCGCCATGGGCCAAACCGCGGAGAACGTGCGCGAGGTCGAGAAGGTCACCCGCGAGGAGATGGACGAGTTCGCCAAGCTCAGCCAGGACCGCGCCGTGGCGCACATCGACAACGGCTTCTTCGAGCGCGACATCACGCCGGTGACCCTGCCCGACGGCACGGTCGTCTCCGCCGACGACGGCCCGCGGCGGGGCACGACGCTGGAGGGACTCGCCCAGCTGAAGCCGGTGTTCCGTCCGGACGGCGAGGTGACGGCCGGCAACGCCTGCCCGCTGAACGACGGCGCCGCGGCGGTGCTCGTGATGAGCGACACTCGCGCTGGCGAGCTCGGCCTGGAGCCGCTGGCGCGCATCGTCAGCTCCGGCGTGTCGGGGATCAATCCCGAGATCATGGGTCTCGGCCCGGTCGAGGCCAGCCGCCAGGCGCTGAAGCGGGCGGGCATGACGATCGAGGACGTCGACCTCGTCGAGATCAACGAAGCGTTCGCCGCGCAGGTCATTCCGTCCGCCCGGCACCTGGGCATCGACTGGGACAAGCTCAACCTGCATGGCGGCGCGATCGCGCTCGGCCACCCGTTCGGGATGACCGGCGCCCGGATCATGACGACCCTGATCAACGGACTCGAGTTCGAGGACAAGACGATCGGCCTCGAGACAATGTGCGTCGGCGGCGGTCAGGGCATGGCGATGATCGTCGAGCGTCTGCGGTAGTCCTTCGACGGTGAGCGTCGCGTTCAGCTCTGGGCGCGGATCTCGCCGGGTTCCGGTGAAGTTGGTTCCCAGAGCTGCGCTGCTGCTGCGCCTCGATGGATGAGCACGGCGGCGATACCGATGACGGCGAGCACGACGCCGGCGCCGATGAACACGATCTCCGGTCCCCAGTGGCCGTAGACCGGCGCGGCGACGAACGCCGACAGCGCGGCGCCGGCCAGCTGCGTCGCTCCAGCGAGGCCCTGTCCGGCGGCGGCACGGCCGGGCGGCGCAGCGTCGGCCATCGCCGCCTGGGCCGCCGGCACGGCGAGCGCCTGGAACGTCGCCTCCACGGTGGTGATGAGGGCCAGCACGAGGGGCACGTCGAAGAAGCCGTACAGCGCGGTGAGCGGCGTGATCGCCACCAGGCCGATGACGCAGGCGCGTACGTGACCGAGCCGGTCCGCCAACCGTCCGCCGAACGTCGACAGCGTGATGAACGGGACGCTGTACAGCGCGAACGTCGCCCCGATGAACGCGTTGCTCGCGCCGAGGTCGGTCAGGTAGCGGTCCCACAGGGAGTCGTAGATCCCGACGGGGAGGAAGAGAGCCAGCGCGAACAGCGTCGCGACCACGACCCCGCGGTGGTGCAGCAGCGACAGGCTCGGGCGGGCCGACTCGGCGCCCGTCGCCAGGGCCGGCACCGGACGGGGCGCGACGAGCACGAACGCGAGCGCGGCGAGCGCGGCGAAGACGAGGAACGGGACGCGCACGCCGAACGGCCCGACGAGCGCGCCGCCGATCACCGGGCCGACGGTGAATCCGCCGAGCTCGGCCGCGGCGAGACGGCCGAGCTGCTCTCCGGCGTGCTCGGGGTCGAGCGTCGCCGCGATCGCCCGTGCCGCCGGCGTGAAGCACCCGACCGATGCACCGGCGAGCGAGCGGGCGACGACGAGCACGACGACGGTCGAGCCGGCGGCGAAGACGATGCCTCCGGCGACCGCCAGCGCGAGCCCGCCGAGGATGAGCGCCTTGGCGTGGCCGCGGTCGGCGAGCGGCGCCACGAGCAGCTGCACGAGGAGCCCGACGGCGAATCCCGCCCCGGAGATCAGGCCGAGCACGCCGGTCGACAGGCCGTACTCGTCCTGCAGGTCGGACATCAGCGCGAAGACGACGCTGTTCGCCGCAGCGAGCACAGCGGTGCTCGCCAGGAGCAGCAGGATCTCGTTGCGGGCGGCGCGCGAGATCATCAGTGGCGTGCTCCGGCGAGCACCGCGTCGGACAGCACCGGCCAGGCGTCGAGCGCCCAGGGGCCGAACGCGCGGTCGGTGAGGCAGACGAGCGCCACGCCGGGAGCGGGGTCGACCCAGAAGAACGTGCCGGCGCCGCCGAAGTGGCCGTACGTCGCCGGCGAGTTCGCGGAGCCGGTCCAGTGCGGCCGCTTGGCGTCCTTCAGCTCGAACCCGAGGCCCCAGTCGCACGGGTCCTGGCGACCGATACCTGGGACGACCCCGGCGAGCCCGGGGAACTGGACGCTCGTCGCGGCGGCGAGCGTCTCCGGAGCGAGGAGACGCGGCGCGAGCAGCTCGGTGGCGAAGCGAGTCAGGTCGGAGACGGTGCTCCAGACGCCGTGGGCCGGGGAGCCCCGGAGCTCGGTCGCTCCCATCCCGAGTGGTTCGAGCACCGCCTCGCGCAGGTAGTCGCCGAAGACGATCCCGGTGCGGCGGACGAGATGCTCGGCGAGGACCTCGAAGCCCGTGTTCGAGTAGATCCGTCGCCGCTCGGGCCGGGCGATCGGGTCCTCCCGGTCGAAGCCATAGCCGGCGGCGTGCGCGAGCAGGTGACGGACGGTCGCGCCCGGCGGCCCGGCCGGCTCGTCGAGATCGAGCGAGCCCTCCTCGACGGCGACGAGCACGGCGTGGGTCGTGAGGAGCTTGGCGACGGAGGCGATGCGCAGGACGTGGTCCACCTCTCCGGCGGCGTCGACGACCTCCGTACCGTTGACGACGGCCGCTGCGGCGTGGCTCGCCTCCCACCCGGCGAAGGGATCCGCCGGTAACGCGGTCACGCCTACCCGCGGACCAGTTCGGCGACGTGGAACGCCAGGTCGAGGGACTGGCGGGCGTTGAGGCGCGGGTCGCAGATCGTCTCGTACCGTGAGTCGAGCTCGGAGACGTCGTCGGCCCCACCGAGGCACTCGGTCACGTCGTGCCCCGTCAGCTCGACGTGCACGCCGCCAGGCCAGACGCCCGCGGCGCGGCAGGCACCGACGAAGCCGACGATCTCGTCGCAGATCGCGTCGAAGTGGCGCGTCTTGCGCCCGTTCTCGGCGGCGTACGTGTTGCCGTGCATCGGGTCGCACGCCCAGACGACGGGGTGCCCCTGATCCTGGACGGCGCGCAGCAGCGGCGGCAGCAGGTCGCGCACGCGCTGGGCGCCCATGCGCGAGATGAACGTCAACCGGCCCGGCAGGCGCTGCGGGTTCAGCGTCTCGCACAGGGCGAGCACCTCGCCCGGAGTGACCGTCGGGCCGAGCTTGCAGGCAAGCGGGTTGTGGACGCCGCGCAGGTACTCGACGTGCGCGCCGTCGAGCTGGCGGGTGCGGTCCCCGATCCACAGCAGGTGCGCCGAGCAGTCGTACCACTCGCCGGTCAGCGAGTCCTCCCGCGTGAGCGCCTCCTCGTACCCGAGGATCAGCGCCTCGTGGCTCGTGTACACGTCGACCTCGTGCAGCGAGCTCGTGGACTCGAGGTCGATGCCACACGCCTGCATGAAGCGCAGCGCCCGGTCGATCTCGGTCGCCACCGCGTCGTACTGCCGTCCTTCGGGGCTGGAGGCGACGAACTCCTGGTTCCAGGCGTGGACCCGCGACAGGTCGGCGAAGCCGCCCTTGGTGAACGCGCGGAGGAGGTTCAGTGTCGAGGCCGACTGGTGGTAGGCGTGGACGAGCCGGTCGGGGTCCGGCTGGCGGGCGGCGGCGGTCGGCAGCGGGTCGTTGACCAGGTGGCCGCGGAACGCGGGGAGCTCGACGTCGCCGTAGCGCTCGGTGGGGGACGAGCGGGGCTTGGCGAACTGCCCGGCCATGCGGCCGACCTTCACGACGGGCACGCCGAGGGAGTAGGTCAGCACCACCGCCATCTGGAGGATGACGCGCAGCTTCTCCCGGATGCTGACGGCGGAGAAGTCCTCGAAGCTCTCCGCACAGTCACCCGCTTGGAGGAGGAACGCTTCGCCGTAGACGACCTTCGCCAGCGAGGCCTGCAATGAGCGGGCCTCGCCGGCGAACACCAGCGGCGGGTAGCCGCGGATCTGCTTCAGCGCCCGATCGAGGTCGGCTTCGTCGGGCCAGGCCGGCTGCTGCTTGATCGGGAGCGAACGCCAGCTGTCCGGCGCCCAGGACTTCGCCATGCGAAGCAAGGCTACAT
>DASZOG010000322.1:0-4814 GCA_035550895.1 Acidimicrobiales bacterium
GCCGTCCTTCCGCGCCGCTTCGATCGTCGGCCAGAGGTGGCGGTTGACCATGCGCGTGTTCGTCCCCCACAGCAGGATCAACCGGCTGTAGCGGAGGTCCATCGGGTCCATCGTCTTGCCTGTGCCGTTCGTCGCCGCGACGCCGACCCGCGCCGTGTTGCCACACAGCGAACCGGTCAACTCCGACGCGCCGATCCGGCCGAAGAACAGCTGGTCCAGCGCCGACATCTGGATCTGCCCCTGCGTGCCGGCGCTGAACCAGGGCAGCACGGCTTCGCCGCCGCGGTGGGCGATCACGTCCTGCAGCCCGGCCGCGGCGCGGGCGAGCGCCTCGTCCCACGAGACGGTCTCGAACTGCCCGCTGCCCTTCGCGCCGGAGCGGATCAGCGGGTGGAGGATGCGGTCCGGGCTGTACACGCGGTCGAGGAAGCGGTTCACCTTCGGGCACAGCTCGCCCTGGGAGAACGGGTGCGTCGGATTGCCGCGCAGCTTCGTCGCCACACCGTCCTCGACGGTGACCACCCACCCGCACGAGTCGGGGCAGTCGTGGTGGCAGGTACCGAGGACGGTGCGCGTCGCCATCGCGCCGACTCTACGAGAGCGCGCTGCGCAGCAAGCGGTGAATGTGACGGACACCGTCCTCGTGGGGAAGGACGAGGCGGCCAAGGGTGTCGATCCCGGCGGTGTAGCCGCGCTGGACGCGTTCGCAGATGTCGAGGTCCTGCGCGGCGACGACCTGGCTGGCATGCAGGTCCGCCTCCCGCCGGTCCGGGGTGACGTCCGGGGTCCAGAAGCGGTAGGCCCGGACGCGGGTCGTCGTCGGCGACACCGGCGTCAGGTGCAAGGCCGAGAGGTAGCGGGGGAACGTCGAGATGAGCAAGTTCGGGAAGACGCTGAAGTACACGCCGGCGATGAACACGTCGTCGATCTGGCAGTCGGCGACGTGCTCCCAGCCGGCCTGCGCGGGACGGGCGTCGTGCAGCGCTTGTTCCGCCGGATTGCGCGGCGCGAGCGGTCTGTCCCAGGCGAGGCTGATCGGGCCGGCGGTCTCGATCGGGTACTCCCATCCGTTGACGATCAGCTCCGGGTGGACGAACGGCGTGTGGAAGTTCTCCGAGTAGTTCTCGACGAGCACCTTCCAGTTGAACGCCCGCTCGTGCTCCTCGCGCACGGCGAGCTCGTAGCGGTCGACGGGGAACGGGTCCATCGCCGCGGCCAGCGGCCCGAGGTCGAGCGGTGGAGCGCCCGGGTCGGGATGGACGAAGACGAACCGGGCCCAGGTGGCGACGCTCACCGGATGCAGCCCGAAGTCCGCCGGATCGAACCCGTCGGCGCCGTCGAGTCCGACGGCACGGGCGAGGGAGCCGTCGAGGCGATAGACCCAGGCGTGGTACGGGCACGACAGGGCACGAGCCGTGCCACAGCCTTCGGCGAGGGGAGCTCCGCGGTGCCGGCAGACGTTGAGGAATCCGCGCAGCGTGCCCTCGCCGTCGCGCAACAGGAGCACGGGCAGACCGGCGACGTCGACGGTGAGGTAGGAGTTGGGCGCCGACACGTCGTCGACGACACCGACACACGACCATCCGTTGCGGAACACACGTGCCAGCTCGTCCGCGTGGTGGTCCGGATCCGCGTACCACGCGGCGGGGAGAGTGGTCGGGGCCGATGCCATGTGCGCGCTCACTGACTGACTCGCCAATCAGTATGACACACCGGGCCAGGCTCGGCTGTGGTACGTAGAGCACGATGACGGCAGGAGGGGCAGGCTCTCGAACGGCGCTCGGTGGGGGCGCAGTCGAGCTCGTCGGGCTGTCCAAGCGCTACGGGGACCAGCTCGTGCTGAAGGACATCGATCTGTCGATCCCCGCCGGTCAGTTCTTCTCGCTGCTCGGGCCGTCGGGGTGCGGGAAGACGACGACGCTGCGCCTCATCGGTGGCTTCGAGCGGCCGGACGAGGGCCAGGTGCTCCTGGACGGCGCCGACGTCTCCGGCGTGCCGCCGGAGCGCCGACCGGTGAACACCGTCTTCCAGAGCTACGCGCTCTTCCCCCATCTCAACGTCGCGGACAACGTCGCGTTCGGTCTGCGGTTCAACGGCTCGGACAAGTCGTCGGCCAAGCAGCGCGTCGGCGAGGCGCTCGAGCTCGTGCGCCTCGATCGGTTCGCGCGGCGCAAGCCGCACCAGCTGTCCGGCGGGCAGCAGCAGCGCGTCGCCCTCGCCCGGGCGCTCGTCCTCCGGCCGCGGGTGCTGCTCCTCGACGAACCGCTCGGCGCGCTCGACGCCAAGCTGCGCAAGGCGCTGCAGCTGGAGCTGACGTCGTTGCAGCGGGAGGTCGGCATCACGTTCGTCTACGTCACCCACGACCAGGAAGAGGCGCTGACGATGAGCGACCGCCTGGCGGTGATGAGGGAGGGCGAGGTCGAGCAGGTCGGGACACCGCGCGAGATCTACGAGGACCCGCGCACGGCCTACGTCGCCGACTTCCTCGGTGTCGCCAATCTGCTGCCGGCGGAGCAGATCGGCGGCGGCCGGGTGCGCGTCGCCGGCGCCGAGCTCGACGTCACCGGCGACGTCGCCGCGAGCGGCGCGTGCCACGTCGTCGTGCGACCCGAGCGGGTGCGCCTCGTCCCGGCCGGCTCCGGCGGAGCGAACTCCCTGCGCTGCGTCGTCGTCAAGCTCGTCTACGTCGGCGCGGTGACCCAGGTCCACCTGCGCATCGGCGACTCGCCGCTGCAGGCGCTGGTGGCCAACGACGGGGTCGAGCTGTGCGCCGGCGAGGGCGAACCTGTCGACGCCCAGCTCCCGCAGGACGCCGTGCGCCTCGTGACCGACTGACTCGCGACGGCTTCAGTCGCTGGTCAACCGAACGTGACCGGCTGGCTCAGCGCGATGGTGGCGCCGACCACGAGCCCGACCGCGCCGAGCGCGATCAGGCCGGTCCGGGCCTGAGTGTGCTCGAAGCGCTCAGAGATCGCGGCGAAGAACAGCACGACGGCGAACAGCAATGTGGTCAGCGTGTAGACGTCAGACGTCGTGTTGGCGTCCTCGCCCTCGGCGAACAGGGTGTCCGCCTGGGCCTCCAGCGCCGCGGCCTCCTCGTCGGCCGCGAGCCGGTACTCGGGCATGGCCAGCGGGCTGGCGGGTGCGTCGGCACTCTCCAGCGGGTCCAGAGCGAGCCAGGCCTCATAGGCCACTGCAAACTCGTCGCGGAAGCGCGCGCGGTAGAACTCGGCGAGCGCGTCGTCCCCGTCGATGACGGCGTCGATGTGATTCTCGAACACGCTGAGGTCGGCCAAGCGGAACTGGTTCGCCTCACTGCGCTTCTGCGCCGCGTTCGTGCGTGCCCCCGACGCTTGCGTGTAGTTGCTCGACTGGATGCCGTCCCAGAGCGACGCCTGGTATCCGCTCCACGCTGTCGCCACAGCCGTGAGTGCGAGGAGGATGACGGCGACCACCTCGAACCGCTTCTCTCGGCGCGTCGCGGAGGACCCCGGCTCGCCCTGGCCGTCAGCCGCGTCTGCCGGCTGAGCTGCGTCGCTCGCCGGAGAGGTCACTGCCTCGCCATCGCGACGCGCAGCCGTTCGTCGGGATCGATGAAGTGGTCGTGGTCGTCGCCACCGAGATCGATCTGGACCCAGTGGATCGTCCCGGTGAAGCGGCTGCTGGAGGT
Source organism: Acidimicrobiales bacterium (assembly GCA_035550895.1). Lineage (GTDB taxonomy): Bacteria > Actinomycetota > Acidimicrobiia > Acidimicrobiales > Ilumatobacteraceae > DASZOG01. The sequence goes on from DASZOG010000322.1 coordinate 3,671, forward strand.
CGTGTAGTCCGCGGTGACCGGCGTGCCGGTCTCGTGGCCGATGTCGGTCGTCTCGTCGGCGGAGAAGACCATCGGCTGGGTGGCGCCGACGCGGCCAGTGCCGGCTGCGGTGCCGTCGTAGTACAGGGTGACGTCGCCGCCCCTGGCCAGACCGCCACCGTCGTAGGCGAACTCCATGCGGACCTGGTGCTCGCCCTCCGGCAACGCCCTCTCGGCCTCCACGGCGAACTCCTGGATGCCGAGCACGTTGTAGACGAACTTCGCCCGCCCGTCCTGGAGGTAGACGGCCCACCCACCGAAGCGGCCACCTTGGGCGATGATCACCCCACTGGCTCCTCCGGCGGGGACGTCGACCTCGGCGGTGACGGAGAACGAGCGGTTCTTGATGCTGACGACGCTGTTCTCCGAGAGGCGGCCCATGCCCGGGAAGAACAGCTGCGACGTGCCGCGGATCAACGTCGGCCGTCCTGCCATGGTCGGCTCGACCCGCTCGGCGGTGCGGTCGTCCATCGGCAGCACGTTGTACTTCGTCGCTTCGATCAGCCACAGCCGCTGCAACTTCGCCAGCATCTCCGGCTTCTCCGCGGCGAGGTCATGGGCCTGGCTGTAGTCGGCGGAGCCGTCGTACAGCTCCCACACGTCGTCGTCGAACTCCGGGATGACGCCGCCGACGAGGATCCACGGTGTGCGGTGCTTGGTGACCGCGCTCCAGCCCTTGTGGTAGATGCCGCGGTTGCCGAACATCTCGAAGTACTGCAGCTCGTGGCGCTCCGCGGCTCCAGCGTCGTTGAAGTTGTACAGCATGCTCGTGCCCTCCATCGGCGACTGGAGCACACCGTTGACCATCGTCGGCTCGGGCAGCCCCGCCGCTTCGAGAACGGTCGGGGCGACGTCGATGACGTGGGTGAACTGAGAACGCAGGCCGCCGCGCTCCTCGATGCCGTTCGGCCAGTGGACGATCGTGCCGTTGCGGGTCCCGCCCCAGTGGGAAGCGACCTGCTTCGTCCACTGGAACGGGGTGTTCATCGCCCACGCCCAGCCGACGGAGTAATGGTTGTACGAGGACGGGGACCCGAACTCGTCCATCTTCGACACCATGAACTCCGGCGTCTCGATGGCGGCCATCCCGTTGAAGTTTGCCATC
>DASZOG010000323.1:0-13683 GCA_035550895.1 Acidimicrobiales bacterium
AGTTCGACGAGGAGTTGCTCGACGAGTTCGACGACTGATTCGAGCTCGAGTTGCTCGACGAGTTCGACGACTGATTCGAGCTCGAGTTGCTCGACGAGTTCGAGCTCGAGTTGCTCGACGAGTTCGACGACTGATTCGAGCTGGAGTTGCTCGACGAGTTCGAGCTGGAGTTCGAGTTGCTGTTGGACGAGCTCCCACCGCGGATCCGGTTCAACTCGTCGACCTGGCTCGGCGCGCACGCGGCTCCGCCCAGGACAGCAGCGGCTCCGAGCGTGAAGGCCTTGACCTGCCAGGACGTCCGACGCTTCTTCGACATCAGTACACCTCTTTCGGGGAGAACACGGCGTTCTGCCGCGCCTCAACGGTGTCCGTGCGCGATGAGCACCCCGTGAGACGATCGTGAGAGGTGGCTTATACTTCGCGGTCCCTGACGTCGAGCGAACAGGCCGTTACGAGGCTCTCGGGGCCGGTGGCTGGCTCGTCTGCAGCAACCGGATGGTGGCGACGGAGTCGGCGATCGTGAGGCCTGCGTGCAGTACCCGCACACGGCTGCGGCTGGGCACGACGGCGGGCGGCCGGGGGTAGTCCCACAGGCTGTCCTGGCCGTTCGCCGGCGGGATGCGATGGCGGCTCATGCGACCGGCACGGCGGTGACGACGATGTTGTCGGCGTAGCGGCGGATGTCGGGATTGAACGCCCCGCCGCAGGTGATCAGCACCAGCGTCTCGGGCCCGGTCGTCCGCCAGATCGCTGCCTGGGGCAGCATCAGCTTGCCGTACTGCGCCCGCTCGACGACCTGGTAGCGCCGGCTGGTGCCATCGGCGAGTGCCAGGTCCACGAAGGCGCCGGGCTCCACCTCGGACAGTCGCACGAACGGCCCGGGGCTGTCTCGCCACGAGACGTGGGCCGCCAGCACGGTGGCGCCCGGCTGGCCCGGTGCGGCACCGAGCCGGTACCACCCGACCTCGGTCTCGTCGGGCACCTCCAGCTGGCCGTCCGGCGCGATGCCGACGGGCCGGACCGGCACGGGCTCCAAGCCCACATCCGGGATGGCCACGGCGGTGGGTGCGATGTCCACCGGTGGCGCGACGGGCATGGCGGACACGGCATCCCCGACGAGAGCGCCGAGGGGCGATGGCGGCAACGTCGTGGTCGTGACGGGCAGAGAGGGTGTCGCCGGAACGGCGCGAGGAGCCGTGGTCCGCGGTGCGATCGTGGACGGGGTGGAGGCCATGGTCGCAGGGGTGATCGAGGCGTCGGCGGCGTCGCCCCGCCGGGCGAGACCACCGGCGACCACGGCACACAGGAGGGCCGCCACCCCCGTCACCACAGCCGCCACGCCGAGCCGGCGGCGGGTGCGAGGAGCGGGGGTGGTCGGCATCAGTCCTCCTGGACTGTGGTGGGGGATCAGTCGACCCGGCGACGGGCGACGACCAGCCCGGCGCTGCCCATCGCGAGCACGCCGGCGATGGCCAGCAGGACCAGCACGGTCGAGGACGTACCCGAGGACAGCTGGCTGTCACCGGTGTTCACGGCGGTCGGTGCGCCGCCGAGACCGTCGATCGACTGGGTCTGGAACGTGAGGCTGCCGTCCTCGAGCGAACCCACGGCGTACACGATCAGGTTCGTACCAGCCGCGAGCTCGACCGCGGGCACCGGGGCGATCGGATCGCCGCCAGTGGGCGCGAGCTGGGCGCCGCTGATCGGGCCGGCGGGCAGGTCAGCGGACGCTTCGTTCGGATTCGACAGGTTGGTGAACGGGCGGGACCCGTCGGCCAGGACGACGTCCACGGCCGGCGCGGCCGCGGTGTGGCGCACGGTCAGGCGCCCCTGGCCGGCCGCCAGCGGCGACACGTCGTTCTCGAACGGCGTCAGCGTCGGCGTGCCGTTGGCGCCGAGATGGGCGACGACCGTCCAGTTGCCCGAGTCGGGAACCGGCAACGAATCGATCGGGCCGATGACCACGTCATCGGTGCCGGCGGCGCGCACCTCGACGTTCGCCAGCGTCTCACCGGCGAACGACGACAGGTCCTGCATCGTGCCGGGCTCGAACCCGGGAATGACCACGCTGCCGTCCACGACGACGTCGACGGTGGCGCCCGGGATGCCGTGCATCAGGGACACGGTGGCCGCCTCCTGGGCGCCGGCCCCACTGGGAGCGGCGGCGAGGGCTGCGGCACCGACCAGGGCGGTGGCGGCGAGAAGCTTCTTCATGCGAGTGCACCTTTCGTGCGGGGGTTGGTCGACCTCCTTTCCGGCTGCGACGCCCGATCGGATGCAAACCCGACGAATCTCCGCACGAACGGTCGCGTGACGGCGTCAACGAGCGCAGAGCTCCACCAGGCGGGTATCACCGGCTGCCACGTCGCGGCGACGGTGGTTCACCGACACGCATCCGCCCCGATCTCTGGAACATCGGCGAGTAGGCCGAGATCGCCTCCGATCCGGAGGCCTGGACACATCGAACCCTGGCCATTGTCAGGCCAGGGTTCGAACAAGGTCCTCGGTGGAGGTGCGGGGAATCGAACCCCGGGCCTCGACAGTGCGATTGTCGCGCTCTACCAACTGAGCTACACCCCCGCAGGGCGAACGGTCAGGATAGCGGCTCGGGTGGGAGGCGGTGCGGGATGGCGATCCGCTACGCAGCGTCGGAGTAGATGTACGTGCGCGCCGCGCCACCGACGCGGACCTCCTCGGCCCGGCGCAGCATGACCAGCAAGTACACGTACAGGCCCAGCGCGATCACGGCGACGAAGAAGACCGCCCGGGCGGCCTGCACGTCGAGCCCGATCCACGCCAGCCCACTGCAGGCGACGACCGCCGCGAGCGTGAGCAGCACGTTCTGGCGCCGGCGGCGGGCGATCGAACGGGCCATGGCCACACTCGGGCGCCCGTATGTGTTGCGCGCCGCGTAGCCGATGTTGCCGATCTGTCGTGCCTGTACCGACGCACGCGGCGAAGCCGGCGTGTGGAAGGCACGCGACGGGCTGAGGTGGGCGGAGCTGGGCACCCGGGACAGGTTCGAGAGCTGCCGGCGGAAGGACGTCACCGAGGAGACCGGACGGTGGTGGATCCGCGATCTCAGCAGCGGCGGGATGAGAGCGACGCCCCAGACAACAGCGAGGACGAGAAGAACCAAGGTCTTGCTCATCAGTGGTTGCTCACCTCGTCATGGGAAGGTAGTCAGTCGAACGGCCGGTGTGGTGGATGGCCGGTGTGCTGGCAGATGGTGGTGGGAGCCAGCAACGTTACGATTCTACGACGTTCCGCGCTCCGTCCGCAACGATCCCGGGGTCCTCGTGGCGGCGGTACGCCCCTGAGCGCCCTCCGGTCTTCTCCCACAGCGTGAGATCGGTGATGACCATCTCCCGGTCGGCGGACTTGCACATGTCGTAGATCGTCAGCGCCGACATCGCGCAGGCGTGCAGGGCTTCCATCTCGACGCCGGTGCGGTCGACGGTGTCGACCTGCGCTTCGACCGAGACGTAGTCGTCACCGATCTCGAAGTTGACGTACACGGAGCCGACGAGCAGCGGATGGCAGAGCGGGATCATGTCGGCTGTCCGCTTCGCAGCCTGGATGCCGGCCACCCTGGCCACGGCGAGCACATCACCCTTCTTCACCTCCCGGTTGGCGATCGCCGACGTGGTGTCCGGGCGCATGTACACCTTGCAGCGGGCGACGGCCCGGCGGTGTGTCGGCTCCTTCGGGGTGACGTCGACCATGCGGGCTCGGCCCAGCGGGTCGAGATGGGTGAACGAGACATCCGACACGCCTGCGAGTCTAGGAGCGCACCGGGTGGTGGATTTCCCCGCGCCCGGCCGCCGGCGGGCGGGCGGCCGGGCCGGTGAGCACGTCGCTCCGGTGTCAGTCCGAGGCGCTCACGCTGTCGGCGCTCGCGGGACTTGCGGGGCTGTCGGCGCTCGGACTTGCGGGGCTGTCTCCGCCACGCGGCGCCGGCGCGGGGGCCGGCGGAGGCGGCGCGGGTGGCGGGGCCGGCGGGGGTGGTGCCGGCGCGGCGCGAGGGGGCTCGGGGCTGTCCTCCGTGGCGGGCACCGGCGGGGGCGGCGGGACGGTCGCCGGAGCCGTCGACGGCAGCAGGACGGTCGTCGACGTCGTGTCCGGGGAGCTCTGCAGGTCGTCTCGCCCGGGCACCGTCACGGTCGTCGACGCCGGCGAGCGCAGCGGCGAGTCCGCCGAGACGTCAGCGCGCGGCGGTGCGTCCCGCAGGCGCAGGTCGTCGATGTCGCTCTTGCCCGGCTCGGCGTCTGCGAGCGCGAATCCGCCGATGCCGACTCCGAGCAGCGCGCCTCCCGCGACGGCCACCTTCCAGTCGAGTGTCTTCGCCATCGTGGTCTCCCTTCGTCGTTCAGCCGCTGGTTCGGCCTCGACACAGTTGTCCCACCACGCCATGGGACGGTCATGAGGCGGTCCTGAGGGTTCTCTCACCCCGGCCCGCCCAGCGCTCCGCCAGCGACAGCCGGCGACGGACCGCTGTGCGCCAGGCGCGCTCCTGCACCCGGAAGGGCCCGGTCGCCAGTCCGAGCAGCACCGCCGCGACGCGCCGATCGAGCTCGGCGGCGTCGACCTGCGCGGCGAACACGCCATGCAGCTCGTCCGCCCAGGTGCGCGCCTCTCCAGCGGCCGGGCGGCTGGACAGCTCGAGGCATGCGAGGTGACCGAGCAGGTTGGCCAGGTCGTCGACGCGCTCCCCCGGCCCCACGGCGTCCACGTCGAGCATCCCCGTGATGCGGCCCCGCCCGTCGACGACGAGCTGCCCGTCGTGGAGATCGCCGTGCACGGTGGCGGTGTCGCTCATCCGATGCGGCGCACCGATCCGCTCACAGAGCGCACCGATGCGGCCCGCCGCGCTCGGCAGCACGGCGGCCAGCATCCGGCCGTGCCCCGCGGCGACGGCCAGCGGCGTGGCGCGGCGGTGCGCCGGTCGGGGCACGTCCACCTCCGCCAACCGATCGAGGAGCGCCAGGATCGACCGCCCGGTGGGCCGTCGGCGGCGGCCCTCGAGGATCCACCCGCGCACCGTCTGCCGACCGACAGAGCCGAGTGCAACGACGCCGGCAGCGACGTCGACGGCGATGACGGGCGGCACCGGCAGACCTGCCGCGGCGAGCCGACGGTGGATCTCGGACAACGCGACGGCCTCCGCCGGCGGCAGCACCTTGAGGTACGCCTCGCCGCCGTCCCAGGAAGCATGGACCACGGCACGGCGCGTGGGGCGGAAGGACCTCACCTCGAGCACGATCGACTGGCCGGCCATCCCGAGCAGCTCGCCGACGCGCTCCGCGCGCACGGCCGCGTCGAGCCCGGGCAGGTATGGGTCGAACGGGTATCGCCACACGCCGGCTGAAATGCCCTCGGCTTCCACGGGTACCGTGCCCGGCGGGGGCCCTTCTGCAGTCGTGCCAGCGAGCAGCGTCTCGTCCACCGGGCCGCGCCCCGACCACCCGACGGTCGCCGCGTAGCGCACGACGAGCTCTTGTCCCGGGCGGTAGAGCACCTGCGTCGGGCGGAGCCGCACGAGAGCACCACCCGCGGCGCGCACCGCAGCCTCGACGAGGGGCCGCGCGCCGGGGCCGGTCAGATAGCGGGCCGCCGGCAGGAGGGCATCGTCAACCGCCATCGCAGCCGACAGTGCACGCCGGGCATTGGCTGACGATGAGAAGTGCAGGAGGAAACTCTCATCTGGGACGGGAGCGTCAAGCTCGGAGCCGGTACCCCATCCCCCGCACGGTCTCGATCACATCGGTGCCGAGCTTGCCGCGCAGGTAGCGGACGTAGACGTCCACGACGTTCGACCCGGGGTCGAAGTCGTAGCCCCACACGTGGCTGAGGAGCTGCTCCCGGCTCATCACCTGGCCGGCGTGGCGGAGCAGCGTCTCGAGCAGGGCGAACTCGCGTGCAGTCAGCTCGACGACCTTGTCGTCGAGTGCAGCACGTCGCGTGCGCAGGTCGAGCGTGATCTCTCCGGCGCGCAGCACGGTCGTCTCGCTCGTCTGCCCATCACGCAACCGGACCCGGATACGGGCGAGCAGCTCCTCGAAGCGGAACGGCTTGGTGACGTAGTCGTCGGCGCCGCCCTCCAGGCTGCGCACCGTTTCCTCCACGCCGTCGCGGGCGGTGAGGACGACGACCGGCATCCGCTCGCCACGGGCGCGCATCCGGGTCAGCACTTCCTGCCCGTCGAGTCCCGGGAGCCCTAGGTCGAGTACGAGCAGGTCGAACGAGTCGTCGCGCGCGAGCGCGAGCGCGTCGATCCCGGTCTCGACCGCCAGCGTGGTGTACCCGCTGGCTCGCAGACCCTTCTCCAGGAACGACACGATGCGGGCCTCGTCCTCGGCGATCAGGATGCGCGTCATGTGGTGACCTCCTCGGGCACGACGATCGGGTCGAGCGGGATCGTCAGGGCGAACGTCGCCCCCTCGCCCGGCGGGCTGTACACGTCGACGCGTCCACCGTGCGCGTTGGCGATCGCGGCGACGATCGCCAGACCGAGCCCGGTGCCTTCGGGACGTTCGTGCCGGCTCCCTGCACCGCGGGAGAACCGGGTGAACAAGCGGGCACGCACCGCCGGCTCCACACCGGGGCCCGAGTCGCGGATCCACACGCGCAGCTGCCGGTCGGCGACCAGCGCGCCGAGACCGATCTGGTCGCCGATCGAGGTGTGCTGGACGGCGTTCGTCGCGAGGTTGACGACCGCCTGCGTGAGACGCTCGCCGTCGGCGACCGCCCAGGTCGTACCCGGCGTCGGGGCCCGCTCGAGCAGCCAGTCGCGGGAGGCAATCGCCTCGATGCGAACGAACATCCCTTCCACGAGCTCGCCGACGTCGACCAGCTCCGGACGGAGGAAGTCGGGCTGCCCGGCCTTCGCCACGACGAGCAGGTCGCCGACGTACCGGCTCATGCGGTCGAGCTCGTCGGTGACGACCGCCAGCGTCTCCCGCCGGTCCGCCGGGTCGTCCCCGAGCAGTTCCAAGTGGCCGCGCACGATCGTGATCGGAGTGCGCAGCTCGTGGGCGACGTCGTCGAGGAAGTCTCGCTGCGCGCCGAACGCGGCCTGGAGGCGGTCGAGCATCGCGTTGAACGTCCGCCCGAGCTCGGCCAGCTCGTCCTCGCCCTGCACCGGGATCCGCGCTGTCAGGTCGCGCTCCTCGATCCGCCGCGCCGTGTCCGTCAGGTCACGCACCGGGCGGAGCACGCGACCGGCGAGCGACCAGGCGACGATCGAGCTGACGACGAGCACGCCGAAGCCGACGAACGCGATCGTCCGGATGGCCGACCCCAGCTCCGCCCGGTCGGAGGACGGGAAGTAGGCGACGACGAATGTGCCTCGCACATCCGATCCGCCGAGCAGCGGCGCGGCCAGCAATCTCGCTTCGCCGGCGGCGGAATCGACGGTGAAGCGCTCGGCGCCCTGAACGGCCGCGAGGCGGGCGACGAGCGCGCCGTCGTCGAGCAGCGACGCCGGTGCCGCGCTTGAACGGAGGAACGGCTCCTCCTCGACGATCGTGTAGAAGCCTTCGTGCTCGATCGGCACGTTACGGGCGAGGAACGTGCGGAAGATGGCCTCGACGTCGTCACCGAACGGCTCGCCGGTCGCCGGGTCGTTGCCGGTGACGAGCTGGCGGAGCTCCTCGACCTCCTGCACCAGCGCGCTCTCGATCTGCTCTTCGAGCCGGGCCAGCAACACCTGGCGGATGACGAGCGTCGCCGCGGCGAGCGCGGCAGCGAGGAGGATCACGTAGCCGACGACGACACGCGTCCGCACGCCCGCCAGGCGGTGTCGCCAACGCGTCACGGGCGCTCCGGCCGCCGCATCCGGGCCCGGCTCAGTCGTCGTCATCGTCGTCGAAGTCGTCATCGTCGTCGAAGTCGTCATCGTCGTCATCCAACTCGTCGTCGGCAGCCGGAACCGGAGCCGGGGCCGGTGGTGGAGCGGGCGCGGGAGCCGGGGCCGGCGGCGGCGGAGCGGGCGCCGGAGCGGGCGCTGCCGGTGGATCCGTGGCTGGAAGCGGTGGGGGCGGGGGCACGGTCGCCGGGATGACGGGCCGCGCGGCAGGTGCCGTCGACGTGGTCGGCCCGGTCGTCGCGGCGTTCGTCATCGCCGTGGTCGGGGGCACGGTGACCAGATGGATCGGTGCCACCGGGGTGTGACTGTCGGGCACGAGGGCGCGGGCGGTGGCGACGGCGGCGATGCCGCCGGTGACCGCCACGACGAACGGCAGGAACAGCCGGGTCGCGGGCATCGGCGCTCCATGATCGGGCCACGAGCCGCTCGCTCGATGAGAAGATGATGAGAGTTCTCTTACCCGCCGATCTGGCTCATCGAACGGCGGGGGCGGAGGAACTGCACCTGGCCGATGGCGTGGCCCGCCCATTTCGTGCCGACCGCGGCCCGGATCTGCTGCTCGATCTGGTCGTCGCTGGCCCCGCCACGCAGCGCCGCCCGCAGGTCGAACTCGTCCGTCGCGAACAGGCACGTGCGGAACTGACCGTCGGCCGTGAGCCGGACCCGGTCGCAGTCGCCGCAGAACGGCTTCGTCACGCTGGGGATGACACCGACGGTTCCCTTCCCGTCGACGTACCGCCACCTGTCAGCCGGGGCGGAACCCCGGTTCGGCATCCGCTCGAGCGGGTGGACAGCGTCGATCATGGCGACGATCTCGTCCTGGCTGACGACCACGTCGGCCCGCCAGCCGCCCTCCGCGTCGAGCGGCATGAACTCGATGAACCGCATCTCGACCCCATGGTCCCGCCCGAACTCGGCCAGCGCGATCAATTCGGAGTCGTTGACGCCACGCTCGATCACCGCGTTGACCTTCACCGGAGCGAAGCCGGCCTCCTGCGCGGCGGCGATGCCGTCGAGGACGCGGTGCAGCTCGTCGCGCCGGGTCATGCGGGCGAACCGCTCGCGGTCGAGCGAGTCGAGGGAGACGTTGACCCGGTCGAGCCCGGCCCGACGCAGGTCGTGCGCCAGGAGGCCGAACGTGGCGCCGTTCGTCGTGATCGAGAGGTCGGGCTTCCGGCCGGCGAGTGGTGAAGCGGACGAGGCGGGGACACGCAGCTCCGCGAGCTTCGCCACGAGGACCGGGAGATGGGCCCGGACCGTCGGCTCGCCCCCGGTCAGGCGGATGCCGTCGACGGCGAACCGCTCGACGCAGATCCGTGCCAGGCGCTCGATCTCCTCGAACGTGAGGATCTCCTCCCGCGGCAGCCAGCGCAGGCCCTCGGCCGGCATGCAGTACGTACAGCGGAAGTTGCAGCGGTCCGTGACGGAGATGCGCAGGTCGCGCACCGTGCGCCCGAACGGGTCGACCAGGTCGTGCACCCCCGCGTCCACCTCCCGCAGACTATTGGCCAGGTTGCCTGATGCCACCGGAACGCAGCCGGTCACTGCGCGCCGAACATCCTCAGCCATCCCTCCCGCGTCGGCGGCTTGAAGACGACGTTCGACTCCCTGACCGATGCGAGCATCGCGCTCGAGGCCAGCGAGTAGCGGTGCCCGGGGTAGATCAACGTCTCGTCGGGCAGGCGGGCCAGCCGCTGCAGGCTGTCGTACATCTGCTCGACATCGCTGCCCGGAAGATCGGTGCGGCCACAGCCGTCGAGGAACAGCGTGTCCCCGCTGACCAGGCGCCCGGCGACGAGGAAGCACTGGCTGCCGGGCGTGTGCCCGGGCGTGTGGACGAGCTCGATCTCGACGTCGCCCACGGTGACGGTGTCACCCGCCTCGTGCGTGGCCAGGTCGGACGGCGACACCCCGGTCGTGCGCATCACCCATGGGGCCTCCGCCTCGTGGACGTGGACCTTGGCGCCGACGCGCTCGAGCAGGGCGGTGATGCCTTCGATGCGGAAGTTCATCATCGACCCGCCGATGTGGTCCGGGTGATAGTGGGTGGCGAGCGCGCCGACGACGCGCATCCCGTCGGCCTCGGCGACGTCGACGAGCTCGTTCACCGCGTAGGCGGGATCGACGATCACCGTCTCGCCCGTGCGACGGTCGCCGAGCAGGTAGACGAAGTTGACCATCTGGCCGGCGATCGGGTCGTCGACGGCGAAGTCCCGCCCGGAGAGCAGCTGCCGGAAGTACAACCGATCGTCCACCGTCACGCTCCTCAGTCGATCAGGATCACGTCCACGTCCGCGCCCGACAGGATGCCGTCGCCGTCGGGCACGAAGGCGATCGCGTCGGCCGCCGCCGTCGCGGCGAGCTGGTGGCTGCCCTGCGGGCCGGTCGAGGCGACGTGGAACCGCCCGTCCTCCCCCGGGCGTGCATGCACCCTGGTCAGGTGCATCTTGCCGTCGGGCCGCCGCGGCAGGCCGTCGTCGGCGATGGCTCGGATCCGCGGCCGCTCGACCCGGGCGTGACCCATCATCTTGCGCAACGCCGGCCGGGCGAGCAGCTCGAAGCTGACGAGGGCCGAGACCGGGTTGCCGGGAAGGCCGAACACCGGGACGACCCGCCCGTCGCCGGCGCCGAGGGTGCCGAAGGCGAACGGCTTCGCCGGCTTGATCGCGATCTGCATCCAGCGCATGTCGGCGATCCGGTCGAGGACGGCCTTGACGACGTCGTAGTCGCCCATGCTCACGCCGGCGCTCGAGACGATCGCGTCGCACCGCTCCGCCGCGTCACGCAGCACCCGCTCCAACTCCGGCTCGGAGTCTCCGACCAGGCCGAGGTCGAGCTGCTCGGCCCCCATCCGGGCGAGCACGGCCAGGAGCATCGTCTTGTTGCTCTCGCGGATCTGGCCCGGCTGCAACGGCCGATCGTCGGGGACGAGCTCGTCACCGGTCGACACCACGCCGACCCGTGGCCGGCGGACGACGAGCGGCTCCCGGCGGTTGATGCTGGCCAGCACGCCGAGCGTCGCCGGACGCAGCTCCGTCCCGGCCGCGAACACCACCGTGCAGGCACGGACGTCGTCGCCTGCGCCGCGCACCGCGTCACCCGCCTGGACCGTGCGATGGATCCGGACGCGTACACCGCCGTCGAGCCGGTCGGTGTCCTCGACCATCACGATCGCGTCGGCCCCGTCCGGCAGCGGTGCGCCGGTCATGATTCGGACCGCTTCCCCGGGACCGACCGTCGGCCCGGGCGGTGCGCCGGCGGCCAGCTCGCCCACCACCGGAAGCTCGACCGGGACCGAGGCCGTGTCCGCGGCGCGCACGGCGTAGCCGTCGACCGCGGAGTTGGCGAACGGCGGGACGTCCTCCGCCGCGGTGACGTCCTCGGCAAGGACGCACCCGGCGGCCTCGTCCAACCGGACGCGGACGGCCGGCAGCACCGGGCACCGGGCCAGCACCTCGGCCTGCGCCTCGGGCAGCGGGATCACACGCCGAACGTACCCGCCGGTACTGTCCCGCCGTGGCCGAGGACCTCGATGCACTGGAGGACCACCTCCTCGGTGCCGTCGGCGCGCTGAGCACTGCCCCGCCCGAGCCCGCCACCGTTTCCACGGATCTCGGGCCCGACGGGCTGCGGGCGCTGTGGGACGCGCAGGTCGGCAGCCGGCTGCTCGACCACACGGCGCGGTGGCTGCGCGGCCCGGGGCTCGGCTTCTACACGATCGGGTCGGCCGGACACGAGAGCAACGCCGCCGTCGCGCTCGCGTTGCGGCCCACGGACCCGGCACTGCTCCACTACCGGTCCGGCGGCTTCTACCTGGCTCGGGCCGGCCAGGTGCCCGGCCACGACGGCGTGCGGGACGTGCTCCTCGGGCTCACGGCTGCCGCCGAGGAGCCGATCGCCGGCGGGCGGCACAAGGTCTTCGGACATCGCGATCTGGCGGTCATCCCGCAGACGTCGACGATCGCTTCCCACCTACCGCGCGCCGTGGGCGTCGCGTTCGCCATCGACCGCGCCCGCAAGCTGGACGTCGCCGGGGCATGGCCGGCCGACGCGATCGTCGTCTGCTCGTTCGGGGACGCCTCCGCCAACCACGCCACGGCGCTCGCCGCGTTCAACACCGCGGGCCACTGCGCGCACCAGCACCTCCCACTCCCGCTGCTGTTCGTCTGCGAGGACAACGGCATCGGGATCAGCGTCCGCACGCCACCCGGCTGGGTGGAAGAGGCGTCCGCCGGCCGCGCCGGGTTGCGCTACGCGTCCGCGGACGGCACCGATCCGGCAGGCACGTTCACCACCGCTCGGGAGCTCGCCGCGTGGGTCCGGGCGACCCGCCGCCCGGCCTTCCTCCACCTGCGCACCGTCCGCTACCTGGGCCACGCCGGGACCGACGTGGAAGCGGCGTACCGCACGCCGGCCGAGCTGCGCGACGACCTGGCGCGTGACCCGTTGCTCGGCACGGCTCGGCTACTCGTCGCCGCCGGCGTTGCCGAGCCGCACGAGCTCGTCGCCGGCTACCTCGCCCGGCGAGCGCGCCTACGGGAGCAGGCGCTCGACGCGGCCGCACTACCGCCACTGCGCTCCCCCACGGAAGTGATGGCGCCGCTCGCTCCCCGCCGCCCGGCGGCCGTCCGCACGGCGGTCGCGGACCACGCGCCCGGCACCGCCGCGACGACGGCCGATGCGACGGGCGCGGCCGATGGGGCCGGCATGACGCTGGCCCAGGCGGTCAACCACACGCTCGGTGAGCTGCTCGACCGGTACCCCCAGCTCCTCGTGTTCGGCGAGGACGTCGCCGCCAAGGGTGGCGTGTACGGCGTGACCCGCGGGCTCCTCCAGCGCGCCGGGGCGGGACGGGTGTTCGACACGGTCCTCGACGAGACGTCCGTCCTCGGCCTCGCCCTCGGTGCCGCGATCACCGGGCTGCTTCCGGTGCCGGAGATCCAGTACCTCGCGTACCTGCACAACGCCGAGGATCAGCTCCGGGGAGAGGCAGCCACGCTGTCGTTCTTCTCGACAGGCCAGTACCGCAACGGCATGGTCGTGCGCGTCCAGGGCTACGCCTACCAGAAGGGCTTCGGGGGGCACTTCCACAACGACAACGCGCTCGGCGTCCTGCGCGACATCCCTGGCCTGGTCATCGCCTCGCCCGCCCGCCCCGACGACGCGGCGGCGATGCTGCGCACCTGCGTCGCCGCGGCACACGTCGACGGCACGGTCTCGGTGTTCCTCGAACCGATCGCCCTTTACCACGAGCGCGACCTCCACGAACCGGGCGACGGCGGGTGGCTCGCCGCGCCTGGCCCACCGGCGGACCACGCGCCGCTCGGTGCCGGGCGGGTCCACGGCGCAGGCCAGGACCTGACGATCGTGACGTGGGCCAACGGGCTGCGGATGAGCCTGCGGGCCGCCCGCCGCCTGGCGGCGAGAGGTGTCGAGGCGCGGGTCCTCGATCTGCGGTGGCTGGCACCGCTGCCGCTCGACGACCTGCTGCGTGAGGCCGCAGCCACCGGGAGCGTGCTCGTCGCGGACGAGACGCGCGCCACCGGTGGTGTGTCGGAGGGAGTGGTCACCGCGCTTGTCGACGCCGGCTTCGGCGGCCGGATCGCCCGTGTCGCCAGCGCGGACTCGTTCATCCCTCTCGGGGACGCCGCGCACCTGGTGCTGCTGTCGGAGGGCGACATCGAAGCTGCCGCGTTGCGCCTCGTCGGCATCGACCGCTGACGGGCGCGAGGACGCGCTCCGTCGATTCGCGCTCACGATGCGCGCGTCGCCCACCGCGGAGCATGGTCGCGGGGGGGGGGGGGGGGGGGGGGGGG
>DASZOG010000324.1:0-12210 GCA_035550895.1 Acidimicrobiales bacterium
CCCCGGCCCCCGAGCCCGCTCCGGCCCCCGAGCCCGCTCCTGCCCCTGAGCCGACCGCTCCTCCCGAGCCCACCGCTCCTCCCGAGCCCACCGCTCCCTCGCCGTCCACGCCGGAGCCCGCTGCTCCCGCTCCCGAGCCGACGCTCCCGCCGCAGGTCGAGCCGGCACCGGCGACGACGCAGCCGACACCCGCAGACCAGCCGGCGGTCGAGGATCCGGCGGAGTCGCCCGCATCCAACACACCGACGACCACGCCGGACAGCGGCGCGGGCAGCGAGCGACGCGCACCGGCGGACGCTCCGGTCCCCGACCGGGTGCCATACGCGGGCGGCTCCTCGCTCGTCGCGACGGCCTCGTTCGCTGACCTCGAGGACGCCCCGCTCGACGCACCGGCAGCCGTGTCCGCGGGCCCGTCCCGGGACCCGCTCCTCGGCATGTCGACGCTCGCCGCCGACGCGTACGTCCGAGCGGCGGAATGGACCGCTGATGCGCACCCCTCGTGCGGTGTCGACGCCGCGTTCCTCGCCGGCATCGGTGAGATCGATGGCGGCGCGGCGCGCACGCCGATGCATCTCACGCCTGCGGCCTGGGCGCAGCACGCCGCCGATGGCGACGGGGATGGAGTCCGGAGTCCGAACGCCATCCACGACGCGGCTCGCGCGACGGCCGGCCGGCTCTGTGCCATCGCCGCTGATCTGCGTGCCGAGACGGCAGGCACGCTGAGCTCCCCCGCCGCGCAGCACCGCCTGGCCTTCGCCTACGCCGCTGACGACGCGCGTGCGCCGTACGTGGTCTCCCCGAACGACACGATTGTGGCGGACGAGTTCGCCACGGACGTCGTCCGAATGGCGGCTGACGTCCGCACTGCCCTCGGCGAATTCGCCGCCGTCGCGCACGACGCAGACCCCCGCGTCGCCCGGGTCGTGACCTGGCTGCGGGAACAGGTCATGATCGGCGCCAAGTACGCGGCGACGAACCCCGGCCGCTTCGGCACTCCGTGGGACGGCCGCGCCAAGCGCAGCTTCCACTCAGGCCGCGTGTACCAGTATCCCGCCGGGACGATCACGTACGACTGCTCGGGCCTCGTCGTCGTCGCCTTCCGCCAGATCGGCGTCGACCTCTTCGCGCGCGACGCGGCCTGGACAGGCGGCATGCTGGCGAACCTGCCGAAGATGCCACGAGCCGACGCGTCGGTCGGCGACCTCCTGATCCTCGGCAGCGGAGGCAGGACGACGCACGTTGTCGTCTACCTCGGCGGCGACCGCTACGTGCACGCCGGAGCGTGCGGTGGGGAGATGGCCGTGTGCGAGCGTGTCGGGATCGACTGGGGACGCGTCATCGGAGTGGTCCGGGTCCTGCTCGGCTGACAGCCGGGTGACCAGCGCTCACCGGTTGCCGTTGTCGCCGCTCTCGAGCGGGTGGACGCTGATGATGCCCGGTGTTCCGCGGAGCGCGGCGATCACGTCTGGCGGAGTCGACGTGGTCGTGGCCAGGACCATGATCGCCGAGCCGGGCGTGTCCATCCGGCCCACGTCCATGTCGGCGATGTTCACCCCCGCCGTGCCTAGCGCGGTGCCGACGACGCCGATCATCCCCGGCCGGTCGTCGTTGCGCACGACGAGCATGTGCTCGGTGGGCGGCACGTCGCAGCTGTGGTCGTCGACAGAGACGATGAGCTGCTCGTGGCGCCGCTCGGACAGCGTCCCGGCGATCGAGTGCTGGCCGCCGCGCAGCGTGATCAGGTTGACGAAGTCGACCGGTGTCGCGGACTGCACCTCGCGCACCTCGAGCCCGTGGTCACGCGCCAATTGTGGCGCGTTGACGTAGCTCACCGGATCCTCGCTGACCCCGCCGAACATGCCCTTCAGCACGGCGAGCGTGAGGATGCGCGTGTCGTACTCGGCGATCGCGCCTTCGTACGTCGCCTCGACCGTCGCCGGGATGCCCTCGGTGAGCGAGGTGAACAGACGCCCGAGCCGCTCGGCGAGCGCGAGGAACGGGCGCAGCGTCTCGTTCGCCTCCGCCGCGGCGATGTTCACGGCGAACGGGACGAAGTCGCCGGCGAGCGCCAGCTCCACCATCTCGGCGATCACGTCGCCCGCCTTGTCCTGGGCCTCACGCGTGCTCGCCCCGAGGTGCGGCGTGACCACGACGCTGTCCAGCTCGAACAGGGGGGACGACGTCGTCGGCTCCGTGTCGAACACGTCGAGCGCGGCTCCGGCGACGAGACCCTCCCGCACCGCCCAGGCCAGGGCCTCCTCGTCGACGATGCCGCCGCGGGCCACGTTCACGATCCGCAGCCCCGGCTTCGCCCGGCTGAGCAGCTCCTTGCCGATCAGGCCGATCGTGTCCTTCGTCCGCGGCAGGTGGATCGTCAGGAAATCGGCCTGCGCGATGACGTCGTCGAGCGGGAGCAGCTCGACGTTGAGCGGGCGGGCGCGTTCCGGCGTGACGAAAGGATCGAACGCGACGAGGCGCATGCCGAACGACGCGGCGCGATGCGCGACCAGCTTCCCGATCCGCCCGAGGCCGACGATCCCGAGCGTCTTGTCGGCGAGCTCGACGCCCTCCCACCGCGCGCGCTCCCACCGCCCCGCCACGAGCGCGCCGTGCGCCTGCGGGATGTTGCGCGCCTGCGCCAGCAGCAACGCCATCGTGTGCTCCGCCGCCGAGACGATGTTCGACTGCGGCGCGTTGACGACCATCACCCCGCGGGTGGTGGCGGCGTCGACGTCGACGTTGTCGAGGCCGATGCCGGCCCGGCCGACGACCATCAGGCGGCGTCCGGCGTTGAGCACCTCGGCGGTGACCTGCGTCGCCGAACGCACGATCAGTGCATCGGCAGTGACGACCTCGCGAGCGAGCTCGTGCGGGCTGAGGTCGAGCCGCTCGTCGACCTCGTGCCCGGCGGCGCGCAGGCGTTCGAGGCCGCCCTCGGCGATCTTCTCCGTCACCAGCACCCGGGCCATCGCCCCATTGTCCCGAGCCGACCCCTCTCCCACCAATCATGTTTGCGCGATTGACGTCGTCAGGACGACCGGAATCGCGCAAACGGGTGGGGAGAGCGCGCTCGGCGCGAGTCACGTCACCCCGCGCGCGGGCCCGAGGCTCAGGCGAACAGCTTCTGCAGGCGGGTGATGCCCTCGACGAGGTCATCATCGGCGAGGGCGAACGACAGGCGCATGTACCCCGGAGTGCCGAACGCCTCCCCGGGGACGAGCGCGACCTTCACTTCGGAGAGGATCGCGTCGGCCAGCTGGATCGTCGTCGTCGGTGTCGCGCCGGCGACGGCCCGGCCGAGCAGCCCCTCGAACGACGGGTAGCAGTAGAACGCGCCCTGCGGCTGGAGGCAGGTGACGCCGGGGATCTCGCGCAGCATCCGATGCATGGTCGTCCCCCTGCGGTCGAAGGCCGCCCGCATCTCGCCCACCGCGGCGAGGTCGCCGCTCACCGCGGCGAGCGCGGCCCGCTGCGCGACGTTGCACACATTCGACGTCTGGTGGCTCTGCAGGTTCGTGGCCGCGGCGATCACGTCCGGCGGCCCGATCATCCACCCGACGCGCCACCCGGTCATCGCGTACGTCTTCGCCACCCCGTTGAGCACGACGCAGGTGTCCGCCAGCTCAGGCACGACGACGGGCATCGACGAGAACGCGTGCGCGCCGTAGGTGAGGTGCTCGTAGATCTCGTCGGTGACGACCCAGATGCCGTGGTCGACGGCCCATTCGCCGATCGCCCGCGTCTCCTCCGGCGTGTAGACCGCGCCGGTCGGGTTCGACGGCGAGACGAACAGCAACACCTTCGTCTGCGGCGTGTGCGCCGCCTCGAGCTGGTCGACCGTGACCTTGAACTGCGTCTCCTCGTCGGTCTCGACGACGACCGGTGTGCCGCCGGCGAGCGCGATCGCCTCGGGGTAGGTCGTCCAGTAGGGGGCCGGGAGGATGACCTCGTCGCCGGGGTCGCAGAGCACGGCGAACGTGTTGTAGACCGCGTGCTTCCCGCCGTTCGTGACGAGCACCTGGCTCGCCGCGCAGTCGAAGCCGCTGTCGCGCTCGGTCTTGGCGGCGATGGCCCCGCGCAGCTCGGGCAGTCCAGCTGCCGGCGTGTACCGGTGGTTCCTCGGGTCTCGCGCCGCGGCCACCGCGGCCTCGACGATGTGCGCCGGGGTGGGGAAGTCGGGCTCGCCCGCACCGAATCCGATGACGTCCTTTCCCTCCGCCTTCAGCGCTTTGGCCTTCGCGTCGACGGCCAGCGTGGCCGACTCGGCGATGCCCGCGATGCGGGTGGAGATGCGGCCCATGGCTGCCATGCTGGCACAGTGACCATGACGGACACCCCGGGTATCACGATCCCTGCCGACCTGCTCCCGGCGGACGGCCGGTTCGGCTCTGGTCCGTCGAAGGTCCGGCCCGAGGCGGTCGAGGCGCTGTTCGGAGCGGGGCGCGGGTTGCTCGGCACGTCACACCGGCAAGCCCCGGTACGGTCGCTGGTCGGCGCCGTCCAGGAAGGTCTGCACACGCTGTTCGACCTGCCCGACGGATGGGAAGTGGTGCTCGGCAACGGCGGGTCGACGCTGTTCTGGGACATCGCCACGTTCGGGCTGATCGAGCGGCGCAGCGAGCACCTCGTGTTCGGCGAGTTCTCCAGCAAGTTCGCCGACGCCGCAGCCGCCGCGCCGCACCTCGACGCGCCGCACGTCATCGCGTCGGAGCCGGGGACCTATCCGCGTCCGGTCGCCGAAGCCGGCGTCGACGTCTACGCGTTCACGCACAACGAGACGTCGACGGGCGTGATGATGGATCTCCACCGGCCGGAAGGCGTGGACGCCGGTGCACTCGTGGTCGTCGACGCGACGTCCGGCGCCGGCGGCCTGCCCTGGTCGGCGGAACAGGTCGACGTCTACTACTTCGCGCCGCAGAAGTGCTTCGCCGCCGACGGCGGGCTGTGGATCGCGTTGTGCTCGCCGGCCGCGGTGGAGCGCATCGAACGGATCGCAACCAGTGACCGGTGGATCCCGGCTGCACTCGACCTGTCGATCGCGCTGGCGAACAGCCGGCAGTGCCAGACGTACAACACTCCGGCGATCGCCACGCTCGTCCTTCTCGAGCAACAGCTGCGGTGGATGCTGGAACAGGGCGGCCTGGCCTGGTGCGTGGAGCGGTGCCGGACGTCGTCCGGCCTGCTCTACGGATGGGCGGACGACCGGGAGTGGGCCAAACCGTTCGTCACCGAGCCGGACGAGCGGTCGCTGGTCGTCGGCACGGTCGACCTCGACCCGGAGATCGACGCGGCAACGGTGTGCGCCGTGCTGCGGGAGAACGACATCGTCGACACGGACGCGTACCGCAAGCTCGGCCGGAACCAGCTGCGCGTCGGGATGTTCCCCGCGGTGGAGCCGACCGACGTGCACGCGCTGACCCGCTGCATCGACCACGTGGTCGAGGCGTTGCAGCCGTGACGGAGCTGGCGTGGGTCGGCGGCACGCCACCGGCCGCGCTGCACCGGCCGGTCCTCGTCACCGCGTTCACGGGGTGGTTCGACGCAGCAGGTGCGGCGACCGCCGCCGTCCGGCACCTGGCCGGCGCCGACGAGGGGCTCTGCGTGCCCGTCGCGTCGATCGACCCCGAGACGTTCTTCGACTTCACCCGGCGGCGCCCAACGGTCGCGCTCGACCCGGAGGGCCGGCGCGTTGTCTCCTGGCCGCGCAACGAGTTCGCCGTGCGGTCGTTCGGCGACGCGGCGGCGCATGACCTCGTCGTCCTCACCGGCGAGGAGCCGCACCTCCGGTGGTCGACGTTCGCCGACCTGGTCGTCGACGTCGCGCAGGAGACAGGCAGCGAGATGGTCGTGACCGCGGGCGCGGCGATCGCCGAGGTGCCCCACACCCGTCCGCCGCAGGTCGTCGGTTCGACCACGTCCGCCGAGCTGGCCCGCCGTCTCGGGCTCGGTCGGCCCACCTACGAAGGTGTCACTGGCATGATCGGCGTCCTCCACGAGCGACTCGAGCGGGCGGAGCTCCCGGCCATCTCACTGCGCGTCGGCGTGCCGCACTACCTCGCCACCGTGCCCCACCCGTTGGCGACCGTCGCGCTGCTCCAACACCTCGAGCACGTCCTCGGTGTGCCCACCGGCCACGGGGAGCTGGCGGAGGACGTGGACGAGTGGCGCCGGCATCACGACGAGGCGGTTGCGCTCGACCCGGACGCCGCGGCCTACGTCGCCCGGCTGGAGGGCATGTACGACGAGCAGGTCGTGGCCGAGGTGCCCAGCCCGGACGAGCTCGCCGCCGAGCTCGAAGCGTTCCTCAGGGACCACCGCCCCGACTAGACCCTCCGTCGTGTCGCCCGGTCCGACGCCGCTGGCGGATGTGGAGCGGTGGTTCATCCGCCGTGGGGTGCCGCACCTGATCGAGGACTACCGCGCCACCGAGGACGTCTGGACGCGGGCGCTCGTCGTCCTCGTGCCCGCCTACCTGCTTCTCGGCCTGAACGCGCTCGACCTCGGCTGGCCCGCCTGGCAGAACGCGCTTGCTGCCGCCGCGACCGTGCTGATGCTCGCCGCGACATGGGCCATCGCCAACCGGCTCCGCGGCCAGCCGGCGTTCTCCCGACCGCGAATCGTGGGCTCCTTCGAGCTGGCCGTGTTCGTGATCGGGCCAGCCCTCCCGTCGATCGCGTTCGGCCAACCGGGGGACGGGCTGCAGGCGGCTCTCGAGGGGCTGGCGGTGCTGGCGGTGATCTATGCAGCGACGAGCTACGGCCTCCTGCCCATGCTGCGCTGGGCCGGCGAGTGGGTGGTCGACCAGATCCCGGTGGTCGCCAACCTCCTGGTCCGGGCGCTCTCGCTCGTGCTCCTCATCGTCACGTTCTTCTTCGTCAACGCCGAGGTGTGGCAGGTCATGGGCACTCTCGGCGGTCTGCCGTACCTCTTCACGGTGGGCATGTTCGTGCTGTTGGGCGCCGGGTTCGCGCTCTCACGCATGCGCAGCCTGATCGGCGACGTCGAGGCGTTCACCACGTGGGACGAGGTCGGCGAGCTGGTCCGCGGCACACCCGCTGAGCGACTCGGCCGGCCGGCGGGCGGCCATCCGGACCCGCCGCCGCTCCGACGCCGTCAGCGGCTGAACGTCGGGCTCGTCGCGGCATTCAGCCAGGCGATCCAGGTCACGGTCGTCGTGCTCGGCGTGATGATGTTCTTCGTGCTGTTCGGCTTCCTCGCCATCCCGGAGACGACGATGGCGGCATGGACAGCGGACCAGTCGGTACATGTGCTGGCGCGGGCGCACCTGTCGGGGCGCGAGCTGGTCGTGACCGAGGAGCTCCTGCGGGTGGCGGCCTTCCTCGCCGCGTTCACGGGTCTCCACTTCACGGTGGTGCTGTCGACCGACCAGGCGTATCGCGAGGAGTTCCGCGACGAGGCGCAGGCGGAGATCCGCCAGGTGTTCGCGGTACGTGCCGCTTACCTCGCGTCCCGCGGACCCACGACCACGTAGGCCAGGCGGTCGCTGCTCCCGAGTGCTCCGTCAGGTCACCGTGTCCCGACGACCGCCGTGGCAGCGGCGTCGAGCGCAAGGACGCCGACCAGGCAATTGCCGCGTATGTGCCGAGGAGGCGGACGCTGTGATCGGCGTCGCTGGCCGGCGGTGAACAGGAACGTGACCGTGCCTGTCGGAGAGTCGCGCAGCGTCTCCACCCAGGTCGAAACGCTATCCGCCGCTGGCGTCGGCGACCTTCTGCTTGCCGGCGGAGATCCACGGCATCATCGCCCGCAGGCGTCCCCCGACGTCCTCGATCGGATGCCGCTTGCCAGCCTCGCGCAGCTCGGCGAAGCGCTTCCGCCCGCCCTCGCTCTCGGCGACCCACTCCTCGGCGAAGCGCCCGTCGACGATCTCGGCGAGGATCTTGCGCATCTCGGCCTTCGTGTCGGCGTCGATGATGCGCACGCCGCGAGTCAGATCGCCGTACTCGGCGGTGTCCGAGATCGAGTAGCGCATCCCGGCGATGCCCTCCTCGTACATCAGGTCGACGATCAGCTTCACCTCGTGCAGGCATTCGAAGTAGGCCATCTCGGGCTGGTAGCCGGCCTCGACCAGCGTCTCGAACCCGGCCTGGATCAGCGACGTCAGGCCGCCGCAGAGCACGACCTGCTCGCCGAACAGGTCGGTCTCGGTCTCTTCGGCGAACGTCGTGACGAGCACACCGGCACGCGTCCCGCCGATCGCGTCCGCGTACGAAAGCGCCAGCTCGCGCGCCTTGCCGGTCGCGTCCTGGTGGACGGCGATCAGGCAGGGGATGCCGCCACCCTCGACGTAGGTCCGGCGGAGCAGGTGGCCGGGACCCTTCGGGGCGATCATGATCACGTCGATGCCCTCGGGCGGCACGATCCGCTCGAACCGGATGTTGAACCCGTGGGCGAAGGCGAGCGCGTCGCCGGGCTGGACATGCGGCGCGACGAACTCCTCGTACACCGCCTTCTGCTCGGTGTCGGGCAGCGTGAACATGATCACGTCGGCCCACTCCGCGGCCTCGGCGAGGCCGAGCACCTTCAGTCCCGCGGTCTCGGCCTTCGCCTTCGAGGCCGATCCCTCCCGCAAACCGACCACGACCTCGACCCCCGAGTCCTGCAGGTTCAGCGCGTGCGCATGGCCCTGCGAGCCGTACCCGAGGATGGCGACCTTGCGGCCCTGGATGATCGAGCGGTCGGCGTCGGACTCGTAGTACACGGTGGCTGCCATCAGCCGGCCCTTCCTCTCATGGCGCGCAGGCGCGTCGCTTCCCGATCGAGCTTCGGCAGCGCGACCCGGCCGGTGCGCTGCAGCTCCACGATGCCGAAGCCTCGCAGGAGCTCCTCGAAGTCGTCCAGCTTGTCCGGGTGGCCCTCGAGGGCAACGGTCATCGCCTCGGCGCCGACGGCGAGGATCTTGCCCTCGAAGATCTGCGTCAGCTCGAGCACCTGGCCCCGATTGACAGCCTCGGCACGCACCGTCGCCAGCAGCAGCTCCCGCTCCACCGAGAAACGGGGGTCGAGCTCGGAGATCTTCACGACCTCGACGAGCTTGAAGAGCTGCTTCGTGATCTGCTCGAGCGGCGTCGACTCGATGTCGCAGACGATCGTGATCCGGCTGAACCGCTCGTCCTCGGTGGGGGCGACGGCCAGCGAGAAGATGTTGAAGCCGCGCCGCGCGAACATCGAGGCGACCCGGGCGCGCACGCCGGCGCGGTTCTCGACGAGCACCGACAGGATGTGGTGCGGCGGGCGCGACCCGCCCGGTCGTGCAGCGGATCCGGCGTTCATCGCAGACGCTCCCGCAGCGCGGTCTGGGACGGGGGCAGGACCAGGTCGTCGTTCGACTGGCCGGCGGGGACCATCGGGAAGACCTTCTCGCCGGAGTCCACCCGGAACTCGACGACGACGGGGCGGTCGTCGATCGAGTTCGCCTTGTCGATCGCCGGCTGCACCTCCTCCGGCGCCTCGACGCGGATGCCGACGCAGCCCATCGCCTCGGCCCAGCGGACGTAGTCCGGCAGGTCCGGCGAGAGGTACACCTCGCTGTACCGCTCGTCGTAGAACATCTCCTGCCACTGGCGGACCATTCCGAGGTAGGAGTTGTTGAGGATCGCCACCTTGACCGGGATCCGCTCGGTCGACGCAGTGACCAGCTCCTGCGCCGTCATCTGGAAGCAGCCGTCTCCGTCGACCGCCCACACCGTGCGATCGGGACGACCGACCTTGGCCCCGATCGCGGCCGGGACACTGAAGCCCATCGTTCCCAGTCCGCCGGAGTTGACCCACGTGTAGGGCTCGGTGAACCGCCAGTACTGAGACGCCCACATCTGGTGCTGGCCGACACCGGAGCAGAGGACCGTCCCCTCCGGCGCCGAGTCGCGCAGGACCTCGAGACACAGCTGCGGCTTGAGGGCCTCGCCGGGCTCCGACGGCTCGTAGGTCAGCGGGAACTGCTCGCGCCACCCTGAGACACGGCTCTTCCACGCACTCGTGTCGGCGCGCGGCTCGCCGCTGTCGAGCAGCGTGCGGGTCGCCTTGATCAACTCCTGGATGACGAGGCGGCAGTCGCCGACGATGGGCACGTCCGGCCGGCGCACCTTGCCCTGTTCCGCGGGGTCGATGTCGACGTGGATCACCTTGGCCTCGGGCGCGAACGTCGCCACCTTGCCGGTGACCCGGTCGTCGAAGGGGGCGCCGAGCGCGATGAGCAGGTCAGCCTTCTGCATCGCGGTCACTGCTGTGGCGTTGCCGTGCATGCCGGGCATGCCGAGGCACAGCGGATGGTCGTCGGGGAACGAACCGCGCGCCATCAGCGTCGTGACGACGTGGATCTCTGTCAGCTCCGCCAGCTCGCGCAGCGCCTCGGCGGCGCGGGACTTGAGGATCCCACCGCCGACATAGAGCACCGGGCGCTCGGCGGCGAGGATCAGCCTTGCCGCCTCCTTGATCATCCGCGGATGGCCCTTCGTCGTCGGTCGGTAGCCGGGAAGCGAGTCGGCGACCTCGGCGTCGGTCGGCCAGTACCACTCCATCGGGTTCTGGAGGACGTCCTTCGGCACGTCGACGAGCACTGGCCCAGGGCGGCCGGTGGTGGCGACGTGGAACGCCTGGCGGACGGCGAGCGGCACGTCCTGCGCGGTCATCACCAGCTCGTTGTGCTTCGTCACCGAGCGGGTGATGCCGACCGTGTCGCACTCCTGGAACGCGTCGCTGCCGATCGCCGTGGTCGGGACCTGACCGGTGATCGCGACCATCGGGATCGAGTCCATGTACGCGTCGCACAGTGGCGTGACGAGGTTCGTGGCCGCCGGGCCGGAGGTGACCATGGCGACGCCGGGACGGCCCGTCACATGCGCGTAGCCCTCGGCCATGTGGCCGGCGCCCTGCTCGTGGCGCACGAGGATGTGGCGCATCGTCGAGTCGAGTAACGGGTCGTACGCAGGCAGGATGCACCCGCCCGGCAGACCGAACACGACCTCGACTGACTCCATCTCGAGGCTCTTGATGAGGGCTTGCGCCCCGGTCAGCTTCATGCGGGTGCTCCTTGGTGGCGGTGGCGTGCGGGAACTGCGGGGGAAAACGAAACCGACCTCCCGGTTGCATCGGGAGGTCGGGAGCGCACGCGGCGAGAGCCGGGTGCGCCTAGCGAATGAGTACGAGAAGGCCGAAGGCGGCGGTCGTCGTCACAGCTGACAAGTCTGCCAGCCACCACCCGCCCCGGCAACCACGTTGGGACGGCGCTGCCGGTGTCGGGCCCCGTCGCGACGCGTTCCGTCGCTCCGGTCCGGTGCAGCCGGTCGCCATGCATCGGAATCGGTTGCATCTCAACCAGATCGGCTGCAGCACTGGTGGGGTCAGCCGAATCGGCCGCCGCGGCGAGCACTCTGAACGGCCCCGAGCAGTCCGATGCCGACGAGGAGGAAGCCGAGCGCGAGGAGTGTCGAGCCGACCCCTGTGGGCGGCAGGCGCTCACCACCAGCTGACGCCGTCGTCGCGGACTCGGCCGTGGTCGCGCTCGCGGACGTCGTCGCCGGGCCGACGTCGGTGGGTGGCGGGATGGTCGGCGGCGTGCTCGGCGGCGGAGCGAACGTCGTCTCGGGAGACGTAGGCGTCGTCGTCGGAGAAGTGGTCGGAGAAGTGGTGCTCGACGTCGTCGGCGCCGTCGTGGTCGTCGTGGTCGTGGTCGTCGTCGGCGCCGTCACCGGGACGGCCGCCTGGCTGAAGTTGTTGAGTGGGTTCGTGTCCAGGAACCCCGGATCGCGGCTGTCGGCAGACGCTTGCATGGCCACCCGGCCAGCGGGCGGAAAGGTGCTCAGGGTTCCTGTCAGGACGACTGTCGCTGAGCCGCTTGGGGGCATGGCGAAGACAAGCGAGATCGGTGCGATGCCGGAACCGCCCGGCACCGGGCAGACGACGCCGCCCGCGGCCGTACAGGTCCATTCGACTCCGGTTAACTCGATCTGAGGCGGAATGGAACTCAGTTGCACCTCGTTCACGCCGTCTGGACCGTTGTTTGTCAGAACCATCGTAAACGTGACCACGTCTCCGACCATGGCTACCGCCGGACTGCCGGTCACCACGACCTCGATGTCGGCGTCGATCGGGGTCTGGGCGTGTGCTGCCGGGGTGTTCAGCGCCAGGATGGCGAGCGCGCCGAGTGCGAGAGCGCGCGGTGCCGGATGCCCTCGTCCGCCGGCCATCCAC
>DASZOG010000325.1:0-2647 GCA_035550895.1 Acidimicrobiales bacterium
GTACTGCGGCGCGAACGACGCGCCGGCGGCCCGCCGCGCCAACGTCGCCGTCGCCATTTGGGATCGAGGATCGCGTTCGTCGTACGGCATCGCTTCCCTTCCTCTGCGTTCGGATGCCCTTTTCTAGTGCGCGGCGCTCGGCTGCTGCGTCGAACCTCGGGAGGTCCTGTTCGGATATCGACCCGATACTCCCGGACGTGCGGTTCCGCCCCGGGGTGCCGACCGGCTCGTACTGTTCGCGAGGTGCGCGGTCCCAGGTCACTCTCCCGCCTCCGGCTCGCGCCCGACGGCAGATCGCGTCCCTACGCTCCCTTCGGGCGGGGTCCGGCCGCCGCGCACGTGCTGGCGCGGGTGATCGATGCCGCCGTGTGGGGTGGATCAAACATCCCGCCTGCGGTGGCCGCGGCGGTCGCGGAGCTCGGCGGCCGCCTGGAATGGGCGCTGCGCGCCGGGAAGCGTCGCCAGTTGGCGACCAACGTTGCGCATGCGATTGGACGGGATCACAGCGAGCCAGAGGTGCGCCGCCTCGTCCGGCAGGTGTTCGTCCACGAGGCGCATCGCTCGGCGGACCTGCTCTGGGCGCTCGGCAAGCCGCACGAGTTCCTCGCCTCCGTCGAGCTGGACGGCGTCGAGCACGCGCAGAAGGCGGCCAGTGACGGTCGCGGCGTGATCCTCGCCGGCGTCCATCTCGGTGGATGGGAGCTGGCCACGGTGATCCCGCAGGCGGTGCTGCCGATCGCGACGACGGCGCTGGTGGCCGACGACTGGCTGGCGTGGGCCATCCAGCACATGCGGGCGGCCGCCGGACTGCGCGTCGTGTACCGGACGGACCCGGTGAGCCGCCTCGGCCACATCCTGCGTGAGGGTGAGGCGCTGGTCGTCCTCGGCGACGACGCCTCCGGAACCTCGCCCCGCCGGCATCGGGTCCGGTTGCTCGACACGGACGCCGACCTGCCGTCCGGCGTGGCGACGATGGCCCGCCTCTACAACGCGCCGATCGTCGACTTCGTCGTCGTCCGACTCGGCAGGAGGCGATGGCGGGTGGTCATCGACCCGCCCTTGGAGCCGCCGCCACTGCACACCCGCGATGCCGGGGATCGCGACACGCTCCAACAGCTCGCCGACCGCTGGTCGGAGCTGATCCGCGCCCATCCGGAGCAGTGGTCGGCGTCGTTCCCGATCGCGTGGCGCGACGACGCACGCTGACGCCTGTCGACCTTCAGCGCAGGATCGGATCGCGCAGGTCGAGGAACTCGGTGTTCGCCATCATCGCCTCGAAGTCGCCCATCTCCGCGGCGAGCTCGGCCGGCGGCTCCCGCTGCTCGCCGTCGCGGGCCGCAGCCTCGTTCGTGAAGTAGGCCACCTCGACGCAGGTGTCCGGGCCCGTCCAGACGCGCACGCCACCGACCAGATCGGGGCGCCACGTCGACGCGTGGGCGGAGAACTTCTCATCGAGCTCGCGCACCCGCTCCCGGTCCATTCCGCGGCTCTTCATCACCTGGACGAACCCTGCGTCGTCGGAACCACCGCCGAGGAACTCGTCCACCTCGTCGGACTCGCTGAACGACACCTCGCCCTCGTAGCAGGCGGAGGTCTCGGCCCACCACGCCCCCTGCTCGGGCCGATCGCTGTTCGCCCGCGCCGCCTCGGCCGACTCGAACCGCACGATGGTGAACCCGGCGCCGTCGTCGGTCACGCCGTGCGTCGAGCCGAGATATCCGGTCGCGCCCGGACGCAACTCGGCTTGCCACTTCTCACCTTGCCGCTGGAGACCCTCACGATCGGACACACGCCCTTCGATGATCTGCACGAACATCACGCACCCCCAGACAACGTCGTCGACGGGAGCATCCCGTCGGTCCGGTGCGCCCCCGCGCCGGACAGCGGGCGCCATGCTGCCACGCCGACGCGAGGCGCGATTCACAGGTGCTGCCACGACGGCTTCCCGGCGTATGTCTCGCGGTAGTAGGCGGCCAACCGGAGCCCGCCCGCCGCCGCCTCGTCCACGACCACGGAGGCGTGGCGGTGCAACTGCAGCGCAGAGGCAGGGACCATCGCCGTCAGCGGACCTTCGATCGCGGCCGCGACCGGCGCCGCCTTGGCTTCACCGGTGGCGACGAGGATCACGTGCCGCGCGTCGAGGATCGTCGCCACACCCTGCGTCAGCACGTGGCGCGGCACGGCGTCGACCGAGTCGAAGAAGCGGGCGTTGTCTGCCCGCGTCTTGGCGGTGAGCGTCTTCAGGCGGGTGCGCGACCCGAGCGACGAGCCCGGCTCGTTGAACCCGACGTGACCGTCGGAGCCGATGCCGAGCAGCTGCAGGTCGATGCCGCCGGCCGCCTCGATCGCCGCCTCGTACTCCGCGCACGCGGCGACGAGGTCCTCCGCCGCGCCGTCCGGCGCGCGCACGTCCAGCAATCCGACGCGGTCGGCGAACACGCGCCGGATCACCGAGCGGTACGCCTCCGGATGGTCCTGTGGCAGCCCGACGTACTCGTCGAGACAGAACGCACGCACACCGGTGAACGACAGCTCGCCGCGCGCGTGGCGGCGGGCGAGCTCGTCGTACACCGGGATCGGAGAGCTGCCGGTAGCGAGCCCGAGGACGGCGTCCGGCCGACGACCGAGCAACTCCGCCACCGCGTCG
>DASZOG010000326.1:0-4574 GCA_035550895.1 Acidimicrobiales bacterium
CTGCTGTTCATCGTCGGCGTCGGCGCGCTCATCGTCGACGGCAGCGTGCCGCTCGTCTTCGCCTGGCTGGTCGTCGCCCGCGAGGTGCTCTTCGGTGGAGCGCTCGTCGTGCTCACGTTCGCCGGGATGCAGCGCTTCGACGTGTCGTGGTGGGGGAAGGCCGGCACGTTCGGGCTGATGGTCGCGTTCCCGCTCTTCCTCCTCGGCGCGAGTGACGCCTGGGCGAACGACTTCTGGCAGCTGTGCGGGTGGCTCGTCGGTGTCCCGGCCCTGATCCTCAGCTACTACGCGGCGATCACCTACATCCCGACGATCCGCCGCTCGCTCGTGGCGGGTCGTGCGGCACGTGTGCGAGGTCCGGCGTGAAGGCGGTGATCATGGCCGGCGGCGAGGGGACGCGCCTGCGGCCGCTGACGTCGAACTGCCCGAAGCCCCTCCTGCCGATCGCCAACCGGCCGATGATGGAGCACGTCATCGACCTCCTGAAGCGCCACGGCGTCACGGACATCGTCGTCACCGTCGCCTTCCTGGCGAACCAGATCAAGGACTACTTCGGCGACGGGCAGGAGTTCGGCGTGACGATCCGGTACGTCGACGAGCCGACCCCGCTCGGCACGGCCGGTTCGGTGCGCAACGCGGCGGACCTGCTGTCCGACGAGCGCTTTCTCGTCATCTCCGGCGACGTGATCACGGACATCGACCTGACGAAGATCGTCGACTTCCACATCGGCCGGGAGGCGGTCGCCACGATCGGCCTCACGCCGGTGGAGAACCCGCTCGAGTTCGGCATCGTGATCACGCGCGAGGACGGCACGATCGAGCGCTTCCTGGAGAAGCCGACGTGGGGCCAGGTGTTCAGCGACACGATCAACACCGGCATCTACGTGCTCGAGCCGGAGATCTTCGAGTTCATCGACGCCGGCCGGCCAGTCGACTTCTCGGGCGAGGTCTTCCCCCGGCTGCTCCAGGACGGACGGCCGCTGTACGGCGCGGTGGCCGGCGGCTACTGGGAGGACGTCGGCACGCTCGAGGCGTACCTCGGCGCGCACAAGGACGTGCTGGACCAGATGGTCGCCCTCGACATCCCGGGCTTCGAGGTCGGCAACGCGGTGTGGATCGGCGAGAGCACCGAGACCTCACCGGAAGCTGTCATCGAGGGACCCGCCGTCATCGGCCCCGAGTGCACGATCGAGGCCGGGTGCCGCCTGGGGCCGTACACGGTGCTCGGCTCGCACGTCCGCCTGCTGGCGAACACGACGCTCGAGCGCTGCGTCCTGCACGACAACGTGTACGTCGCCGCGGGTGGCCGGCTGCGCGGCACGGTGATCGGGCGCGCCACCAGCCTGCGGGCCAACGTCGTCTGCGAGGAAGGCGTGGTGCTCGGCGACGAGGTGCAGGTCGGCGAAGGCGCGCGCCTCGGCGACAACGTCAAGGTCTACCCAGCGAAGATCATCGACGACGGGGCGATCGTGAACGCGTCGATCGTGTGGGAGAGCCGCGGGGCCAGCTCGCTGTTCGGGCGGGAGGGCGTCTCCGGCCTGGCGAACGTCGACATCACGCCCGAGCTGGCGGCGAAGGTCGCGCTGGCGTACGGGTCGTCGCTGCGCAAGGGCGCCACGGTCGTCACCTCCCGCGACACGAGCCGGGCGGCGCGGATGCTGAAGCGGGCCATGATGGCCGGGCTGAACGCGGCCGGCGTGAACGTGCTCGACCTCGAGATCGCGTCCACGGCGGTGACCCGGTTCCTCGTCGCCTCGCCGCGGGCGGTCGGTGGCCTGTCCGTGCGCCTCCGCCAGGACGACCCGCAGACGATCGCCGTGCGCTTCCTCGACACGTCCGGCATCGACATCACGGAAGACGCCCAGCGGAAGCTGGAGCGCACGTTCCAGCGCGAGGACTACCGCCGCGTGCTTCCGGAGGAGATCGGCGACATCACCTACCCGATCCGCACGCTGGAAGAGTACGCCACCGAGATCGAGCGGATCGTCGAGCCGGAGGCGATCCGCGACCGGCGGTTCAAGCTGGTCATCGACTACGGCCACGGGCCTGCGTCGCACGCGATGTCGAACGTGATGGCGAAGCTCGGATCGGACGTCCTGGGCGTGAACCCCTACTCGTCCACGATGGGGCGGCTCGCCTTCGACGTCTCCGCGTCCGCTGGCCGGGTGGGGGACCTCGTGCGGGCGTCCGGCGCGCACGTCGGCGCCGTCCTCGACCCCGACGGTGAGCGGCTGACGCTGGTCGACGACGAGGGCGTCGTGCTGACCGACACGGAAGCCCTGCTGGCGTACATCGAGCTGATCTGCGACCACCTGCTCGGCGACCGCATCGCCGTGCCCGTGCACCTCACCGAGCAGGTCGACAAGCTCGCCTCAGCGCACGGCGTGAACGTGCAGCGGACGAAGATCTCGGTGGCGGCGCTGATGACCGCATCGACCGATGCCGGCGTGGGCTTTGCCTCGGACGGCGCGGGCGGCTACATCCTTCCGGGGTTCCTCCCGGCGTTCGACGCCGCCGCCGCGCTCGTGAAGCTGCTCGATCTGCTCGCTCGCTCCGGCCGCCAGCTGGCAGAGGTGCGCAGGTCGCTGCCGCCAGTGCACCTGACCCACGACACCGTGCAGACGCCGTGGGAGCAGAAGGGCCTCGTGATGCGCAGCCTCGTCGAGAACGCCGACGGCGAGCTCGTCCTCGTCGACGGGGTGAAGGTCCGCCGGGACAGCACCTGGGTGCTCGCGCTGCCGGATCCGGAAGAGCAGACCACTCACCTGTGGGCCGAAGCCCCGACCGCGGCGCAGGCGAAGGCGGCAGCGAAGGAGTACGCCCGCAGAATCCGCCGTCTCGTGCGCTGACGCGCAGCCGAGGCGACGGCCGGGCTACGCCGCGCGGTGGCACGGCTACGCTCCGTCGCATGGACGTGCCCGACGACCTCCGTTACTCGCCGGACCACGAATGGGTCCGGGTCGAGGACGGCAGGGCGAGGATCGGGATCACCGACTACGCGCAGGACGCACTGGGCGACGTGGTCTTCGTCTCGCTGCCGGCGGTGGGCGCGGCGGTCAAGGCAGGCGACGGGATGAGCGAGGTCGAGTCGACGAAGTCCGTGTCCGACATCTTCGCGCCGGTGTCGGGAACCGTGGCCGAGATCAACGACGTCCTCGCCGACAATCCGCAGACCGTGAACGAGGACCCCTATGGAGCCGGCTGGTTGTGTGTCATCGAGCTCAGCGACGCTGCGGAGGTGGATACGCTGCTGGCCGCTGACGACTACCGCGCACTGGTCGAAGGCTGATGGGGGAGAGGGGCGGGGTGTTCTGCACGAACTGCGGGCATCAGAACCTGCCGGGCGCCAACTTCTGTTCGTCGTGCGGTGAGCCGCTCGTGGCGCCGGACGTGGAGCGGACGCTGAAGCTGCACCCGGTCGACCCCGGGCAGGACGCGGTCGGGACAGGCGACGACGTGGTCGTCGAGCTCGACGACCTGCCAGCGGTGAACGGCGTGCTCATCGTGCGCAGCGGGCCGCAGGCCGGGCTGCGTATCGTCCTCGACAAGGAGCGGTTCGCGCTGGGCCGGCACCCGGACAGCGACGTCGTGTTCGACGACATCACCGTCTCCCGCCGCCATGCCGAGGTCGAGCGGGTGGGCGACGGGTACATCGTGCGCGACGTCGGCTCCCTGAACGGCACCTATCTGAACCAGGAGCGGGTCGAATGGTCGCCGTTGACCAGCGGCGACGAGCTGCAGGTGGGCAAGTTCCGGATGGTCTTCCTCGCCGCGCCGGAGGGCACGCAGTGAACGAGCCGGATCCGACCAACGGCAGCCGGGGCCACGAGCGCGGGTACCTGTCCATCGGCGAGGTGCTGCTCCTCCTGCAGGACGAGTTCCCCGACGTCACGATCTCCAAGATCCGCTTCCTCGAGAGCCAGGGTCTGATCGAGCCCGAGCGGACACCGTCGGGGTACCGGAAGTTCTTCGACTCGGACGTGGAGCGCCTGCGGTACATCCTGCGCGAGCAGAAGGACCACTACCTCCCGCTGCGCGTCATCAAGCACCGCCTCGACGCCGAGCCGACCGGTCCGCTGAGCCGGCTCCTCGACCCGACCGACCCACAGGGGATGGACGCGCCTGCGGATGGCGATCCCGACGACGCGTACGACGCAGGCGCGGGGGTCAACGGCGAGGGCTCACGCAACGGCACGGGACCGTACGAGGATGCCGACGTCGAGCGTGCCGATGTGGATCCGGATCCGGGTCCCGGGCGGGTGGACGGCGAGGCGCTCCTCGGGGCGGACGACCTTCGCCGGCACACCGGGTTGAGCGCGGCCGAGCTGCGCGAGCTGGAGCAGTACGGGATCGTGACGTCGCGTCTGGTGTCCGGCGAGGTGCTGTACCCGCGGGAGGAGATCGACGTCGCCCGCACGACCGTGGCCTTCCTGCGTCGCGGGGTGGAGCCGCGCCACCTGCGGATGTACCGCCAGGCGGTGGAGCGCGAGGTCTCCCTGTTCGAGCAGATGGTCCTGCCGTACCTCAAGCAACGGAACCCGCAGGCCCGCAAGCTGGCCGCCGAGACGCTGGAC
>DASZOG010000327.1:0-12020 GCA_035550895.1 Acidimicrobiales bacterium
GTCGTCGTCGTACCGGCGCGGTCCGTCGTCGCGCAGGCGGGTTACGGCGAAGGTGAGCGAGAACGCGCCGGTCGCAGCCACGGCCGCGAGTGCGATGCGCCCCGAGCGGCGGTCCGTCAGGTTCACGCCGCAGTATTCGGCGCACCCCCCGGGATGGATGGGTGCTGCGCCGCCGTCGGCCGAGGCGGTGCGGATGCGACGGGGACGGACGCCGCCCCACTACGGTCCCAGCCGGTGCGATTCCGCATGCTTCCCAGGGACGACCAGTTCTTCGTCCTGTTCAACGAAGTGGCGGCGAACATGGCCGAGTGCGCCCGGCGGCTGCGCGACGAGCTGAACGGGCAGGGGAGCGGTCTGGCGCCCATGGCAGCCTGCGAGCAGCGCAGCGACGAGTTGATCCGGGACATCCTTCGCCGGTTGAACACGTCCTTCGTCACGCCGTTCGACCGGGAGGACATCCACGCGCTGGCGGAGCAGATCGACGAGGTCGTCGACGACGTGATGGAGGTCGCATACCGGCTCGAACTCGGCAATCGCGACGTCGCGGCCGTTCCGGAACTGAAGATGCAGGCGGACCTCCTCGTGCAGATGGCGGACGAGACCGTGACGCTGATCGGCCGCCTGGAGTCGATGAAGGGCATCGGCCCCCATCTCGATGTGGTCGACCGGCTCGAGACGGAGGGTGACGTGGTCTACCGGCAGGCACTCACCCGCCTGTACTCCGGCGAGCTGAAGGCAGCGGCAACGCTGTACTGGAAGGACGTGGTCGAGGCGCTGGAGAACGCGCTCGACACGTTGGAGGACGCCTCGAACGTGGTCGAGGGCATCGTCCTCAAGCACGCCTGATCGATGGACACGTTCGCCGTCGTCGTCGTCATCGCGATCGCGCTCGCGTTCGACTTCGTCAACGGTTTCCACGACGCGGCGAACTCGATCGCCACGGTCGTGTCGACGCGAGTCCTCTCGCCCCGCCTGGCCGTGGCCTGGGCGGCGTTCTTCAACTTCGTCGCGTTCATGGTCTTCGGCACGGTCGTCGCGGCGACGATCGCGACCGGCGTCGTCGAGCCCGGCGTGCTCTCGATCGGTGTGATCTTCGCCGGGCTGATCGGCGCCATCGGGTGGAACCTGGTCACCTTCTACCTGGGGCTGCCGACGAGCTCCTCGCACGCGCTCGTCGGGGGGATCGCCGGCGCTGCTGTCGCCAAGGGTGGCTTCGACGTCCTCATCCCATCGGGGTTGCGCACGATCGGTGTGTTCATCATCCTCTCGCCGTTGCTCGGACTGGCACTCTCCCTCCTCCTCACGGTCGGGATCCTCTGGGCCGTGCACCGGTACCGGAACGTCGACCGGTTGAACCGCAGCTTCCGCGTCGGTCAGCTGTTCTCCGCCGCCGCGTTCAGCCTGGGCCACGGGGGGAACGACGCGCAGAAGACGATGGGTGTGATCCTCGCCGTGCTCATCTCGGCCGGTCACCTCCCGACGGGTGCGGACGTCCCGCTCTGGGTGGTGCTGTCGGCGCACGTCGCCATCGGACTCGGCACGTTGAGCGGCGGGTGGCGGATCGTGAAGACGATGGGATCCAAGATCACCCGCCTGCAGCCGGTCGGGGGGATGGCCGCCGAGTCGGCGGCCGCGGCGACGCTGTTCTTCACGTCGCACGCCGGGATCCCCGTGTCGACCACGCACACGATCACGGGCGCGATCGTCGGCGTCGGCGCCAGCCGCCGCCTGTCGGCGGTGCGCTGGGGCGTCGCCGGGCGAGTCGTGTGGGCATGGGTCGTGACCATCCCGGGCGCCTGGCTCATCGCCACGATCGCGTACGCCATCGTCGGAGCGTTCAACTGATGGACCGCCGGGCGTGGTTCTTCCTGGGGGCCGCAGCCCTTTGCGCCGTGCTCATCCCCGTGACCGAGTCGAGGTTCCGGTGGGTGCCGATCGCCCTGGTCATCGTCTACACGCTGCTCGCGCTGGCGTCGCGGGCCGACGCCCGGACGCGCGCCCGCCTCGATCAGTAGCGCTTCCCGGTGCTCAGGCGCGCTGGACGCGGACGGTGTCGCCTTGGCGGACGGTGCCGGCGGTGACGACGCGGGCGTTGAGGCCGCGCAGACGCAGCTCGCGGCCGATCGGGGAGTTGACGAACCGCAGCGCGTCGGCGCCGAAGCGGTTGGAGAACTTGGCGCACCCGGTGTGCGGCTGCTCGGTGACCTCGATCTCGGCAGTGCCGAGCAGCAGCCGGGTGCCGGGCGGGAGGTTCGCTTCGCTGAGGTCCAGGTCGAGGTAGAGCTGGTCTCCGGCGAGGGCCCGCCGGTCAGGATCACCGGCCAGCAGGGCGACGACGCGCGCGTTCATCACGTTGAGTTGCATGTCGGGATGCGCTGAGCCGTCGGGCGTGCGCCGGCTGTGGCGTTGGGCCCACGTGTCGCCGACGACGCCGTGCGCCGGGTCGAGCTCCGCTTCCTGGAGCACCTCTCGCGCGTCGACCGCCGGACGGCGGACGAGCAACTCGACGGTGCCGACATCGGTGGGGGACTGGCGGATCTCGTCGAGACCCGCCTCGAGATCGATTGTGGTGAGCATGACGACGTTCTACGCAGGATCCGGGATGTCGGTTGGGTCCTGGACGAGCACCGTGACCGGTGTCGCCCCGATGCGGCCCGCCTGGGCCAGCTCGCGCACGGCCGGCACCGGGTCGGGATCGGCGAACAATTGCCGGTCGCCGTAGTCAGCGTCGCGCCCGGTCGCATCCACGACCCACCACGAGGCCTCGAGCGCGATGCCGTTCGGGTCCGTGAAGTAGATCGAGTGCATGACGCCGTGGTCGACGACGTCGGTCACCTCGCAGCCGTATTCCTTCAGGCGCGCCTGCAGCGCTTCGAGCGACCGCTCGTCGGGCAGGTTCAGCGAGAGATGGTCGAACTGTGATGCCCGGGGATCGGGGATGCCGGCCGGCTTGGCGAACTGCTCCAGCGGCGCATCCCGGTACTCGAAGAAGGCGATCGTGCTCTGCGGACCGATCTCGAAGAAGTAGTGCCGGAACGACGGCGTGCCGATCGTGGCGACGATCCGGGCGCCGAGCACCTCGTGGTAGAAGCGTGTCGTCGCATCCATGTCGTTCGTGACGAGCGCGAGATGGTTCACACCCCGCCACCGCGGCAGTTCAGGAGTCTCGGCCATGACGCAAGCCTACGAGGCCGCCGGATCGGCCACGCCGTTCAATGTGTTCACAGCGTCCATCAGATCACCTCTTGTGGAGTGGTCGACAGCGATGATGTTCGGGAACTGCTCTCGCTGGCGCGTGCACCGTTCCGCTCGCTCGGACAGGACATCGCGCGAGTTGACCTCAGCGGCAGCCGCGGGATCCAGCGAGCCCTGGAGCCAGTGGTTCAGCAGCAACAGTGGACTGTGTGGCA
This sequence comes from Acidimicrobiales bacterium, assembly GCA_035550895.1. Taxonomy (GTDB): domain Bacteria; phylum Actinomycetota; class Acidimicrobiia; order Acidimicrobiales; family Ilumatobacteraceae; genus DASZOG01. The sequence goes on from DASZOG010000327.1 coordinate 3,411, forward strand.
TGCCGCGGTGTTCCGAGCAGCTGAACTCCTCGACCGAGTCGTACTCGTACGGCGTCTCCTCGAGGGCGCCGTTCCACGCGGGGATGTACCACGGTGCCGCCTCGCCGGCGCCGTTCTCGACGAGGACGAGGACGTTGTGGCCGGATTCGATCATCTCGCGCAGTGTCGGCAGCGGCTCCTGCGGATCCCAGCTGTACGCGCGATCGGCGAGGCCGCCCCGTTCGAACGCATCGACAGCGTGAGCGGCCTCGACGTGGTCCTCGACGATGAAGATCACGACTTCGTTCGGATTCCGGCGCAGCCAGTCGTGCACCTCACGGAACGCAACGTCGGCTCGGGTCGCGCCCAGCTCGCACATCACGTGGCAGAGGTACACCTCGCGCTTGCCTGCCGGACGGTTGCCGCCGACCGTCGCGATGACGGACTGGAGCACTGCCCACTCGTCGGGTCTCAGGTCAGCTTCGGCCGATCGCTGTTCCGCCTCGGTCGCGAAGTGGGTGCGCACGAGGTTGTGCGAGCGCTGGCCGTAGTGCATATCGATGAGGAACGCCCGCACTCCGCGCGCCAGCTGGCCGGCGAGGTCGTCTGCGTGGCGGGCGAAGAGCCATCCGTCGGCACTCGATGCCGCCATCGAATTGTGCGTGCCGGCGAACGCGACCTGATCCACCGTGCGATCGCACAGGTCTGGATGGCCGTTGCAGCCGGTCTCGGAAATGCTCGGCCGGTCGCTCCCTGGTGCCCGAATCGCGCGCGCGAAGGCCACTCCGCCGACGAGCAGGACGGCACTCACGGCGGCGATGAGCCCGACCGAGCCCACGGCAAGGCGGGTTGAGGCCTGGCGCACGCGCGGGGACGAGCCGAGGGTCCACCCACGCTCGCTGATGGCGTCCATCACGCCCACCGTGCCGGCGACAAACGCGACGAACGCCCCGACGCGCACCGCGATGGCGGCCGTCGCCGCCGGGAACGCCATGGCGAAGGCAGCCGCGGCGATGCCGAGCAGTGAGAGGGCCACCTTGCCGCGCGGCCGCCCGAGAATCTCCTTCGTGCCGTTCCACCCGTCGCGGAACCGTCCCGCAGGGCGCCCGCGACCGACGTACGACGCAGCGACGACGAGAACTGCACCAATCGTGATCGCTACCTTCGCCTGCACGTTCAGGAGGTGCGCGGTGCTCCAGAACATCGCCCGGAGCGCTGTCCGTTGCCGCGGGTCGGTGCCGAAGTGGGCGGTGATGCTGACCCCGACCGCCAGCACGGCGAAGATCGCCACACCGATGATCGCGAGGCAGAACCCGATCGCCTCGATCGCACGGCGGCGATCGGTGGCCCACCGGACCGCCAAGACGAAGCACAGCGCGGCCCCGGCGGCGAACGGCAGCGCCAGCCATCCTGCAATCGACGAGGTGATGATCAAGGTGTCCGCCGGCGTGCCGCGGGAGACGCCGACCAGCAGCGGGAGCGCGCCGTCCGGGATCGCCTCCGCCAGCTGCGGATATGTACCCGCGAGGGCGTTCTTGAGGAGCTGGGAGGAGTCTTCGACGTCCACCACCGTCCGACTGCGCGCACCCTCGACCATCGCCGAGTGGAGCTGTCGCACAGCGGCGTGGAAGATGCCCTGGAAGGCCCGGGTGTTGACGACCTGCTCGATGAGCGGTTCGACCGCCGGGCGGAACTGGAGGAGCGGCGCGACCTGCGGTTGATCCTGCAACCCCTCGAGGATCTGATCGGCGACCTCAGCGCGGATCGCCGGTTCCTTGAGCATGTCGGTGGCGACGTCGGCGAAGCCTTGGGAGCTGGCGAACGTGCGCCAGCTCCACAGCGAGACGATCGCCAGCGTGGTGAGGATCCCGCCGAAGACGACGAGCAGCACCGAACGGCGGCCGAGTACGCGCTGCCGCCCTCCTCCACCCGCGCTGCCCGCATCGGGCATGGGGGGAGCGTAGTGCTGTGCTCAGTTCGAGGTCGCGGCGAACAGGTCCGGGAAGACCTTCGCCACCTTCGCCGTCAGGTAGTCGCCGTACCGGCCGTCCCAGGCGTGGACGCTGGTGCGGTCCCAGCGTTGCCCGGCGTCGTCGGCCGGCCGCGGATCAATCAGGGGGAGAGGCACGACCTGCGCGTCCCACGCCGGGTCGAGGAAGAACGGGAACGACAGCCGGTCGTGCCCGCTCGTGTTGCGCACGCGGTGGGCGGTCGACCGGTAGCGACCCTCGGTCAGGCGGTCGAGCATGTCGCCGATGTTGCAGACGAACGCGTCCGAGCGCGGCGGAACCGGCATCCAGCCGCCGGGGCCGCGCACCTCGAGCCCGCCGTGGCGGTCCTGCAGCAGGATCGTCAGCAGGCCGTAGTCGGTGTGCTCGGCGACGCCCCACCCCTCGCTCGCGCCACTCACCGGTGGATAGCGGAAGATGCGGAACAGCACGGTCGGATCACCGGTCAGGTGGTCGTCGAACCACGAGGCCGGTAGGCCGAGACCGAGCGCGACGCCTCGCATCAGCACCCGCCCGAGGCGCTCCATCGCCTCCATCCACGCCAGCACCACCTCGCGCAGGCCCGACGGGCGGGGAGGAAACAGGTTCGGGCCGTGCAGCGGGACACCCGCTGCGACGCGGGGATCACGGCCGTCGAGCTCCCGCCCGAAGTAGAGCCCTTCCTTCAGGTCCGCGACCCCGGCGGTCAGCTCCCCACCCAGGGGGAACCAACCGCGCCACGCCCGCCCGCCGTGGCGCATCGCGATCCGAGCCTTCTCGTCATCCGAGAGGGCGAAGAACTCTCGGGCAGACGTCTCCAGCCGACTCGCCAGCGACGGGTCGACGCCGTGCCCGACAACGCTGAAGAACCCGACCTCCCGGCACGCGGCGTCGATCGCCCGCGCCACCTCCGCCACCTCCGCCGCCTCCGGACCACCGGCGACGAGCGGCGCGACGTCGATCACCGCCACCTCGTCCACTCCGCCGACGCTACGCGCGACGCTGGGGCGGTGGATGATGCGAAGCGGACCATGGCCACGTTCGTCGGCGCGATCAACTCCGGCGACGATGCCGCGCTCGAAACGGTGCTCGCCGATGACTTCGTCGACCACACGCCGGCCCCGGACCAGCCTCCGGGAATCGACGGCTTCATCAGCGGCAAGCTGGCCGACCTGCGCGCCGCGTTCCCCGACCTCGTTCTGACGGTCGAGGACGAGCTCGTCGACGGCGGGCGCATCGCGTGGCGGTGGACGCTGCGGGCGACGAACACCGGCAGCTTCGCCGGGCTCGCGCCGACCGGCCGCCAGGTCGCGTTCCAGGGCATGAACGTCGAGCGGATCGAGGGCGGCCGCATCGTCGAACACTGGAGCATCCACGACGGCCTCGACCTGCTCCGTCAGCTGGGCCTGTTCGCCGAACCCGGCGACGCGGCCGGCGACGAGCCTCAGCCCTGATCGACGACGAGCGCCTCGCCCACGTCGTCACCCGCGGCCGGCTCCGGCCGGCGCTTGACGAGCTGGCTGCCGAACCACAGCGGAACGATCTGACCCGCGGCGAACGCCAGCCCGAGCAGGGTCACGAGCAGTCGTGCCGTGTCGCTCTGTTCTTCGAGGTCGGCGCGCGCGTCCTCGGCGACGGTCTGCGCCTGGCCGGCGGTCGCCGCGTAGCGGTCGAGCAGCGCGTCGGCCTCGGCCAGGTCACCGGCCACCGTCTCCACGTTGGCCGTGAGGCGGTCGACCGAGTCACGCAGCGCGCCAGCCGATCCAGCCAGCTGCTCGAGGTTCGCGGAGAGGTCACGCAGCTGATCGGGGACGGGTGCCAGCGTGTCGGCCAGCGGTCCGAGCGCTTCGTCGAGCGGGACGTCGGGGTCGTAGTTCGGCCCGAACGGCGCGCGAGAAAGGAAGCGCAGCGCGTCGTCGATCGCACCGGCCGCGGTGACGAGCCGGGGCAGCGTCTCCGTGATCTGCTGGAGCCCATCCGGGAACTGGCCGCCGGTCGCGGATGCCACCTGCGAGATCACCCGCTCTCCGGATCCGAGCGAGCTCGCCACCTCGGCAGTGACCTCGCCGACCGTTCCCAGGGCGTCGTCGACCGTGTCGACCACGCCCCGGGCGACGTCGATCGTGTCGGCCACCGAGTCGAGCGCTTCGGACGTCAGCACGAGGCTGTCGTCGACCGAGCGCTCCAGCTCGCTGACGAGTTGCCGCCCGACGAAGATGCCGACAAGCCCGACCACCACGCCGAACACGCCGACGACGATCATCGCCGTCCCTGCGGCGCGGTCGGTGATCCTCATCTGGCGGCGGCGAGCCTCCTGCGGGTGCCGAGCAGAGCGAAGATGAACGCAGCGACACCGTACCCGGCGAGGCCGATCGTCACGGTCAGGTCCAGCTCCTGGCCGCGGAGCATCACGTCGCGCAACAGCTCCATCCCGAACGTCGCCGGAAGCAGCCACGAGATGATCCTCGCCGGCTCGGCCAGCTGCGTCAGGGAGAGGAAGAAGCCGCTGAAGAACAGGCTCGCCAGCAGCGTGATCATCGTGAACTGCACAGCCTGGGTGTCGTCGCGGGACACGAGCGAGATGACGAACCCGAGCCCCACCGAAGCGAACAGCGTCAGCGCGAGAACGATGGCCACCTCGCCCCAGCTGCCCGTCATCGGCACGTCCAGCGCGGTGACGACCATGGCCGTGAGTACCGCCGCCACCGCCCCTCCGAGAAGCAGGTATCCGAGGTACTTCCCGATGAGCGTCTCCGCCGCCCGTAGGGGGGCCGCTCGGAACAGGTCCTCGATGCCGAGCTGGCGCTCGCGGACGAACGTCAGCGCTCCGAACGCCACACCGAACTGCTGCAGGAGCAGGACGATCGCGGCCGGTGCGTAGAAGTCGGTGATGGTCCTGCTGCCCGATACCGCCGAGTCGACGTCGCTCTCGAACGGTCGCACGAGCACCTCGGGCGGAACGTTCGTGAGCCTGTCGAACTCGGTTCCGACCGTCTCCAGGAGGGCACGCGCCCTGGAGAGGTCGGGCGTTTCGCCGTCGTCGAGCGCGCGGCGTGCATCGCGCACCGTGGACTCCAGCTCGGCGACGGTCTCCCGGACCTGGTTCGCCTCGTCCGCCAGCGGGCCTTCGTCACCCTCGAACTGCCGGGTCAGCTCGCCCGTTCCGCCCAGTGCTCGATCCAGGTCGGAGACGCGTGCGCGGAGCTCGTCGAGCGCGGCGGAGGCCGTGTCCTGATCGCCGGCCGCGACCGCTTCGTCGACCTGCAACGCTGCGTCCGCTCCGGCACTGACCAGATCGGAAACGGGCGCCGAGAGCTCCTGGCCGCCGTTCACGATGCCGGCGAGGACCGAGCTGTTGATGTTGTCGACGGCCAGGCGCGAGGCGAAGTCGATCGCCGTCAACTCGATCGGGTCGATGCGGTTGTGCAGGACCGTGATCGTCGCCTGTTCGCCCTCAAGCACCGTGCCGAGCGGGTCGTCGGGAAAGATCACCACTACGTCGACGTCACCGTCGTCGAGCGCGTCCACAGCTGCATCGCGGTCCGTGTCGACACCGCGGTAGTCGACGAAACGTCCGAGTTCGTCGGCGTACTCCTCGACCCGGTCGAGGAACGGGCTGCCCTCCGGAGCGACGAACATCGTGCGGTACGGCGTCGGTTCGTCGCGATAGCCGAGCCCGAACGCGAGCAGGATGAGGAACGGCCCGAGCACGAGGACGAACAGCAGGCGTGGCTGACGCGCGACGTCGACCACTTCCTTGCGCATGAACGCGGCCGACTGCATCGGCCGCCGGAGGATGTTCATTGGGGCATCCTGCGGGTGCTGGAGTGAACGAGTCGCCACTGCGTGGCGACTGCCGACCGTGCCTGCTGGACCACACTTCGCTCGGTCACTGGTCCACCTACGCCGCCTCGGCAGCCGGCCGGCGGGCGCGGTCTGCTTCGATCAGCTCGACGAACACGTCGTCGAACGACGGCACGACGGGCTCGACTCCCTGGAGCGGGATGCCGACCGACGAGAAGTGGGCGAGGAGCTTCGCGGTGTCGGCGGCGCCGTCGTCGACGACGATCATCAGGTCGTCGGCACGCCGCGTGATCCGGCGGACGAACGGCATCGCGCTGACCTGGGCGAGCTGCTGGTGGGACAGCCAGCCCGCCTCGGGCCGGATCACCAGCAGGTCGCCACCGTACGCCCTGCGGCGTAGGCCGTCGGGAGAGTCGACCAAGAGGAGCCGGCCCTCGGACATCACAGCGACGAGATCACACGATGCCGCCTCTCCGACGTACTGCGTCGTGACGAGGAGCGTCCGTCCCGCGTCGCGCAGGTCACGGAACCTGCCCCAGAAGCGGTCGCGCAGGATCGGGTCGATCCCAGCAGTCGGCTCGTCGAGGAACAGCAGCTCCGGGCCGTGCACCAGCGTCGCGGCGAGCACGAGACGGCGCTGCATCCCGCCCGAGGCCTCGCACAGCCGCTTGTGCCGGTGGTCCCAGAGGTCGACGAACTGCAGGACGTCGCGCAGCCGCTTCCGGCGCCGGAGCGGCATTCCGTACACCGAGGCGACGAAGTTCAGATTCGCAATCAGCGACAGGTTCGGGAACAGGATCGGCATCTGCGGCATGTAGCCGAAGCGGCGCCGGTGCCGAGGGGTGAAGTGCTGCGGGTCGGTCCCGAGCACGCTCAGCTCCCCGCCGTCGCGGCCGAGGATCCCGGTCAGCACGCGTACGAGCGTCGTCTTGCCGCAGCCACTCGGGCCGATCACGCCGAGGATCGAGCCGCGCGAGATATCGAGATCGACGCCGCGCAGGGGCTGCTGGTCGCCGAAGCGCTTCGAGATGCCGCGCGCGCACACCATCTGCAGATCGTCAGCCGAGCCGTTCCGCACTCCTGCTCCCTCCGCGAGACGGTCGCCGTCGACCGTCGTGGGCCAGGAGTGCCCCGGCCGCTGGCCGGACAAACGCCGTACTCGTTGGACCCCCGTAGAGTCGAGCCCATGTGTGGACGCTTCGTGGCGGCCAGCAAGCCGGAAGAGATCGCCGCCTACTTCGGTGCCGAGGCACCCGAGGTCGAGCTGCCGGCGAACTGGAACGTCGCGCCGACGAACGACGTCTACGGCGTCGTCGAGGGCCCGGACGGTGTGCTGCGGGTGGAGGTCTTCCACTGGGGACTGGTGCCGTCGTGGGCGAAGGACGTGAAGCTCGGCCAGAGGATGATCAACGCTCGGGCCGACACACTGGCGATGAAGAACGCTTACAAGTCGGCCTTCAAGAAGCACCGCTGCATCATCCCGATGGACGGCTTCTACGAGTGGAAGCAGCTCAGCGGGCCCGACGCGCCGCTCACCCGCTCGGGGAAGCCGGCGAAGCAGCCGGTCTACGCCCACCGCCTCGACGGCGAGCCGCTCGCGGTCGCCGGGTTGTGGTCGCCATGGCGGGACCCACAGGCGGGTGACGACGCGCCGTGGCTGCACTCGCTCACCGTGGTCACCACGGACGCCAACGGGACGATGGCCCCGATCCACGACCGGATGCCGGTGATCCTGCCGCCGAGCGCGTGGAAGGAGTGGCTCGACCGCGACAACCAGGACGTCGCCGCGCTGAGCGGTCTGCTCGTGCCAGCGCCCGACGACCTGCTCAGGCTGCACGCCGTGTCCACCGACGTGAACAACGTGCGCAACAAGGGCCCGCAACTCGTGGAGCCGGTGGAAGGCGTCGACCTCGGGGCCTGAACGGCCTCGATATCTCAGGTGACCTCTGTGCGGCCCATCGCCCGCAGCTCGACCCGGATCCGCTCCGCAGCCGCCTCGAGCGCGCCACGCTCGACGGATGGCGCGGCGTTGGAGAACGAGACGTCGGCCATGCTGCGCGTCGGGATCACGTGCACGTGGCAGTGCGGCACCTCGTAGCCGGCGACGATGACGCCGATCCGCTCGCAGCCGAAGCCGGCCAGTTGCGCCTTGCCGATCACCTTCGCCACGCTGAACAGGTGGGTGGCGAGATCGTCCGGCAGGTCGATCCAGTGGTCGAACTCGTCGATCGGCACGACGAGCGCGTGCCCGTCGGCGATCGGGTTGACGGAGAGGAAGGCGACGCAGCGGTCGTCACGCCAGACGAAGGTGCCCGGCAGTTCGCCCGCGATGATCCGGCTGAAGATGGTCGGCACGGCGCAGATCGTACGGTGGGCGCACTCCTACACTTGGCGCCGTGACCGCCACCGGTGCGCCGGAGGTCGCCGCCGCACCGGCTGGCCAGGACCGTCTGCTCACGCTCCCGAACGCGATCACGATCGTCCGCCTGTCGTGCCTGCCGCTGTTCCTGTGGCTCCTGTTCGGCAAGGAGGACCGGGTCGCTGCAGCAGCGCTGCTCGGTGCGCTCGGCGCGACCGATTGGGTCGACGGCTACATCGCCCGGCGCTACCACCAGGTCAGCGAGCTCGGCAAGGTGCTCGACCCGTTGGCCGACCGCCTGCTGTTCATCGTCGGCGTCGGCGCGCTCATCGTCGACGGCAGCGTTCCGCTCGTCTTCGCCTGGCTCGTCGTCGCCCGCGAGGTCATCCTCGGCGTCACGCTCGTGCTGCTCACGTTGGCCGGCATGCAGCGCTTCGACGTGACGTGGTGGGGCAAGGCGGGCACGTTCGCCCTGATGGT
>DASZOG010000328.1:0-5451 GCA_035550895.1 Acidimicrobiales bacterium
CGCGGAATGGTGCGGCGTCCGCACCATTCCGCGCCGAGATCGATCAGGCCGGCTGGTCGGCGGCCGGCTCGTCGCGGTCGTCCTTCGGCTGCCACATCACGATGTTGTTGCCCCACGGGTCACGGAACGCGGCGTGGTAGCCGTTGAACTCCTCCCAGTACAGCTCGTCCCACAGCTTCGTCGCCCCGAGGGCGACCGCCTTCTCGAGGTACGCCACCGGGGTGTCGTCGACGAGGATGTACACCCGTGGCTCGACGCCGCCGCGTGCCGGCAGCGGCGCGGGGGCCGGATCGGGTGGACGGGTCTCGGCGTTGAAGATCCCCAGGTGCAGGCCGTCGCCCGGCACGATCTGGTGGAACTCACCCTTCGGCCGTGGGTTGATCTGCCAGCCGAACAGGTCCTCGTAGAACGCCTGCATGGCGACCGGGTCGGACGAAGGCATGTCCACGAAGATCAGCTTGTTGGTCATTGCTCGCTCCTCACGCGCGTCACTCGGACGGGGCGCCCGGCGTGTACGTGCCCTTGTCGCGCCAGAGCACCACCTCCGTGCCCCACGGGTCGCGGAACGCCGCGTGGCGGCCGTCGAACTCCTCCCAGTGCACCTCGTCCCAGAGCTTCGTCGCCCCGAGCTCGATCGCCCGGGCGAGGTACGCCGGTGGGTCGGACACCATCACGTAGATCCGGGGCACGGGACCCGTCACCGGCTGCTCCTCGCGGTGCATGCCGAGGTTCGGCTTCACGCCGGGCAGGATCTCGTGGAACTCGCCGGCGGGACGCCGGTTGAACTTCCACTCGAACAGGTCAGCGTAGAACTGCGACGTCGCTTCGGGGTCGGGTGTCGGCAGGTCGACGAAGATCAGTGGGTTGGGCATCGCGCTCCCTTCAGTGGATGGCTTCCTGGGCCCGGTCGCCGAGGGCGACGAACCTGGCGTAACCGTCGCAGTACACCGGATCCGCCTCCGGCTCGATCACCTCTGCCGTCGGCCGCGGCCAGTCGCCGGGCCGACCGGCGCCTGGGGCGGGCCACCAGCCGAGCGCGGCTCCGGCGGCAAGCGCCGCGCCGTAGGCCGTGAGGCTCGGATACGCCGGCACCTCGACCGGGACCTCGAGCACGGCGGCCTTGATCGAGCACCACAGGCGGCTGCGCGCCGGCGTGCCGCCGCAGACCAGGCGGCGCAGCTCCACGCCGTGGCCCGCCAGCTCGTGGGCGATGTGCGCCAGGCCGTAGGCAGTGGCCTCGAGCAACGCGCGGGTGACCTCGCCCGGGCCCGTCGCCGCGCCCAATCCGACGAGTTCGGCGCGCAACCGGGGCTCCCAGCGCGGCGCCCGCTCGCCCTCCAGGTACGGCAGGGCGAGCACGCCGCCGGCGCCGGGAGGCACGTCCGCGGCGAGCGCGAGCAGCTCGTCGACGCTCCGCCCGGTCATCCGTGACCACCACTCGAGGATCGAACCGTGGCTCGCCGTCGGCCCGCCGACGATGTCGACACCCTTGGCCGCGCTGGGCAGCGCGTACAAGCCCGCCGGACGGTGGCCGGCCTCGACCGCCACGCCGAGCCCGCCCGTGCGCCCGCCGGGGTCGAGACCGCGACCGGGCTCGTCGATCCCACCCGCCCAGAAGCTGAGGTACGCGTCCTGCGCGCCGGCGACGAGTGGTGTGCCGGCGGGTACGCCGTGGCTGCCGTCGGCGTGGCCGATGACCGTCGCGCTGTCGCGGCGCCGGCCGTAGCCCGGCAGGTCCGGCTCGCCGGGCCAGCGCCCCTGGCCGGACCCGGCACCGAGCCGCTCGAGCACCCAGTCCCAGATCTGGCGCGGCACGACCGGGGCGTGCTGGCCCATCTCGTCGCGCAGCAGATCCCACTGCGCGGCGTGCTGGTCGTCCGGTGGCAGGTTGGACCCGACCGGGTGACGGCAGGTGACGGCGAGCCCCCCGCCGTTCGGGACCGTCGTCGGGCTCTGGCCGCCGATCGCCAGCGCGGCCGCCGACGCACCAGCCGGGAGGCGGGCGACCACGTCGTGCAGCGCCGCTTCCAATCCCGCCAGCCACGCGGCCGGATCGGCGCGCCCGGCGGGCCATCCATCCATCTCCGGGTACGGCGCTTCGGCGTCGGAGAGGACCGCGCCCGCCCCCGTGAGGGCCACGACCCGGGCGGCGCCGGTGCCGAGGTCGGCGCCGAGGACGAACGGGGCGCGCTCAGCCACCGACGAGCACGCGGTACGTCGGCGTCGTGGCGACCTGGCGGAAGGCGTCGAGCACCTGCTCCAGCTCGTAGCGCGCGCTCACCAGCCGGTCGAGCTCGGGGGCGAGCGCGCCCGAGCGGATCAGCCCCGCGGCAGTGCGCCAGTCCTCCGGTTCGTGGCTGTACACGCCGACGATCGACAGCTCGTGGTGGTGGATCGCGTCCGGACCGACGGGCACGGTCAGGTCCTTCGGGAACGCCCCGTAGAGCACGACGGTGCCGCCGTCGTCGCACAACGCGAGCGCCAGCTCCAGCGCGCCCGGCGCGCCGGCCGTGACGAACACCAGATCCTGCCGACCACCGACGGATTCTGCATCGGCGGGTGCTCCGGCCCATGCTGCGCCGGCCGTGATCGCGTCGGAACGCCGCTCGTCGCTCACGTCGACGACGCCGACCGACGCCGCACCGCCCGCCCGGACCAGCGCGGCGTGCAGCCGGCCCATGTAGCCGCCCCCGATCACAGCCACGCGGTCCCCGGCCCGGAACCCGCCGAGGCGCAGCGAGTGCGCGACGCAGGCGAGGGGTTCGCCCATCGCGGCGTGCTCGATGGGCGCGTCGCCGGTGGTCCACGCCTGGTGTGCGGCAACAGCGACGTACTCGGCGAGACCGGCGCCCATGGAGATCGTGCCGTCCGACAGCGCGCCTCCCTGCGGCCGCTTGCACAACGCCGTGCGCCCTCTGCGGCAGGCGGCGCAGGTCCCGCAGCGGGTCAACAGATCGACGGTCACGACGTCGCCGACGCGCGGCGAGCCGACAAGCCCGTCGACGTCCGCGCCGGCGTCGGCCACACGGCCGGCGACCTCGTGCCCCGGTGCCACGGGGTAGATCCGCTTCTCCCCGAGGAACAGCCGCCGCTCCATCGTGCACAGACCGCAGGCGCCGACCTCCACGAGCAGCTGGTCCGGCTGCACCCTCGGCGTCGGTTCGTCGCGCAGCTCGACCAGGTCCGGACCGGTGACGACGGCGACACGCATGAGCGCTAGCCGGCCGTGACCTGCGGCCAGGGGTGGGGGATCTCGATGCCGGCGCGCTGCAGGAGGGAGCGCTGTGCCGTCGCCACCTCGGCGCGCAGGGCATCGACGTCGACCGTCGTGCAGACGCCGTCGCGCACGACGACCCGGCCGCCGACGACGACGTCGCGCACCGTGCGACCGTCGGTGCCCCAGACGAGCTGCAGGCCGACGTCTCCCCGCGGCGTCCAGTCGAGCGTCCTGGCGTCGTGGACGACGAGGTCGGCGAGCTTGCCGGCCTCGAGCGACCCGATCCGGTCGTCCATCCCGATCGCCTCGGCGCCGCGGATCGTCGCCAGCTCGAACGCCTGGTGCGCGCCGAAGCGGGTGGGGTCGATGCGCGTGTCGCGGGCAAGGCCGGCGGCGAGCGCCGCCTGCTTGTGCACGTCGTGGTGGTCGGCGGCGTTGCACGCGTCGCAGCCGAGCGCGACGCGCCCGCCGCGCTCGACGATCTCGGCGTGGCGGCCGGCCCGGCTGACCCCCTGACCGAGGCGGACGTACGCCCAGGGCGTGTACGCGATCGCGACCTCGCGGGCGAGCACCAGCTCGACCTCGGAGTCGTCGAGCCAGACGCCGTGGGCGAGAAGGAGGTGGCGGCCGAGCACGCCGAGCGTGTCGAGGTGGACGAGGGGACGCCGCCCGGTGCGGGCGAGGTACGACTCGGGATCCGAGCTCGTCGGCGACATGTGCATCGTCATCCCGACCTGGTGCTGGCGGGCCAGGTCCGCGGCGCCGGCGAGCAGCTCGTCGGAGGCCAGGCTGTGCCCGACCAGCGTGACCCAGCCCTCGACCAGGCCGCCCGCCGGCCAGCGGGTGACGACCTCCCGCTGCCGCGCCAGGACCTCGTCGGCCGCTGCGCTGAACGGGACGCCCTCGACGTCCCAGCCCCACGTGCCGACCGTGCCTCGCAGCCCGACGCCCTCCAACGCCTTGGCGACGCGATCGGGGTTGGCCACCGTGCCGGCCTCGACGACCGTCGTCGTTCCGTTGCGCAGGCACTCCACCGCCGTCAGGGTCGCGGAGAGCTCGTCGTCGTCCGGGTTGTGCTGGCCGTGCAACGGCACCGACCACGAGAAGATCGACTCGCCCGGCGCGAGCAGGTCCGGGATGCACGAGCGGACGAGCGGGTCGCCGGTGAGGTGCTGATGGGCGTCGATCAGCCCGGGGATCACGACGCAGCCGGACGCGTCGAGCACGTCCGCTGCGGGATGCGCAGCCCTCAACTCAGAGGTGGAACCGACGGCGACGATCCGGTCGCCGGCCACCGCGACCGTGCCCCCGAGCAGCACCTCGCGGCGGTCGTTCATCGTGACGACGTCGCCCCCGGCGACGAGCAGATCGGCCTGGGGGGCGGAGGCGGGCTCCGGTACCGTCGTGTCGCCCACGGGGACGGACACTAGATCCGGAGCCGGGACGCCGCATTGGGCCACGGCACAAGAGGGAGGTCGGGCAGTGAGCGAGGGGAGCGAGCGCCGGGTGCGCGAGCAGAGGATCGATCCGGCATGGATCCCCGCTGACCCGATCCCCCAGCTGATCGCCGGTGAGGAACGACGCGCCGGCCAGGTGCGGCCGGTGGTCGATCCGTCGCTCGACGCGCCGGTGGCGTCGTGGGCCGAGGCGACCCCCGAGGAAGTCGACGCCGCGCTGGCCGCGGCGCGGCACACGTTCGACGCGGGTGACTGGCGACGCCGCTCGCTTGCCGGGCGAGCAGAGGTGCTCGAAGCCGTTGCCACGCGCATCCGCGCCGACGCGGCCCGCCTGGCCGCCCTCGAGGCGATGGACACCGGCAAAGCGGTGGCCGGCGCGCTCGTCTACGACGTATACGAGGCGGCGACCGCGTTCGCCCACGCCGCTGGAGTCGCCCGCGATCTCCACGGCGACGTGCGCCGCTCCAACTTCCCGCCCGACCTGCTGCCAGGCGGCGGCCCCGACCTGCTCACGCTGCGCCTGCGCGAGCCGGCCGGCGTGGTCTGCGAGCTGCTGCCGTGGAACGGGCCGCTGATGACCGGCAGCCAGCGCATCGCGGCGGCCCTTGCCGCCGGATGCTCGGTCGTCGCCAAGCCACCCGAGGAGGCCGTCGTCTCGACGCTCGAGCTGGCCAGGCTGCTGCACGAGTGCGGGCTGCCGCCCGGCGCGCTCAACGTCGTGCTCGGCGCCGGTGAGACCGTCGGCGAGCAGCTCGTCTCCGATCCGCGGGTCGACCT
>DASZOG010000329.1:0-7038 GCA_035550895.1 Acidimicrobiales bacterium
CCGCCCGCGGCAGCGTCAGGATCCGCTCCGGGTGCCGCCGTGGCCGTCGTCCCCAGCCCTGCCGTCTCGGCCGGTGCGGCCTGCTCGGCGGGGACGCCGGTGTAGCTCTCGTTGCCCGGCGCACCGCGTCCCGGCGTCGGCTCGAACGCGACCCAGCCGATCCCCTGGAAGTAGACCTCCGGCCAGGCGTGCGCGTTGCGACCGCGAACGTGGAACAGCCCGTCTGTCTCGCCACGCTCACCCGGCGTGAATCCGACGACGACCCGCGCCGGGATGCCGACCGCCCGGGCGAACGCGGCGTACGTCCCGGCGAACTGCTCGCAGTAGCCGACCCGGGTCGCCAGGAAGCTCTCGATGGCATCGATCCCGTGGCCGGCCGGGACGCTCAGGCTGTACTCGAACTCGGATCGGAACCAGTTCTGGAGGTTCATCGCCTGGTCGTAGCGCGTCGGCCCGGCGGCGCGAAGCCGCGCCTCGGCGATCAGCTCGTCCGAGAAGTCAGGCGGGAGCTGCACGGATTGCGCGCCCAGGTCCTCGGGCAGCCCGCCGGGGGAGGAGCGCAGGAGGGCCGGGCGCAGCGTGGGCACACGCGACACCACGGTGTAGACGATCGGTGCTTCGACGCCCTCGCGCACGAGCAGGCTGGCCGTGCCGGGGTCGTATCCGGCGAGCTCCGGGTCCGAGAGCTGGACGGGCGCATACGCGGCCGGCAGCCAGACGGACCGCAAGCCGGTGATGCTCACCTGTTGCTCGAGCGTGCGCGTGAACCGGCGGGCGACACCGCCGCCCAGTTGGCCGACGACGTCGCCGTACCGGCGGGTGGCCCGCCAGATCCGGCCGTCGAACTCGTCGAGCGCCGTGAGCCGCCAGTACGCACTCTCCGCGGCCCCGACCCGGAAGACCTCGGAGTTGCTCTGGTTGACCAGCCGGCTACGGATGTCCACGAGCGGGCTGACGGTCGACCGGCTCGAGCCGGACCCGCCGGGGTCGAGCAGGGCCTCGCTCTCGGAGCCGGGCAGCCGGGGACCGGCGAAGACCGCGAGCGCGCCCGCCGCCGTCGCCACCACCAAGGCGCCGCCGAGCATCGTCGCCGTCGCCCCGCGGCGTACGCCGCCGTACCAGCTCGCGCCGCGCGGGTGCTCGGCGCGCAGGGCGGCAATCGCTGCGGCCAGAGCGACGAGCCAGACGAACACGGCGAGGTAGCGCATCCGCGGGCCACCGAGCGACGTGGCGGTGACGAACAGCAGGCTCTGCGGGACCACCGTCTCGAACACGGTCGCGCCGTGGTGGGCGAGGTCGTCGCTGAGGTGCGCGAGCAACCACGCCCCAGCGATCGCCGCCGCCAGGAAGCCGCCCTCGGCCGGCACCGGCGCCACCGCATCAGGGAGCGCTCGCCAGGCGTCGGCGAGCTCGGGCCGCAGAGCCTCCCACGTGGCGCGCGTCGGGAAGCCGTACGCGGACGTCTCCGGATACATCGCCAGGGTGATGAACACCGCCAGCGCGAACAGCGAGACCAGCAGCGTCGGCAGCGAGCTCCAGCCGGCCCGGCGGAGGAGCGTGGAGATCCCGTGCCCGAGTACCGCCGCTGCGCACAGCGGGACGACGAAGCTCCACCCGCTGAACAGCCGCCAGCACGTGATCACGGTGACCAGCGAGTAGGCGACGAGCGTCATCCATGCAGGCGGGCGGAGGCGCGTCATGTCCACACCCCTGCGGCGTGCAGCGGCTTCGAGGCGCCGCGCCGCCGGCGTTGACCGCCGGTCGCCGCCCGCCAAGACGGAGCGAAGGCCCCCTGCTGTGTCGCGTCGATGACCGTCGCCCGCGTCGCGCCCGCGCTCGGCAGCGGACCCTCGCCGGCGACGACGAGCGTGCCCTCCCGCGACGCGCCGCCGAGAACGCCGCGCAGCTCGCTGCTGGTCATCCGGCCCGAGACGAGGACGATCGTCGCGCCGCCGATCTCGCTCGACGCCTTGAGCACCGCGCTGCGGATCGACCCGATCGGCTGGGCGCCGGCGGTGGTGAGGTAGTCGAGCATCGCCGCCACGGCGCCGGCGCGTGAACTGTCCAACTCGACACCGCCGGAGGTGAGCAGCACGGTCCGCCGCCCGTGGCGAGCCGCGGCGACGATGACGCTGGCTGCGGCGGAGATGGCCCGCTCCACGGATCCCGCGGAGGGATGCGCGGACCGGCGCAGGTCGAGCACGACGATGACCCCGATCGGTTCCGGCTGCTCCTGGAGGCGCACGACGATCTCGCCGATGCGGGCCGACGACGGCCAGTGCACCAGGCGCAGGTCGTCGCCGGGAACGTACGCCCGCAAGCCGGCGAACTCGTCGAAGCGCCGGGAGCGCACGCGGGCGATCGACTCACCGGCGATGTCCCGCCGGTTGGGCAGGCCGGGCGGGTCGATCGGGTCGATACGCGGGTAGACCATCACCCGCTCCTGGCCGGCGCCGACGGTCGTGCGCTTCGCCATCCCCAACGGGTCGGTGCGCGTCACGCGCATCGGCCCCACCGGGAGGATGCCGCGTTGCGTCGTCGGCAGGCGGTACGCGGCGCGGCGCAGCTCGCCGCGCAACAGCGGCGCCAGGCGGACGACCGCGCCCCGCGTGTCACCGACCGGGTCCTCGAGGGTGACCACCGGAGTCCGCCGCTGCGACGTGACGAGGAGGTCGATGCGGGCGTCGTCGCCGGCGTGGACGCGCGACGGGCTCACGTCGCGGCGCACGTCGAGTACGACCGGCCGCACGGAGACGACGATCATTCCGACGACGACGAACGCGGCCAGACCCGCGCTGATGAGGAACATCTCGGGGAAGGCGAAGATCCTGCCGACCGCCAGGGCGGCAACCGCGAGCACGAGGGTCAGCCACCCTCCGCGGGTCGGCACGCGCGTTGCCTACCTCGCCGCCACCGGGACCGGGACGGTAGCCACGAGCTCGGCGACGACCTCGTCCTTCGTCACGCCGCGGATGGCTGCTTCGTCGGTGAGGATCAGCCGGTGCGCGAGCACGGCCGGCGCGAGGGCCTTGATGTCGTCGGGCACGACGTAGTTGCGCCCTTCGGCGGCCGCCTGCACACGGGAGCAGCGGAGGAGGGACAGCGTCGCCCGGGGGGACATCCCGAGCAGCAGCATCGAGTGGCGCCGGCTCGCCTCGGCGAGGTCGACGAGGTACCCCTTCAGCGCCGGCGCGACATGCACGCCGTCGGCCGCCTGGGTCATCGCCACCACGTCGGCGCGGCTGACGACGGGGGACACCTCGACCTCGGTCGACGTGCCGTGCGTCTCGAGCACCTCCAGCTCGGCCAGGCGGGCGGGGTAACCGAGCGAGATGCGCAGGAGGAAGCGGTCGAGCTGGCTGTCGGGGAGACCGAACGTGCCCTCGTGCTCGACGGGGTTCTGCGTGGCCAGGACGAGGAACGGCCGCAGCAGCGGGCGGGCAACGCCGTCGATCGTGACCTGGCGCTCCTCCATCGCTTCCAGCAGGGCGGCCTGCGTGCGCGGGGCGGCGCGGTTGATCTCGTCGGCCAGGACGATGTTCGAGAACACCGGCCCCGGATGGAACTCGAACTCGTCCTTGCCCCGGTGCCAGACCGTCGTGCCGGTGATGTCGGAGGGCAGCAGGTCGGGTGTGCACTGCACCCGCTTCCACGTGCAGTCGATCGATGCCGCGAGCGCCTTGGCGAGGCGCGTCTTGCCGACGCCAGGGACGTCCTCGATCAGCAGGTGGCCTTCGGCGACGAGGCACACCGTCGCCAACTCGATCGCCTCGGGCTTGCCGCGGATCACCCGCTCGACGTTGGAGGCGATGCTGTCGAAGAGCTGGGCGAAGGTCGGCGCAGCGCGCTCCGCGACCGTCACCGGGTTCCGACCCCGCTGCGCTCGGCCATGGCGGCACAGGGTAGATGCCTGCTCTGGCGTTCCCGCATCGGGCGGGCGGCGGTCGAACAGCGGACCGGTACCGTGCGCGGCCGTGCGCTACCTGGCCGTCGACGTCGGCGGGACGAAGCTCGCCGTCGGAGTGGTCGACGCCGAGGGCCGGTTGCTCACCCGCCAGACCGTGCCGACCGAGCGCGACGACCCGTGGCCCGGCCTGCGCGACCTGGTGTCACGCGCGCTCACCGTCGCGGAGGTCGACGTCGTCGGGGTCGGCGTGGGCGGTCCGATGGCCCCCGGCGGTGAAGAAGTCTCGCCGCTGAACATCCCCGGCTGGCGCGACTTCCCGTTGCGCGGCCAGCTCGCCGCGCTGACCCGGTTGCCGGTGTACGTCGACAACGACGCGAAGGCGCTGGCGATGGCGGAGGCGTGGAAGGGCGCGGCCGTCGGTGTGCGCGACTTCGTCGCCATGGTCGTGTCGACCGGTGTCGGCGGAGGGGTGTTCGTCGACGGCCGGCTGCTCGACGGGCAGGGAGGCAACGCCGGCCACATCGGCCACGTCATCGTCGAGCCGGACGGGCGGATCTGCGGCTGCGGCGCGCGGGGGTGTCTCGAAGCGCAGGCGTCGGGACTGGCGATCGAGGCGATGACCGGGCGGCCACCGGCGGACGCGCCGCCCGAGCTCGTCGACCAGGTCGGCCGGTGGGTCGGCCGGGCGGTGGCGTCGGTCTGCGCGTTGCTCGACCTGCGCCTCGCGCTCGTGGCCGGATCCGTCGCGCTGGGCTACGGCGACGCGTTCTTCGCCGCGGCGCAGGCGGAGCTCGCGGCGCGGGCGCGGATCTCGTTCGCCGCCGATGCAGTCGTACGCCCCGCCGGCCTCGGCTCGGAGGGCCCTCTGATCGGCGCCGCCGCCGTGGCCCGCCGCGCCACCGCACCGCCGATCTAACCTTGAGGTGTGGGTCGGACTGCGGACGGCGTGAGCTGGCTGCGCATCATGGGTGCTGTGGTCGGACGGCCGGGGCTGTGGCTCACCGCAGTCCGCCAGGTGCGCCGGCTGGCGCGGCCGCGCTGGTGGCGGCGGCCGCCGTTCCTCCCGCTGCCCGACGCGGCGTACGTGCGTTTCCGGCTCGTCACGCAATACGGCGGGACCGGAGATCGTGCACCGGTGCCTGCGGACGTGCTCAACTACCTGTCGTGGTGCCGAGAGTACGGGTGAGGGCGGTGCGGCGGAAACCACCGGCCGCGCGCGAGCAGAGCGCGTAGGTTCCGCCCGTGCAGAGCGCGCTCGTCCTCAATGCGACCTACGAGCCGCTCAGCGTCGTCCCCGTCCGGCGCGCCGTGTGCCTCGTGCTCTCCGAGAAAGCCGAGATCGTGCACGACGACGGCGGCGAGCTCCGCTCGGCGCATCTCGCCGTGCCCCGACCGGTCGTCATCCGCCTGCGCTACGTCGTCAAGGTGCCGTACCACCGGCGAACGGCGCTGAGCAGGCGCGCCGTGTTCGCCCGCGACGGGCACCGGTGCCAGTACTGCGGCGCGCACGCCGACTCGATCGACCACGTCCTGCCGCGCAGCCGGGGAGGCGTGCACGCGTGGGAGAACGTGACCGCCTGTTGCCGCGGCTGCAACCTGCGCAAGCGGGACCGCACGCCGGAGGAGGCCGGCATGCGCCTCCATCGCCGCCCGGCGGCACCGCGCGAGCTGGCCTGGGTCGTGGTCGCCGTCGGCTCGGTGCCGGAGGCGTGGAAGCCGTACCTCGCTCGCGCGTCGTGACCCGGCCGGCCGGCACGCCGTGACGTCGCCGCCGCAACCGTCGTGACGTGGACGGTCGAGCGCGTGACGGGCTCGGCCGCGGACTTCCATGCCCGCCCGGTTCCAGCGCCCGCGAGGCGTGCGGTGTGGGTGTTCGCGGTCGATCGGCCGGCACTGGTGCTCGGCTCGAGCCAGCCTCTGTCCACGATCGACGCGCGTGCGGCGGGTGAGCGCGGCGTCGAGATCGTGCGCCGGCGCAGCGGCGGCGGCGCCGTGTTGCTCGTCCCCGGAGAGGTGCACTGGGTCGACGTGATCCTGCCGGCGGGTGACGCGCTGTGGGACGACGACGTCGGCCGGGCGGCCTGGTGGCTCGGCGAAGTGTGGGTGGCCGCGCTCGAGGCGTGTGGCGTGGGCGGGGGCACGGTGCACCGCGGGCGGATGGTGAACACGCGCTGGTCACCGGTGGTCTGCTTCGCCGGGCGCGGACCGGGCGAGGTGACGATCGACCGGGGAAAGGCCGTCGGCATCAGCCAACGCCGGACACGCGAGGCAGCGCGCTTCCAGTGCGCGCTGCACCACCGCTGGGAACCTGCCGCGCTGGCCGCGCTGCTCGCCGAGCCGCGCCCGCCGGCGGACGAACTGGCCGGCCTGGTGCACGAGATCCCCGTGCCAGCCCCTGCGCTGACGGACGCGTTCGTGGCTGCCCTCCCGAATCGAGCGGCTCGTCGTGCCGGTGTGGAAGGCTGGCGGTAACGGCAAGGTCTGACGTGACGACTCCGAGAACCTTCGATCACGCAGCGTTCCCGCGGGGGATGAGTCCGGCGGCGAGGCGGCGGCCGTCGGGCGCTCCACCGCCCCTGCCGCGTCATCTGCGCACGACGGGTGTCGGGTGGCTGATCACGGCAGCGGTCGCGGTGGTGGTCACCGTGCTGATCTTCGGCAACGGAGTCCGTGGCGCGGCGATCCCGGTCATCGTCGCCGACGACACCATCGTTCGCTGGATGAGCGAACTCGACCTGCCCGGCATCGACCGGATCTCGCGGTGGGTGAGCTACGCAAGTTCCTGGTGGGTCATCCAGCTCGCCAGCTGGCTGCTGCCCGTCGCACTCGTCATCCTCCGGCGGTGGCGTCTGCTGCTCATCGAGCTGGTGGTGTCGCAGCTGGCGCAACTCGTGCACCTCTGGCTGTACAACGTGACAACCCAGCCGCGGCCGTTCGGCGTGCGGCTCCTCGGAAGCTGGGGCGGCTGGTCGATGCCGTCGATCCACATGCTGGCGCTCAGCGGCCTGTCGGTGATCGCCCTGTACACCTTGGTGCCGGAAGGACGGCTGCGCAACCGCCTGAAGTGGGTGGTCGCAGTGCTCGTGATCCTCGTGGCGCTGGCCCGGCTGCATCTGGGCGTCGACTCCCTG